>JBGPJM010000145.1:0-12605 GCA_041485385.1 Phycisphaerae bacterium | reverse complement strand
GTTTTTGGGTGGTTTTTGAGGTCGGCGCGGCGTCGTGATCGCTGCAAGTTGCTTTCTGCAAAGCACTTGCGTTGATGCATGGCTGATTGGGCGCGGGTCTGAAATTCGTGTGTTCCTGGGGTGGGAAGGCGTTGAGGCGTTCAGGCGTGGGGGCGGGCGCGGAGCGTGCGCGCGACGCCCCTCTACCTATGGGCCGTCGGTCCAGTTTGCGCGCCCAAAACGGGAAATAGCGGAGGGTGAAATCGCGTAAGTCCTTGTGGGACAAGGAGAAGAAAATTGTGAGGTTTGCGCTTTTGCGCGCGCCGGGCGTCTGCTCTGCGCGCGCAGGTTGTCTGCCTTGTTCAGGGTGCGCTTGCCCATGAACGGTGGACACGGGGCGCGCGTGGGTGCACACAAGACGGGGGGGGGCGTCTATTCCTTCATGCCGGTGAGGGCGACGCCGCGGACGAAGGTGCGCTGGAAGATGATGAAGACGATGATGAGGGGGACGGTCATGATGGTGGCCGCGGCCATGCGGACGGGCCAGGACTGGACGTATCGGCCGGAGGCGAGCTCGGAGAGGGCCAGGGGGAGGGTCTTGTAGGCGTCGCTGTCGACGACGAGGGGCCAGAAGAAGGAGTTCCAACTCGCGACGAAGGTGAAGATGGCCAGGGCGCCGATGGCGGGCCAGACGGTGGGGCGGACGAGGTTCCAGAAGAGCTCCATGTCGGTCATGCCGTCCACGCGGCCGGCTTCGAGGAGCGAATCGGGCACGGCGGTGATCGCCTGGCGCATGTAGAAGATGCCGAATCCGCTGGCTAGGAACGGCACGACCAGGGCCTGCATGTTGTTGACGAAGCCGAGGCGCGAGGCGATGACGTAGGCGAAGAGGAAGTAGACCTGGAGGGGGAGCATCATCGTCGCGAGGGTGAGCCAGAGGAGGATGCGGCGGGCGCGGAAGCGGAGCTTGGCGAAGGCGAAGCCCGCGAGGGCGTTGTGGGCGACGCCAAGGACGGTGGTGAGGCCGGCGGCGAGGATGCTGGTGAGGTAGAAGCGGTCGAGGCGGGCGGCGCGGACGGCTTCGGGGTAGTTGTTCCACTGCCAGCTTGAGGGGCTGCCTTCGGGGAGGAGCGTGACGGCGGCGCGAAGGGCCTGATCGTCGTTCTTAAGGGAGGTGGAGACCATCCAGAGGAGCGGGAGGAGCATGGTGAGCGCGGCGGCGTAGACGGCGGCGTGGGCGAGGATGCGCCAGGCGATGTGCGGCGGGCGGCGGGCGCTCATCGCTCGCCCCTTCGGTAGAGGACGAGCTGGGCGGCGGTGGCGGCGATGGTGAGGCCGAAGATGACGGCGCCGATGGCGGCCGCGTAGCCGAGGCGGCTCTGCTGGAACTCGCGGTAGACGTAGAGGTTGAGGACGCTGGTGGAGGCGGTCTCGGTGCCGACGGTCATGGCCCAGACGATGTCGAAGACCTGGAGGGCGCCGATGACGCCGGTGACGAGGAGGAAGAGGGTCATGGGGGCGACCTGGGGCCAGGTGATGTGGCGGAGGGAGGCCCATCGCGAGGCGCCGTCGACCTCGGCGGCCTCGTAGAGGGATTCGCTGACGCCCTGGAGGCCGGCGAGGTAGAGGACCATGCAGAAGCCGACGCCGCGCCAGATGGAGACGAGGATGATGGAGAGCATGGGCCAGGCGAGCCAGGGGAGGACGATCTCGCCGGCGCCGGGCCAGGGGAGCGTGACGGGGCCGCCCTGGAGGAGGCTGGGCGGGTGCTCCATGCCGAGGCGGCGGAGGAGGGAGGGGACGAGCCCCGCGGCGTCGTCGAGCATCCAGCGCCAGACGAAGCCGGTGGCGATGATCGAGACGATGGTGGGGATGAAGAGGAGGGTGCGGACGGCCGTCTTGCCGACGAACCAGCGGGCGTGCACGGCGACGGCGAGGAGGAAACCGATCAGGACGGTGAGGGGGACGGTGCCGGCGACGAAGACGAGGGTGTTGCGGAGGGCGGGGAGGAAGCGGGGGTCGTGGGCGAGGTCGCGGAAGTTCTGTGTGCCGACGAAGCGCCCCCCACCCCCCCCTCCCCAACTGCCGCCGTCCCATTCAAAGAGGCTGAGCGCGAGGCCGGCGATGGTGGGGAGGAGGGTGAAGAGGAAGAGGATGGTGAGCGGGAACGCGATGAAGGCGTAGCCGCTGCGGGGGGCACGCATGCTCAGAGGATACTGGGAATCAGCGCGATCCCACACGCCGGACGGGGTCCGATGGCGACTCAGTACCGCCTGTGTTCCTGCAGCCCGATCGCCCGGCTGATGTGGTCGCCCGTGATGTACTCGTTCGCGTCGACGATCCAGTCCTGAACGTCGTGCAGGTCTGCCGAGATGGGGCTCCCTGCAGTAACGCCCGTCAGCCCGCGCGGCGCTCTGAGCAGAGTCCCGACAATGCGATCTCCGGCGGCGTCCTCGACCTCGATCCAGACGTGCTCGGTCGCTTCACCGTCCGTGGCCGTCACGTATGCGAAGTATCTCGCGTGCTCGTCGGCTTGAGCAAGCAGTCTCAGGAACTGCGGCAGTGCCTCCCTGGTCTTGCGGATGGCTTCCTGCACGAGCGGGTTGTCATGGTCCACGCTGATCGCAGGCGCAGTCAATAGTTGTTCGGCGAGGTGGTCTGGTGGAGCAGCTCGCATCGTCGCGACGAACTCGGAATCGATCGGGGTGATACCGGCCGACACGCGCTCGGTCGTGAGCACGGCGAGACAGTTCGAGTCGATCAGCTCCCTGCAGAGCCGGCCGAGAACGCCTGCCACGTCCTTTGACTTGTCCTGATCTTTCGATGATGCGGCTCGCACGGACAACTGGATGTCCAGGCTTGCTGTGTGATCGCCGACGGCGCGCTGTACGGCTGGGTCCAGCAAGGCAGAGGCGAGTTTCTGCGGTTCGCTCCAGCTCGGGATGTCGTGGTGGACCAACTCCACCAGGACCTGCGGCGTCCTGAATGCGCACGCGCTGGGCTGGCCGCGGCTTGCCCGGCGGACCTTGAGCCCCCGCACATCGGTCGTAGTCGCCGCGGCAACGGCGGTGGCAAGTCGCTCCGGAGTCATGCCCCCCGGATCCTTGAGCAGCAGCGTCAGATCGAAGGCGGTCCGGTAGCGCGGACCGACCAGCGTGCTGACGCAGGCGATGGCGAAGAAGAGGCCGACGCCCACGGCGAGCAAGACGGCCGGAACGACCATCAGGAGCGCCGCCGCGGTGATCAGACGCGATCCTTGGGCAGGGCCTCTTGCCAGAGCGATCCCGGCGAGCACGGCTCCCGCGACGAACGTCGCGAGCAATCCGAGCAGCGCGGCTTTGAGCGGGTGAACCCGCACGGGCTACCTCGGCAAGCGGTCGTTGAGTGGCGGGAGCGGGGCGACGGCTGCCGCGGGGGATTGGTACCAGTAGGCGACGGAGGCGAGGTCGTCGGTGAGGGGCTGGTACTTGCTTGTGCCGCCGATGATCCACCAGCCGAGGGCCTGGACGGTGACGCGGAGCTTCTTCTTGAAGCGGACGGGGTCGGGGATGTGCCAGCGGTAGAGGGCGTGGCTGGGGATGCGCGGGCCGGACTTGACGTTGCTCGCATCGGTCCCGTAGACGGCCTGCGGGTAGCCGAGGAAGGCGGTGGAGTAGGTCGTCGGGCGGAGGTCGCCGGGGTTGACCATGACGAAGCCCCAGCCGCCGCCGAAGTAGTCCTCGGTGCCGGTGCCGCAGATGGTTGGGTTCTTCTTGTCGTCGTCGATGAAGAACTTGACCTCGCCCTCGCCCCACCAGTTGTTCGAGAGCTGGTTCCAGACGAGGTAGGTGCCGACATAATGCCCGTGACCGGTCGCGGAGTCGAGGATGACGTGCTCGGGGTTGTCGCGCGTGGTGAGCGTGCGGCGCCAGGCGGCGTGCAGGTACGCGGCGTCATCGGGGACAGGCTGGAGGGAGTAGGTGATCTGGTAGAAGAGCTCGTTGAGGGGTTCGGGGCCGTCGTTGGTGACTTCGATGCGGAGCCGCTTGCGGAAGGGGATGGGGAAGTAGGAGTTCATCCCGCCGCGGGGGTTCACGGCGATGGGGAGGGAGTTGACGATGGCGGCGCCGTCGAGGCCGTTGGCGAAGAAGTCGCCCAGGGGCGAGCAGATGGATGGGTGCTTGGCGCCGTCGTAGTAGACGCGGAGGGCGAGGGTGCGGAGGCGGTCGGCGAAGACGGTCATCCAGATGTGCTGGACGACGCCGGGGCCCTTGACGTCGGCGAGGACGACGGTCTGGCCGGGCTTGATGTTCTTGAGGCAGGGGCGGACCTTCCAGGGGCGGCCGAGCTCGTTTGCGGCGGGGGTGCAGTGCTGGTCGTCGCCGGGGGCAGCCTTGGCGCCGCCGCCGGGTGCGCCGTCGGGGTTCTCGGCGGAGATGGAGCGGGTCTGGGCGTCGACGAGGCGGGCGAGGTCCGCCAGCGATCCGAACATTTGGCTCATCGGGATTCCGCCTCGTTCTTCCCCTTCCCCGCGACGCATGGTACAAAGCCCGCTCCGCACAGGGAGTTCCGCCTCCGGGGAGGGCCGATCGCAGCACCCGATTTCAGAAGGGAGTCGACCGATGTCCATCCGAACCGCCGCCGTTTCCGTCGCCGCCGTCCTCGCCGCCGCGTCGATGCTGTCGCTCGGGTCGTCGCAGCCGGGCGCCGGCCCAGCACCTGCGCCGAGCGCGCCCGCGCGCGAGCCGCTGACCACGAGCGATATCAGCCTGGCGCAGGCGCAGGCCGTGGTCGCCGCGGCCATGGCCAAGGCCGCGCAGATCAACACGAAGATGGACATCGCGGTGGTGGACGCCGGGGGCAACCTGAAGGCGTTCGCGCGGATGGACGGGGCGTGGCTGGGGTCGATCGACATCGCGGAAAAGAAGGCCCGGACCGCGCGGTATTTCGACATGAACACGGGAGAGATCGGCAAGCTCTCGCAGCCGGGCGGGCCGCTGTACAACATCGAGCACTCCAACGGCGGGCTGATCACGTTCCCCGGCGGGGTGCCGATCAAGACGCCGCTGGGCGTGGTGATCGGGGCGATCGGGGTCTCGGGCTCGAGCGTGGACAACGACCACGCCGTGGCGATGGCCGGGGCGGCCGCGGCCGGCAAGTAGCACCGTCGATGACGATGTCGCCGCCAGATGACTTCCCCCCTTCGAATCGCCGTCGCCCATGACTGGCTCTGCGGCTACCGCGGCGGGGAGGCGGTGCTCGAGGCTATCGCCCGGGTGGTGTCGGTGCACTTCCGGCCCGCGGGGGTGTACACGATGTTCGACGACGGCCGGGCCCTGGCGCCGACGGTCGATTCGCTGCGGCACATCGTTTGGCCGCCCGGCAGGCTCGCGGGCGCGCGGAGGGCGCGACGATGGTTGCTGCCGCTCTACCCCCGCGCGGTCGCGTGGCTGTCGGCCCGGCTGGCGCGTGATCACACCAGGGAGCCCATCGACCTGCTCATCTCGACATCCTCGGCGGCGATCAAGGGGATCCGCCCGCCGCGCGGACCCGACGGACGGGCCGTGCCGCACCTGTGCTACTGCCACTCGCCCGCGCGGTACCTGTGGTCGCAGACGGCGGAGTACGGCGGGAGCGACGGCGCGGGCGTGCTGAGGGCCCTGGGGCTGCGGATGCTGGGCCCGGGGCTGCGGCGCTGGGACCGCGCCACGGCGGCGAATGTGACGCGGTTCATCGCGAACTCGACGCACACGGCCGGTGAGATCCGGCGGTGCTACGGGCGCGAGGCCACGGTGGTCTTCCCGCCTGTGCGCACCGATTTCTTCACACCCGCGGCCTGGGGCGCCGCCGTGGTGTCGCCGTCTTCCTTCTGGCTGTACGTCGGAGCGCTCGAACCCTACAAGCGCGTGGACCTGGCGATCCGAGCTGCAAATCTGGCATCAAGCCCGCTCCATATCGTGGGCGGCGGCACGCAGCGCCGGCGGCTCGGGGCGATGGCCGGGCCCACCGTCACGTTCCGCCGGCGCGTGAGCGACGATGATCTGCGCGAGCTCTACCGCACGGCTCGCGTGCTGGTGTTCCCGCAGATAGAAGACTTCGGGATCGTCGCGGCGGAGGCGCAGGCATGCGGGCTTCCTCTGGCCGCGCGGGGCGCGGGCGGCGCGCTGGACATCGTCCGTCCCGGCGTCACCGGCGTGCTGTTCAACGACCCCACGGCCGAATCGCTGCTCGCGGCGATCGAGCGTGTGCCCGAGCGCGACCGCTGCGCCGAGGCCTGCCGCGAGAACGCTCTGATGTTTTCGGAGGCGAGGTTCGAATCGAAAATGCTGAGCGAGATCCGGTCGATTCTCGAACCGGCGCCCTGAGAGGGGAGCACGGCGTGTCGGCACGCCCACGCGCCCGAGCCGGCTCGCCTCAACTCGCCGCGAACACCCTCGCCTCCAGCACCTGCCCCACGTACAGCTCGTGGTCCGCCTCGAGGTCGAAGTGGCGGACGACCTCGCAGTCCAGCGCGGCCAGAGAGCAGGTCAGCACCGGCGAGCCGCTCTTGAGGCCCGTCACCCTGAAGGATGCGAACTGGTCCGCCTCGCCCGGGGCCTCGTGGTCGAACTTCTTGAGCAGCAGGCGCGAGCGGTGATCGACGAGGCAGAGCGCGAAGTAGTGGCTATCGCGGATGATCGGGGAGATGCGGCTGCCCTTGAGCACCGCCACGCAGACGAACACCGGCTCGGTGGCGCACTGCATCACCCATTGAACCATGACGCCGGCGCGCGCGTGCTCGTACGTAGCGGTCATCACGCACGTCAGCGAAGGCAGACGCGACAGCGTGCGCTCGAGATCGCTTTCCCCGTCTCCCACCGACCGGCTCCTTGAACAAGACCCGGACCACCCAACCGCCCGGCGCGGAACTGCCCCGTCTCATCACCACCATCGGCCAGTCTAACCGGCGTCTTGCTCGTCTGCCCGAGTCGAGCGCTCCTAAGGCGGGCGAGGAGCGGAGCGCAAGGAGCTCGCTTGATGTTTGTGTTCTGTGAGCATGATCAGGTCGAGACGTCAGGATTTGAAACAAAAAAGAAAGAAATGAGCCGATAGAGGCTTGCATTGTGGGGGCAAGTGGGGCATAATGGTGGACTCCCCCATGGAAGGCCCATCTGGATGCTCTTCAGCGGCTCTACAGAGCACACCATCGATGGGAAGCTTCGCCTGGCCATCCCGGCGAAGTACAGGAACCAGTGGGATCCTGTTCGGGATGGCGATGCATGGTTCTGTATCCCCTGGCCCAGCGGCCACCTGCGATTGTTCACGGAAGGACTGTTCAAGGCCGCGGGGCAGACAGAGGAAGGCAAGCCGAGCCTGGCCCCCGGCGAAGACGAAGCAGGACTGGAATCGACCCTCTACGGATTCGCTGAACGACTGGAGATGGACGCCAACGGACGGATCGCGATCCCCAAGACGCACCTGCAGATGACCGGAGTCGGCAACGAAGTCGTGATCGTCGGCGCACGGACAAGGCTTGAAGTGCACGACCGGGCCAAGTGGAACGCGAGCATCCAGGAACGGTTCCTCAAGTTACCCGATCTGGTCGCGAAGATACACGAGAAGGATCGCAAGAACTGACCCCCCCCCTCCCAGATCCCCCCTCCCAGACCCCTCCCCCGATCCGCCCCGCTCGCGTGAGTGAAGAGAGAGAGCACCCGGCCCGCGCTGGAAACGGCCCAACCGGGATTGACAACCGAAGAGGTGAACGAACCCACCAACCGTCTCGGAACGCCGCCTCTGCCTTGAGTTGCGTGCGCTGGCTTGCTGAAGGGGCACAGCCATCGCACACGCGGGCGGACCGGTGTTGCCGAGGCATTCCTGTACGAGCTGTCGAGGGAACCAGAACGGACTCGACGCTCCGGCCCAGGCCATGGGGAGCATTCCCGAGCGCACGGATTCGCGCCGGGAAGGCGGGAGAGCCCGCCGCCCCCGAGGCAAGGCAGCCCGGAACGTCCCTCGAGGCTCGCGGCGACCGGTCAACCCGCCAGTGATCGGTCGTCTTCATCCCACCTCCCGGCGACGGGGTGTCCCACCACCATCCCCCGTTGCCAACCGCCGCTCTCCTCGTTTCGCCACGGGGAGGACGGCGTTTTTTGTGCGCGGCAGCCTTGGCGGACGCCTCGAAGAGCACGAGAGAACGCGGTCGTCAGGGTGCGGCCTCGAGGAGGGCGGCGAGCTGCCGGCCCTGATCGTCATCGCGGGAGATGGCCCAGTCCTTGGCGGTGCGCCCCTGGTGGTCCTTGAGGCGGGGGTCGGCCTTGTGGTCCAGGAGAAGGCGGGCCTGCTTCGCGTCGCCGCGGTAGGCGGCCTGCATGAGCGGGGTGACGCCGTCGCGGTCCGGGGCGTTGATCTCGGCGCCCGCATCGACGAGCACGCGAAGGATCTCGGGGTCAACGTCGCTCGAAGCGGCGATCGCCAGGGGGGTCTGCAGGTCGGCGTCCACGGCGTTCACAGCGCCGTGCGCATCCACGATCGCGGCGATCTTCCTCGGGTCGCCCGCTCGGGCCGCCGCCATGAGCGCGGTCTGCGACCACTTGTTCCGGGCATCGACCTCGGCGCCGGCGTCGAGCAGCGCATGGACAGACTCGGCCGAGCCGCGAGCGGCTGCGAACATCAGGGCCGTCCACCCTCCGTCGGCACGGGCGTTGACCAGCGAGCGGACATCCACGCCGGCGGCCGTGATCGCCTTGGACTGGAGGATGGCGTTCACGCGGGAGACGTCGCCCCAGCCCGCGGCGAACATGAGGGCGGTCTTGCCATCGTCGGTCCGGGCCGAGGGGCGGGCCTTGGCGTCGAGGAGGACGGTGATCGTCGCGGCGTTGCCCTCGTAGGCGGCGCAGATCAGCGGGGTCATGCCGGCCCGCTTGGGATCGGCGCTGGTCACGGGCAGGTTGGCGTCCACCCCGCGGGCGATCTCGGCGCGCACGCCGGCCGCGTCGCCGCGGCTGGCGGCGTCGTGGATGGACATCGCGGCGGCGGATTGCGTGCCGTGCGCGGGCTTCACCTGGCCGACCAGCGACTGGACGGCGAAGACGATGGCGCCGCCGGCGACCAGCAGGGCGATGAGGAACAGGGCGTTGAGAACGGGGCGGGTCTTCTTGTCCATCGATGTCCCCTCGAAGATACGGGCTGGGTGCTACTCCTCCTCGGCCTTGGGCTTGTACATCGCGACGACCTCCTGCTGGATATGCGCGGGGGTTCGTTCGTCGTGGGAGTAGTCCATGGAGTAGGTGCCGGTGCCGCCGGTGAGAGACTTGAGCTCGTTGGAGAAGTTCTGGAGCTCGGCCTGGGGCGCCTGGGCCCTGACGATGGCGATGTCGGAGTCGGCCATGTCGGTGTCGAGCACGCGCCCGCGCTTGCCCGAGAGCATGCCGGTCAGGTCGCCCATGTACTTGGCCGGCACGTTGATCTCGAGCAGGACAAAGGGCTCCATGAGCGCCGGGCGGGCCCTCTGCACGGCGTCGATGAAGGCCTTGCGGCCGGCGGTGACGAAGGCGATCTCCTTCGAGTCGACATCGTGGTACTTGCCGTCGTAGAGGGCGACGCGGACCCCGGTGAGCGGGTAGCCGGCGATGGCGCCGTCGGACAGCACCTGGCGGCAGCCCTTCTCGACGGCGGGCCAGTATTGGCGCGGCACCGTGCCCCCGACGACCTCGGAGACGAACTCGAAACCCTCGGGGTGGTCGCTGGGGAGCGGCTCGACGCGGAGGTAGACCTCGCCGAACTGACCGGCGCCGCCGGTCTGCTTCTTGTGCCGATGGTGGCCGTCGGCCTTGGCGGTGATCGTTTCTTTGTACGCGACCTTGGGCTTGGAGGTGATCAGCTCGATGCTGAAGTTCTCCTTGAGACGCTCGAGGACGACGCGGAGGTGAAGCTCGCCCAGACCGTACAGGACCGTCTGCTTGGTGGCCATGATCCGGTCCATCCGGAAGCACGGGTCCTCGTCCATGAGCTTGTGGCAGGCGTTGGAGAACTTGTTCTCGTCGGCGTGGTTCTTGAGCTCAATGGCCAGGCCGAACATGGGCTTGGGGAGGGGGAGGGGGTTGAGGTGGACCGAGTCGTGCTCGTGGCTGTCGTGGAGGAGGCCGTTGAAATGGATCTCGTCGATCTTCGAGACGGCGCCGATGTCGCCCGGGCCGAGGGAATCAACCTCGAAGGTGTTCTTGCCGCGGACGCGGAAGAGGTGGCCGATGCGGATCGGCTTCTTGCCGTCGTTGAGGAAGAGCTCCGCCTTGGTGCGGACGACGCCGGAGTGGACCCGGAAGAAGCAGAGCTTGCCGACGAAGGGGTCGGCGGTGACCTTGAAGACGTGGGCGATGACCTTGCCGGCTGGGTCGGGCTTAGGGTGGAACTCCTGCTCCTCGCCGGTCTCGCCGGAGGGCGAGATGGACCGGTACATGAGCTCGGGCGGGTTGACCTCCAGCGGGCTGGGGCAGAGGTCGGCGAAGACGTGCATGAGGTCCTCGATCCCGACACCGGTCTTGGCCGAGCAGAAGCAGATGGGGATGAGGTGGGCCTGCTCGAGGCATTTCTCGAAGGCGGCGTGCAGGTCCTCGGGGCTCCAGGCCTCGCCCTTCTCCAGGTACGTCTCCATCAGGCGCTCTTCGACCTCGACGATCTGCTCGATGATGGCCTTGTGGGCCTCCTTCACCGAGGAGAAGTCGGCGTTGTCGCCCGCGGCGTCGGTGCCGTCGTGCTCGAAGACGTTGACCACGCGCTTGTGATTGTCGGCCGGGAGGTTGATCGGCAGGCAGGTCGAGCCGAAGACCTCGCGTATCCGCTCGACCAGTCCGGGCAGGTCGGTGTCGGACGCGTCGATCTTGTTGATGATGATCATCCGCGGGATCTTCCGCTCCGCGGCGACGCTCATGAGACGGCGCGTGGTGCTCTCGATCCCCTTCACAGCGTCGATGACCACCGCGACGGTCTCGGCGGCGGGGAAGCAGGCGATCGCGTGCCCGAGGAAATCGCCCAGGCCGGGCGTGTCGATCAGGTTCACCATGTGGTTGTTGTGGACGAAATGCACGACCGCCGAGGCGAGGCTGTGCTTGTGGTGGATCTCTTCCTTCGTGTGGTCGCTGACGGTGTTCCCCTCCTCAACGGTGCCCATGTGCTTGATGGCCCCGGAGGCGAAGAGCAGCCTCTCGGCGAGCGTGGTCTTGCCGGACCCGCCGTGCCCGGCGAGGACAATGTTGCGGATATCGGCGGGGGGATGGCTGGGCATGGGGTACAAACCTCCGTAGTTCGCGGCGTCGACCGGGACGCCGCGTGTGAAGCGGACCGGACCGGCCCAACCGACGCGCCGGGCCGTGACCGCCGCCATGGGTGGCGGTCGAACCGGCTTGGTGCAAGGGCACAGCCCGTCCCCGGCTGGGCGAGGGGACGGGCTCCGGCAGTGTAGTGGATTGGAGGGGGCGGGGGAACCGGGGAGGGCGGGGACGGCGATGCTGTTTGCGTCAGGCCAGAACGGTGACGCGGAAGCCCGGCTGGAGGGGGATGCTGACGTCGTAGGTGATCCGGAGACGGCGCTCGACGACCTCGAGAGGGACGGGGGAGACATCCCCGAGGGCGGGGGCTCGGAGCCAGGGCGGAGGCTGTTGGCCGGCGCTTGGCGCGCGGGACACGGGGCCCGGGCAAGGGGATGATGCAGCCGATACCCGATCTTTTCCTTGGGCCCGCAGCGCCGAGGGCGAGAACTCGACGCGATCCTCCCGGTTGCGCTTCTCGAGGTACTTCGCGAACGGGATCGGGCCATCGTCCGCGGCCGGGAGCGGAGCGGGCGGACAGTCAGGGAGGCTCAGCCTCGAACGCCCGGCGGCCTCGACCGGGGGGATGCCCGGCGCCGGGCGCGGGCATCGCGCACCAGTGTCTGCCGGGTTTGAAGGGCCCTCTATGCGCACGCCCTGCAGGAACGAACCCCGTGCCCCGGGCGCGGGTCCGAGAAGAACACGCCGAACGATGCGGCCGGACGTCGTCTGTTGACAGGGCGCTGGCGGGCGGCGCGGACTGTGCCCGGTGGGCAACAATGCGTGTCGAGGAGAGTCAACAGTGCTGCGGACGGCGGACCTGGAATACGACCTGCCGGAGGAGTGGATCGCCACGGCGCCGGTGTCGCCGCGCGATGCGGCGAAGCTGATGGTGGTGTGGCGGTCCGACCCGTCGCGCGTGGAGCACCGGCGGGTGCGGGACCTGCCGGAGTACCTGCGCGCGGGGGATCTGCTGGTGCTGAACACCACGCGGGTGCTGCCGGCGCGGTTCGCGGGCGAGCGCGAGGACTCGCACGGGGGCGTGCAGGGGTTGTACCTGGGGCAGCGCGGGGCCGCGGACGACCACTGGGCGGTGATGATCAAGTCGAGGCGCCAGGCGCCGGGGGTACGGATCGCCCTGAAGGATCGGCACGGGGGGCCGAGCGGGGTGGTGCTGGAGCTGGTCGAGCGCGATGAGGAGCCGGGGGCGTGGGTAGCGAGAGTGCACGGCGCGGGCGGCGGGGATGTGCTGGGGCGGGTGGGTCTGACGCCGCTGCCGCCGTACATCCTGCAGGCCAGGAAGCACGCCGGGCTTGCCGGGGATGATGAGGTGGACCGGTTGGCGTATCAGACGGTGTATGC
>JBGPJM010000144.1:0-12632 GCA_041485385.1 Phycisphaerae bacterium | reverse complement strand
GCCCGGGTTCGCGGCCGTGGGGTCAGGGCTGCCCGTGCCCGGGCGTACGGTGAAGCGGTAAGGGTTGCGGAGTCCCAGGGCCCAGACGCGCGATTTCGGGGACCGTGGCGTTGCCGGGTCGTAGAAGGGGTTGGAGGGCAGGCCGTTGCCGTTGGCCGGATTCAGGCGGACGATCTTGCCCGAGAGCGAGTTCACGAGCTGGGACCGGAATGAGCCGACGTCCTCCGCGGGCCGGATAATGCCGTCGGCCAGCGCGGTGTTGCTCGAGAGCCCGTTGGGCCCGCCCGCGTCGGTCCCGTCGTACGACGCCCCGTCGCCGCACGAGGCCAGCAGCGTGCCGTCGGCGCCGAACGCGAGCGACCCGACGCCGTGCGACAGGCTGCAGATCGGGAAGCCGGTCGACATCGACTCCCCCAGCAGCACCAGGCGCGAGGCCGGGTTGACGGAATGGAAGCCGTCGGCGGCGTTGCAGGTGTACCGGGTGATGCGCCCGATCGTGTCGCGGTAAGGCTCGTCGGTCGTGGGGTCGTATTGCGGCGTGCCGAAGTAGCGCAGGTAGTGGAAGTCCACCACGTAGAAAAGGTAGATGTATCCGTTGGTGAAGAAGTTGGGATCAGGCGCGAACCCCAGGCACCCGTAGTCGCCCCAGTCGCCCACCTCCTCCGAGATATCGATGAGCGGCTGCGTCGATTTCACGCCGTTCTCGACCAGCCAGACGCGCCCGGCCTTTTCCCAGACGAACAACCGGTTATCGCTCGTCGGTCCCGGCGGCGCGAAGGCCATGCCGACGGCCTGGTTCCAGCCCGACGCGACGGACGCGCTTCCGAAATCAGGCGGGAACGCCGCTGGGGAGACCGCCGGCGCCGCCGCGCACGCCAGCGAGACCGCGCCGAGGACAAGGATCTTGAGGGATATACCGGTCATGTCGGTCTTTCCGGCGGGTGGGATTTACGGGTGCCGCAGAATGCCGATGCGGCACTTCAGCCTACAGCACGAACCGGGCGTGGCAATGGGCAGGTCACAGGGTAATCCCGGCCGGAGGCGGGCGAGTGAACGCCGTCTCATACCGGCACCGACAGCCGTACGTTGCCTCAGCCGCAGCCGGCGAAGAACGCGGAGAGGAAATCGAACAGATCCTGGGAGTTCACGGCGCCGGAGCGGTTGAAATCCGCCCCCGGCAGGCCTGCGAAGAAGGCGCCGATGAAGTCCAGGAAGTCCTGGGAGTTGACCAGGGTGTCGTGGTTGAAGTCGGCGGCGCAGGTCCGGTCGGCGGCGAAGATGCCGCTGGTGTTGTCGGCGAAGAAGAGCTGGAAGACGACCGTCCCGGCGTCGTTGAGCTGCGCCCGCCCGCTGGAGACCGCGCCGCTGCCGAAGAGAATCTCGCGTACGGTGCGTACGTCGACCGGCGAGAGCATCAGCGTGTCGCCGCTGCGGACGATGGTTGAGGCGAGCCCCGTGGGGGAGACAACGAAGAGCGCCTGGTTGTTGCTCTGGGTGATGCCCGGCCCGCGGAGGCGGGCCAGGAAGGCGATCTCGCCGCGCTCGCTGAGCACCGGGTCGGAGAACGACGAGAAGACGACGCCGGCGAGGAGCCCGGTGGCCTGGGACCCCTCGGTGGCGACGGCCCGGGAAAGCCCGTCGGAGGAGAAGAGCCAGATCCCCGAGTTGTTCTGCGCCGTGATGGTCGCACCGGCGAGCTGGGCCAGCACGGCGATGTCGGAGTGATCGTTCATCGCGACCCGCCGGCTGAAGGAGCGGAAGAGCACGCCGTCCGGCGCGCCGTGCGCGTGGTCGCCCGCGCGGGCCAGGGCCAGCAGCGCCGGCGGGGCGCCCCCGGCACGGTCGGTCCAGAGAACGGCGTTGTTCGTGGCGTCGATCCCCGGGCCGGCGATCGAGGCCCAGAACGCCACGCGCCCGGCGTTGTTGATCGTCGGCTCGATCGCCATGGCGGCGAGCGTGACGTCGGCCGGCATGCCCGGCGCGGGTGCGCCCGCGCGAGCGACCAGCTCGACGGCCCCGGCCGGCGCGTGCGGCGAAGCGGCCCGGTCGGCCCAGAGGCCGGAGTTGTTCGTGCTGTCGACGCCGGCGCCGGCGAGCGTCGAGCGGAACGCGACCCGCCCGTCGGAGCTCTGCCCCGGCTGGTCGATGAACAGGAACGTCGTGCCCGCCGGCGTGCCCGGGGCGGGCGAACCGGTCGTGCCCCCGGTGATGGTCACCCGCCCGTACACCAGGCGCGTGCCGTCGAGCAGGGAATAGGCGATCTGCCCGCCCCGCCCCAGCGAGGGGGGCGGAAGCGTCCAGCGATCGACGCCGGGCGGGGGTGCCAGCGCCTCGTTCTGCAGCAGCGTGACCGCGCCCGACGCGTCGGAGGTGAACAGCGACGCCAGCGTGATCTGGTTGGGCGTCGGCCCGACGACCGACCCTGTGACGGCGACGGTCGCGTCGTCGTTGAACGCGGCGAACGCGAGGCTGCCGTGGTAGGCCGTGGCGTCGAACGCCGTCGTATCCCCCTCGCGAAGGATCAGCGACAGCGGGCCGGCGCCCGGACCCGTCGCGCGGTCGGACCACAGCGAGCCCTCATCGCGCGGGTTGAGCGGCCCCGGCGGCCCGCTGCTCTGCATGATCTGGAGTGTGCCCGCGCCGGCCAGCCCGTTGAAGGAGCCGACTCGGATAAGGTACTCGGTGTTCAGAGTGCCGGAGAAGCTGAGCTGGGCGTGCCCCGGCACGCCGTTGACACAGCTTACCTGGGTCAGGGTGGAGCACGTGCCGGAATACACGGAGACCGACGGGGCCTGCGTCGCGCCGAGCGTAGCGGTCACCGAGAAGGCCGCGCTCGCGGGAGCGCTGAAGCGTACCCAGATGTCACGCAGGTCCGAGCAGCCCGAGGGGCCGTCCGTCGCGCGCAGGTTGCTGATGATGTTCACGCCCGGGTAGACGGGCGTAGCGCCCGAGCAGTCGTCGGCACTGTTCGCCAGGCGGGCCCAGAAGAGCACCTCGCCGTCGGTGTTGATCCGCGGCTCGGAGAAGAACTCGAACGTCGATACGTTCGTGAGCCCGGGCGCGTACGTGCCGGAGAGGGCCACCGTACGGACTGTCACATCGGCCGCCGCGACGGAGCAGCCCAGCGCCGCGCCCGCCGCGACGATCAGCAGGCCGACCGCGCCGCGCAACTTCGTTCCACGAGAGTTCGGCTTCATACAGACCTCCCAGAGTGAGGAAGAGAGTGCCTCAGCAGGAGTCACACGCTCGAAGCCCCCAGCGACTTCCGGCCCGCCGGCCGGCCGCGCCCCGGTTCTCACGTTGTTCATCGGGGCAATCCGAGTTGCTCCGCGTTGCAGACAGAACGCCTGCATGACATATTGTTGCAGGAGATAGGGGCAAGTGCAAGCCCGTCCCGAGACGACCGGGCCGCGACCGGCCAGCCGCGAGGCCAGAGGGTGCCGACGGCATGACGGTTCTTTCTCGCCCGCCGCCGAACCGATGCGGCGGGCTTGTCGCCGGACCGATCGCGGCGTACGCTGATTCGCTGGGTTGAGCGTCCCGTTCTGGTACGCGGCCACGGCCGGATTCCCCCGTTCGGTTGCCGGAGATTTGAGACATGCAACGCAGGCGAATCGGCCCTCGCGGGTGCGGGTGCGCGTTCGCGCTGGTCGAACTGGCCACCGTGGTCGCCGTCTCGGTGGTCATCGCGGTGATCCTGGCCCTGTCGTCGGGCGATGCCCGCCGCCGCGCCCGCCTCGCCGGATCGATCGCCAACCTCCAGCAGTTCGCCGCCGGCACCCAGGCCTTCGCGGCCGACCACGATGACCGGGTCTGGTCCTACTCGTGGCGGGCGGGCGAGATGCACGCCGGATTCCCTGTGGCAACCGACGACATCCAGGCCGCGGGATTCCAAGCGATCGAGATCCTCCGGCGGCGAACCGGTCGCACCGACCTGCAGCCCGTGACGGGGTGGCTGCCGCACGTCTTTTACAGCCATCTCGTGCTGGCGGACTACCTCGATTGGTCGCTCCCGTCCAAGGTCCTGGTCTCTTCCGACGACCTCAACCGGCTGATGTGGCAGGCCGATCCGCTCAACTACTTCAACCTCACCAACCGTCCGAACTACCCGGCGGCGGACAACGCGGGCAAACGAGTCCCGTATTCAAGTTCTTACGAGATCGGCCCGTCGTTCTTCTCGCCCGATGCCCAGGTCAACACGCCCACGGGCCCGATCCCGACGGTAGCGCAGGACCCAGCCGGGCACAGGTACTACCAGGTCGGGAACAACCGCGACTCGGCACCCGGCAGTTGTCCGAAGTGGCGTTCCCCGCCGAGAAAGCCATGGTCTATGAGACCTATGGCCAGCACTTCGGCCCGCGCACATTGTTCTACGCTTACGACGAGGTCCGCATCCCGGTCATGCTCGCCGACGGGAGTGCCCAGGTTCGATCGATGGCATCCGCGAACCTGGGTTTCCATCCAAATCTACCGACGAACCCAATCCCGACGTACGTGAACTACACCCCCGAACTCTCCTGGGAGCCGCCGACGCTCAACGGCCAGCCCGCCCAGTACGTCCGCGGCCGCATCCGCTGGACCCGCTCCGGCCTCCGCGGGCGCGACTTCGCCGGGCCGGAAGTCCCGTGGGTGCCCTAACCTAGCCACGCCTCGATCTCGAAAGGAACCGTCCATGACGCAACAGCCATCGCGTCGCCCAGCGTTCATGTTGATCGAGGTGATCGTCCTCGTTGTCCTCGTAGCCGCCGTGAGCGCCGCGCTGGCGCTCACCTCCGCCGACTCCCGCCGCCGCGCCCGCCTCGCCGGCTCCATCGCCAACCTCCAGCAGTTCGCCGCCGGCACCGCCTCCTACGCGGCCGACAACGATGAGCGGGTATGGTCGTACTCCTGGCGGGCCGGGATCAACTACGGCTTTGGAGGGGTCGCGCCGAATGACAACCAGGCCGCCGCGAATCAGGCCGTGGACATTATGAGGCGGCGAGGGAACCGGACGGACTTGCAACCGATCTCCGGATGGATACCGCACATCCTCTACAACCATCTGCCCCTGCTGGACTATCTGAGTTTGCAACTCCCGGCCAAGTGGGTCGTCTCGCCTGAGGACACGCTGAGATTGAGCTGGCAAGCGGATCCCCTGAACGCGGGCAGCCTGCCCCCTTTCTACGCCTACTTCTCGGCGCGGTTCTCGTACTCGAGCTCATACGAGATCGGCCCTGCCTTCATCTCGCCCGATGCCCAGGTGAGCACGCCGGATGGCCCGATCCCGACCGTCGCGCAAGATCCGACAGGCCATAGGTTCTACCAGGTCGGTAGCGCCCGCACACGCCTGGGAACCCGTCGCATGACCGAGGTCGCTTTCCCGGCCGAGAAGGCGATGCTGTACGAGCAGGTACAGCGCTCCTACTCGCAGCGTCAAGTTTACTTCATGTACGACGAGGCCCGCGTGCCAGTCATGCTCGCCGACGGCAGCGCCGGCATTCGCTCGATGGCCACCGCCAACCTCGGCTATTTCCCCAACTCGCCGTTGAGCCCGCTCCCGGCGCGCGTGAACTACGCCCCCGAACTCTCCGTGGAGCCGCCCACCCTCAACGGCGCCGCCCAGCAGTTCGTCCTCGGCCGCATCCGCTGGACCCGCTCCGGCCTCCGCGGGCGCGACTTCGCCGGGCCCGAGATCCCCTGGGTGCCATGAACCGGGGAGATCCCGTCACAGACCGACCCGCCCCGGCCCCTCGGCTCTTCTCGGCCCGCGATTGCAGGGCGCAACTACGGCGCTCTTCTTGTACGATGTCCCGAGCCGTCTCCGGTCGCGTCTCCGGACCGGGTCATTGCGGCGAAAGAGGCTTGCTCATGGGTGCGTCGATCCCCCGGCGGCGTCCCCGGGCGATGGTCCTGGTCGAGGCCGTCGTTCTTCTCTGTATCGTCGTGCTGCTGGTCGGCGCGATGGCTCTTCTTTCGGCCGATTCCCGCCGACGAGCCTGCCTCGCCGGCTCGGCTGAGAACCTCCAGCAGTTCGCCTCCGGCACCGCCGCCTACGGCGGCGACAACATCGACCTCGTCCCTATGTACTCTTGGCGCGCCGGCATTGACTATGGATTTGGCGGCATCGCGACCACCGACGTGCAGGCCGCGGCGAACCAGGCGATCGACATCATCCGAAGGCGCACCGGTCGGACCGATATCCTGACGATCGCCAACTGGGTGCCGCACCTGCTCTTCAGCCACCTGATCCTGCAGGACTACCTGCAGCAGCCGCTGCCGCGGGCGATGGTGGTGTCGCCGGGTGATCTCTACCGCCTGAGCTGGCAGCGCGACCCGCTGAGCTACACGAACTTGGTCAACCGCCCCAGCTACCCGGCAACCGACAACACCACCCGCCGCTGGCCATACTCCAGCTCCTACGAGCTCGGGCGGGCGTTCATGGCGCAGGACGCCGGCAACGCGCAGGGCACCACGATCAACGAAACCACCGCGGGCACGCTCCCCATAGGTGGGCGCTTGCTCTCCGAGGTGAGGTACCCCAGCAACAAGGCCATGTGGTGGGAGCGCGACCAGCGGTTCTTCGGCCCGCGCGTGGCGTTCTTCGCCTACGACGAGGCGCGCGTCCCGGTCCTCTTCGTGGACGGCAGCGTGTCGGTGCGGTCGACCTCTGATTGCAACCAGGGCTTCCGGCCCAACTCCCCCACCAGCGGCCTGCCGACGACGATCACGTACGCGCCGGACGTCAACTTCGAGCCCCCGACGCTCGCCGGGACGCCGACCGAGGCCGTAATCGCGCATATGCGGTACACCCGGTCCGGAATGCGGGGGCGCGACTTCGCCGGGCCGGAAGTGCCCTGGCCACCACCGTAAGGGGCTGCAGGACGACCTGGATCGCCGCGTCAGTGCCGCTCGGGCGAAATTCTAGAAACTCCGCGATCGTTCGCTGGGGCCTTGTGAAACAGCGAGAGCCGCCGTAGGGTTTTGACGCTCAAGGTGTCTCTCCCACTGTCCGCCGCCGCCAAGTTGCTGCGGCGGGCAGTCTTCCGGCCGCATCAGGCCAGGATCAGCCAGACGAGACATCCCCGCGGCGATTCGTCGCTCGAGACCCGCAACATAGTGAGCGCCAGACTCGACAGCCCTTGGCTGACCGGTCGGTCGCGCGGATCGTTGCAGACTGAGAGCGGGGCAACGGACCCGTCATCGGCACGGTAAGCCTCAAGCCGCGGCGCGCGGCCGCGCGCCACCACACTCTTCACGGGCCCGCGCAAAGGCCTTGACCGGATCGCCCAGGTGCGCCCACGGGAGTTCGTTGACATAGGGCCCGATGGCGTCGAACTGCGTGCCGGCCGCGCCGAGATCGCCGGTCAGGAACGAGCAGAACGCGAAGTAGCCGCGGTTGCGGGCCGTGTCCTTCGCGGCCGAGAAGGTCGGCGCATCGAAGCACGAGGCGGACGCCAGCGCGATGGAATCGCGCACCGGCGCGCTGCGGAAGTACCCGTCGGCCCCCGGGTCCCCCGCCAGGCGCAGGTCGAGCCAGAACTCCACGTGCGCCTCGGCGACAAGCGTGAACAGCGGGCTCCCGTCGTCGGCGGTGTCCAGGGCGTCCTGCACGAACGTGAACATCTGGTCGTGCGAGCCGCCGGCGTACGGCGTCAGCGCCTGCAGCATGAACGAGTGGGCCATCCGGTGGGCGGGGCCCAGGCGCTGCACATGCTCGAAGCGCTCCCGCAGAATCGCCGGGTCCAGCCGCAGCGCCCGCGCGCTGGCGAGCATGAACGCCCACGGCGTCGGGTCCCTGGGGGCCAGCGCCGAGGCCGCGGCGAGGTTCTTCTCCGCATGGCGCATGCGCGACTCGAAGATCTCCTGCGCATCCCCGCCCGCCGGTGCGTGCCCCGCCAGCGCATCGGCCGCCCAGTGCACGGCGTGCACGCCGCGGACGAGGTACGCCGAAGCGCACTTGGGCGCGGCGTTGATCCACGAGTCGAGCCAGCGCGGGTGGCCCGGCCAGCGAGAAAGGACCGAGGCATAGAACGCGCGCTGGGCGTGGTCGGTGAGCGCGTCGAACAGCTGTTGGACACCGCGGAGGTCCCCCGAGGCCATCTGCTCGCGGATCATGTGCGCGGTGCGATCGCCGAAGGCCGGATCAAGCACCGGCGCCGAGGGCGTCCGCTTGCCCGGCTCGCCCGCGGGGCCGCCGCGCGCCCGGTGTGCCGGATGACCAAGGCCGAGCATGGCAAACAACGATCGCACTTCCGTGCTATCGGCGGACCCGACGCTCGGAATAAGCCCGAGACTCGCGGAGAGTCGAGGGCCTCACTCGATCGGCGGCAGCCCCTGCAGTGAGCGCAGGAACATGATCTGGCCGAGGTGGTAGGTATCGTGCGGGAGGATGAACTGGAGGCGTTCGAGCGACTTGGAAGGGTCCGCCATCAACCCCGCCAGCTGCTGATGAGACTCGGCGAACCGGCGCCGGAGGGCGTCCCACGCCCCGGCAGCAGGGTCGCGCGGCTCCTCGAAGTTGCGACGCTCGATCTCCTCCTTCGGCACCTTCTCACCGGCCAGTACGCGCACCGCATGCTCCCGCCAGAAGAGCATGTGGTTCACGTTCTGCCAGATCGAGTGCCGCCCTATCGCGGGCTTCCAGGCGGCCTGCTGCGCGCTCAGGCCATCAAGGGCCTTGGACCACGGCACGGCCCAAAGACCGCCGGTCCACGCGTCGTTCCACCAGGTGAGCAAAGACGATCGGTCCATCGGAGGTCTCCTGTGCAATCGTGAGTCGTGCCCCCAAGTATCGTCTGGTATTGGATAGGTGCCAATTTAGCCATCAGCCGACTATTTGCAAGGTTAAAGTTCGGTTTTTTGGATAAATTTAGGTCTATGGGGTGTCACCGGGACATCTGCGGTTGTGTCGCGGCCCGGCTGCGGTACGCTGGAGGGGCATCGCGAACCGCGGAACATAGTCTCGGGTTCGCAGCCCTCAGCGAACCAAGCATCGGAGAGCACACCATGAACGCGAGACTCCCTGTAGTGACGGCAACCATGCTCGTGGCAGCAGTGGGCGGGGTCATGGTCGGTCTGACCGGGCGCACCCGTGCCCCGGCCGCGGCCCCCGCCAAGCCCGACTTCTACAAGTGGGCGTGCGGCACAGGCATCGGGGGAGTGGGGGGGCAGCCCAGCGGTGACGTCCAGCCCGGCCCCGCGCTCATCTACGACGGCCTCAGCGATGTCCACTACGCCGTCTCGACCAAGTCCGCCGACGCTCAGATGTACTTCGACCAGGGCCTCCGGCTCATCTACGCGTTCAACCACGACGAGGCGCAACGCTCCTTCGCCAAGGCCGCCGAGTTCGACCCGGCGTGCGCGATGTGCCAGTGGGGCGTCGCCCTCGTGCTGGGCCCCAACTACAACATGCCCGCCTTCGACGAGCGCAGCAAGGCCGCCTACGCCGCCGTGCAGAAGGCCGTTCAACTCTCGGCCAGCGCCACCGAGAAGGAGCGAGCCCTCATCACCGCGCTCACCAAGCGCTACAGCCAGACGCCCCCCTCCAGCAAGGAGGGCCAGGACAATCTGAACAAGGCCTACGCCGACGCGATGCGCGACGTCTCCCACAAGTTTGCCGATGACCTGGATATCGCCACTCTCTTCGCCGAGTCCATGATGACCATCCGCCCCTGGGACCTGTGGACCAAGGACGGCAAGCCCCAGCCCGGCACCGACGAGATCGTCGCGACCCTCGAGCGCGTCATCAAGGCCCAGCCCACCCACCCCGGCGCCAACCACTACTACATCCACGCCGTCGAGGCTTCCACCAACCCCGACCGCGCCCTCGCCTCCGCCAACCGCCTCGGCGGGCTCGCCCCCGGCGCCGGCCACCTCGTCCACATGCCCGCGCACATCTACATCCGCACCGGCGACTACAGCGCCGCCGCCGAGGTCAACCGCAAGGCCCTCAAGGTCGACGCCGCCTACCTTGCCAAGTCGGGCCTCAAGGGCGTCTACCCCACGATGTACGTCGCCCACAACGCCCACTTCCTCGCCGTCTCCGCGGCCATCAAGGGGCGCAGCGCCGAGGCGATCAAGGCCGGGCGCGACGCCCAGTCCCGCGGCGACCTCCAGATGTTCCGCGCCTTCCCCCCCATGAACTACATGATGCCCGTTACCCTCCAGATGATGGCCCGCTTCGGCAAGTGGGATGACATCCTCGCCGAGCCCGCCTTCCCCGACGAACTCGTCTACCCCGCCGCCATCCAGCACTTCACGCGCGGCCTGGCCTTCCTGGGCACCGGCGATGTCCCCGGCGCCGAGAAGGAGCTCGCGGCCGTCAAGGCCGCGCAGAAGGCCGCGCCGGATGACCTCGTCGCCGATCTCAACTCCGTCAAGGCCCTCCTCGATGTTGCCGGCGGCGTGCTTGGTGGAAAGATCGCCGCGGCCAAGGGCGACACCAAGGCGGCCGTCCAGCTCCTGGAGACCGCCGTCTCCGCCGAGGACGGCCTCAACTATTCCGAGCCCCCGGACTGGGCCCTCCCCGCGCGGCTCTCGCTGGGCGCCCTCTACATGCTTACGAACGACGCCAAGTCCGCCGAAGCAACCTTCCGCGCCGACCTCCGCGTCCACAGGAACAACCCGTGGTCGATGTGGGGCTTGGCCGAGGCGCTGCGCGGCCAAGGCTCGGCCGAAGCCAAGGCCGCCGGCGACGAAGCAAAGAAGGCCTGGGCCGACGCCGACGTGGTGCTGGACCTGAGCTGGTACTGATTGCGCAGAGGCGAGATCGACGCGCGCTATCCGAGGATCGACTTCGCCGCCGGCCACATGAAGGCGAACACCGCGCCCGTCACCAGGCCGAACGCGATCCCGTCGATCACGTCCAGCGCGATGCTCCTGGGCGCCTTGCCGAACCAGATGCTCTGCGGCAGGTGCCCCATCGTGTACGCCAGGATCCCCGCCGTCCCGGCCACACGCATCACCTCCCCCGCCGCGGCCCCGCGCAGCAGGGTGTGCGCCGCCAGGTACGCCACCAGCACGCTCACCATCACGTTCACCAGGAATGACAGCCCCATGCACACCGGCATCGGCCGGCGCTTGGCCCAGATCTGCAGCATCCCGATCGGGCCTGCGTCCATTTTCGCCTTGAACTCCGGGTCCTTCATCTTCTTGTGGTCGGCGCAGAACGGGAACATGTAGTTCCCCGGCGCAAGTGACCGGATGGACGCCAGGAACCCCGCCTCGTCGGGGTGGCCGCGCCATTCCTTGTGGTGGAACGGCAGCAGCGCCCAGGTGATGAAGCTCGCCACGAATGCGAGCATCGCGGAGAGCAGGATCGGCAGCAGCAGGTCGGTCAGTTCGGGATGCACCGGCATGGGAGGGCTCCTTCTATCTCGGCGCGCCGCGCGCCAACAGTGTGTTTCGGCCAGCCGCCCATTCTCGCGACACAAAGGGCGAAATGGTGAACGCTCCTCGCTCAGTCGCGTTCCGCAACCACTCCCTCCTGGTACGCCTGCACCAGCGCATCCAGGTCGGCGATCATCTGCCTCGTTCGCCGCCCCTCCTCCGTGTCCCCGATCGTGTGTGCACGGGGGTACTGCCGGATGGTCGTGATCTTGGGCACGATATCCGCCCCGGAAGTGATGACATCCTCCACCGACGTGAACGGCGAGTGCTCGGCCAGGTCGATCCGGTCGGGCTTGAGGACCAGGGTGTACCCGCGGTCGCCGTAGGCCTCGCTGAACGCGCCGTCGATGGTCACGGCGTTGCCGCCGCGTTTCACCGGCTGCTCGCCCTTTTCGATCTGCACCGGGACGTGCCCGTTGACCACCAGCACGTTGTCGCCGCAGCCGAAGAGGCGGCCGATGCGTTTGACGAACTCCGCGTCGTTTATCAGCTCGAAGTACGGGTTCTTGTGCTCCTTCTGCGCCTCCTTGTCGGCGATGAAGTAGCCCTCGAAGGTGGTCATCTTGTCCTTGCCGAAGAGGGGCGAGCGCGGCCCGCCCCAGAGGTACCAGAGCCAGTCGGCGTCGGAGTCCAGGCCCCACGGGCGCTTGCGGAAGGCGCGGCGGACGACCGACCCGAGGGCATCCATCAGCTCGCGCCCGCTCACCTCGTTCCCGTCCACGCTCATGGAGAGGGGCTCGCCCTGCTTGTCCACCGGCACGCACGCGTGGAAGATGAGGCAGTCGTCGCGCATCGTCCACATCCGGCCGTGGCGCACCACCCACCCCATGTGCTCGCGCAGCTTCTGCGAGCCGACGAACGACTCCTTGATCCGGCGCAGGCACCGCTCTTCTTCCGGCGAGTAGGCGTAGGGGTCGGCCGGGTCGATGGTCGGGAGGCTGGTATCCAGCAGCGGGTGAATCACCCCGTCGATCTCAACTGTTCCTTTCTCCTTGTCGATCCGGTGCAGGAGGCGGCGGTGGTCGAGGTTCCACTCGGGGTGGCGCTGGATCATCCGGCCCTCGGCCTTGAACTGCATGATCGCCAGGGCCTTCTGCATCCGCGCCACGGTGAGGGCGTCGCGGTGGCCGTCGCCCCTGGCGATGAAGCGCTCGGCGGGGTCGCTGGCGTAGACATCGCGCACGAGGCGCTCCAGCGGGGTGGTGAGGATGCCGTAGCCTTCTTCGAGCTGGGCCGCGCGCCGGTACCGGGCCGAGAACCGGAGG
>JBGPJM010000143.1:0-12746 GCA_041485385.1 Phycisphaerae bacterium | reverse complement strand
TACAGCCCGGAGGGCCAGGATGGGACGTCCTTCGCCTTCAACGTCCATTTCCTTGGCCTGCCGGGCGTGGATGCCATGTACGTGGCCACGCTGGTGCCGGCGCCGGGTGGCGTGGCGGTTCTTGTGGGCGCGGGCTTCGTCGTGCTCGGGCGACGGCGGCGATGACGCACGTCCGCGCGTGGGAGATTGACGGATGGCGCGCTTGCGCTGGTGGGCCTTCGTGCCGGTGACCTGCCCGTGAGTGGCACGGGCGTCTCACCCGAGAGTCGCCCGGGCATCTTGCCCGTGCCGCATTCGCCGCCCGCCCCCCCCCTCCCGCCCCTCCCGCCCCTCCCGCCGCGGGCATGGGCGAGACGCCCATGCCGACGCACGGGCAGGATGCCCGTGGGACTCACGGTCGGGACGACCGTGCCACGACGTGCCACTCACGGACGCGATCGGGCGCGGGCCACCCGCCTTTCCGCTCAGGCACCGGCATCCTCAGACCCGCCATCCCGCACGGATCCGCACTCGGGGCAGCGTACCTGAGCCGGCACGCCCTGCAGGTCATAGCCGCAACGCACGCCCGCCCCGCGCCGTCTTCGAAGCAGCCGCCGGGCGCGCCCGAACACCCAGAACGGCGCCGCCGATGCCGCTGTTCGGCCGGTCCCCCAAGACATCGACCCGAAGACGGGTCGCTGGCACGCCGGATGGGCTCGGCACGCATGCCCGACGCCGCCTCTGCACTGGCGGACCAACGTCGCTCCCGCTACGCCGCGCTCCGGTTCGCGCGCCGATAACCGCGACTCTGGAGGGTTGCACGATCGCCGCGATCCCCGGCGGGTCAACCGGACAGGTACGGGCCACTCGCCTCACCGCCTTGGATGCCCGCTGCGCCAGCGCCTGGAGCGGCGTTGCACCAACGTCCGCGAGTACGCCTCGGGGAAGACCTTCGACCGTGAGTGGCTTCCGCCCGGCCGCATCGACGGTGTCGTGCCGCTTGTTGGTCGCGGCGCCCGCGTCGATGACCTGTTCGTGGTGGAGCGAATCTACGCCGCCGCACGCGGGAATGCGATGCGGAGCCTTGATGCCGAACGAGTTGGCGGCCTGGCGGAGCACTTCGTCGAGGCGTGAGTCACCGCGCATCAGGGAAGTTTCCTCGTGGAGCGTCGCCGTGATCGCGGGACAATCCTCGGGGGACGGGGATCTCGAACGCGCAGATTGGGAGTGGGGCTTGCGACATCCGCCAGTTGCCGCAACATCAGGTCTCGCGCTCTGCCAGGAGGCCGAAGATGGGGGCGTTGCTTTCTATCGCCGGTTCATGCGGCATCGAGTCGGCCAACCAATCTGCGGCGGGCTACTCCGCGGACGCAGAGCCGATGGTTGGCGGGCGTGGCGATATCGCTCGCTCGGGCCGCTGTCGTCGAGGTCCCCACACCGGGGCGGTCGTTGCCCGTGACACGGCGGCGGGTCGTCCAAGGCATGACGCACAGTGAGTTTGCGTCGCGGGATTCCACGTCTCGATGGATGTGCCGACCGCGCGCGAGCAGGCGCGATCGGCTCGCAGCCAACACGCACCAACACTCGAAAGGAGCTCGTCATGAAAAGGCAGGTCCAAGCAAACGTGCTGGCGGCGCACAGGCCGCTGGTTCGGCAGATCGCTGCGATCCTGGGCACGCTGCTGGTGTACGCGAGCCCGTCGTGGGCGCAACGGTGCACCCCGCTGCAGCTCATAGCGCCGAACGGCGCCGCCGGCGACCGCGCGGGAATCTCGGTCGCGATCTCCGGTGACACGCTGCTGGTGGGGGCCGACCAATATGGCGGCGGCGGCCGGGGCTTGGCGTCTGTGTACCGACGGACCGGCACAGGCTGGGCATTCGAAGCGACGCTCGTCGCTTCAGACGGAAGGCCGTCCGACCTCTTCGGCTGGTCGGTGGCCATCGAGGGCGATACCGCGATCGCCGGCGCCCACCGGGCCGACGTCGGTGGCAACGGCGACCAGGGCGCCGCGTATGTGTTTGTCCGCACCGGGACCATCTGGACCCAACAGGCGAAGCTCACCGCATCCGACGGCGCGCCGGCGGACAACTTCGGTCACTGGGTCTCCCTCTCCGGCAACACGCTGGTGATCAGCTCTGAGATGGACGACGTCGGCGCCAACACCGATCAAGGCTCGGCCTACGTCTTCGTCCGCTCCGGGACGACGTGGACGCAGCAGGCGAAGCTGACCGCCTCCGGCGGCGGCGCGGGCGACCGGTTTGCCAGCTCCGTGAGCTTGACCGGCGACACAGTCGTGGTGGGGGCCTTCACGGCCGATGTCGGGGGCAACACGGATCAAGGCGCGGCGTATGTCTTCACGCGCGCCGGAACTGTGTGGACACAACAGGCCACGCTCACCGCGTCCCCCGGCGCGCCGTACAGCTACTTCGGCTCCTCGGTCGCAATCTCCGGTGAGACCGCCTTGGTCGGCGCGTTCCACGACACCGTGGGCGGGAACCCCGACCAGGGCGCGGCATATGCCTTCGTCCGTTCCGAAACCACATGGGCCCAGCAGGCCCGGCTGACCTCTTCCGACGGCGCCCCGAATGACCAGTACGGCTACTCCGTCGCGCTCGACGGTGACACCGCCCTTGCGGGCGCTCTCCTCCACGACGCCCAGCGGGGCGCGGCATATGTCTATGTCCGTTCGGGGAGCGCATGGACCCAGCAGGCGCAGCTCACCGCCCTCGACGGCGACCCGTTCGACCGCCTCGGGCTGTCCGTCGCCCTCTCCGGCGACACCGCGGTCGCGGGTGTGTACCAGGACACCGTCGGCGAGAACTACCTCCAGGGCTCAGCCTGGGTCTTCCCCAACTTGTCCGGGGTGGATGTGGATGGTGATGGTCTCGGCGACCTCTGCGATCCGTGCCCCGGCGATGCGACGAACACCTGCGTGAGGGATGGCAGCATCGCCAGGTTCATCAGCGCGGCGACCGGCGGGACGCTCCGGACGCCCAATGGGGAAGTCACGCTGGAGGTGCCTGCCGGCGCGCTGGATATGAATCGGACGCTCTCGATCACCCAGACCGTGCTCGTGGATCCGACCACAGACCTGTATGTCGGGGGTAGGCCGGGACGCGGCGTGGCGGTGGCGGTGTACAACTTCGAGCCGGATGGCGCGACGTTCTCGCCGGCCGCGAGCCTCCATTTCGTGCTCGATGTGGGAAATCTGAACGCTGGCCAACGGGGCAAGCTCGCCGTGTATCAAGTGGATGTCAACGGGGTGTTCTTCCCGTTGTCCGGAGCATTGGTCGGGGTGACTACGGTCCCGCCCTTCATCGCGACGATCGAGGTGCCGCTGGAGCATTTCTCGGATTTCGCCGTGATCGCACCGCTTGATTCTGACAACGACGGGCTCTTTGACCTCTTCGCCCCCGATGACGAGTGGGCGTTCGGAACGGACCCGCTCGATCCGGATACCGACCGCGACGGCCTCCTGGACGGGACCGAGGTCGACATGGCCATGGGGACGGGGTGTCCAAGTCCGACCGCCGCCGATTCGGACGGCGACCACCTCAGCGACGGCGCGGAGGTCGCGCGCGGGACCAATGTCTGCAACGCCGACACCGACGGCGACGGGATCCCGGACAATCTCGACCCATTCCCGCTCGATCCAGGCGGGACCCGGGGGTACATCGAGCGCGAGCTGCGCAATCTGGCGGTGTACATCAGCGGTGTGGATCTCGCGTTGTTCACGGGGCCCAACGCGAATGCCAACCGGGGACGGCGCAACGCCCTGTCGAACAAGGCCAACGCAGCGGCCAACGCGATCGCTCACGGGCACGCACCGGACGCGATCGGGGCCTTGACGAACCTGCACGGTTTCGTCGACGGCCTCGAAGCGCCCCCGGACTGGCTCATCGAGTGTCCCGCGCGCCAGGAGATCGAGCGCCGTGCAGCCGACCTGATCGTGCTGCTGGGCTACCTGTGATCGAGGAATCATCGACAACAGAAGCGATGCGTGCTTGGCTGAACACGTCGCCGTAGGACCCGCCCGGATAGTTGGCGCTCGACGGCGGAACCGATGCACTTGCTGTTGACGACGGCCGCCCGCGCGGCATGCTGGCCGGGTACCCCAACCTCGATCCCCCCAAGGGCCCCGCTGCGGTTGTCGCGCGGGGCCCTTTTCATTGGCGGGCCGCATCTGTCCTGGCGCACTCCGGCGTTTCCGGCGTACCGGCGTATTCTCTCGCTTGACGGGCACGATCCGAACCAGACCTGGAGGTTGGTGACGGTGGCAAGGTTGTCCAAAGCTAGCCCGGCGTGGGTCAACGTGGCCCTCGTTCTCGCCGCGGTCGGCGCGGCGAGCCGAGGTCAGTGGCACGAAAATGGACAGGTCCGGGCCGCCCGCCGGAAGGTGGCGCTCAGGTCACGGGCAGCCGGCGAAAAAAGCGTTCAGGAAGTCGAAGAAGTCCTGCGAGTTGACCACGTGGTCGCCGTTGAAGTCGGCGGACGGGTCGTTCGCGAAGAACGCGTTGAGGAAGTCGAAGAAGTCCTGCGAGTTGACCGCGCCGTCGTGGTTGAAGTCCGCGGGACACGCCGCCGGGGAACTCCACAGCAGCGCCTCGTCGCGCCCGGTCGTGCTGTTGAACCCATAACCGACCACGAAGGTAGAGGCTCCATCGTGCCAGATGCCGTTGGCGAAGGAGTTGATGAACCCCGACGGCACAAACGCGTGCAGGTCCACCCACGAGCCGGCGGTACCGCTCCACAGGGCGGCGTGAGCCACGCCGCTCACCAAGGCTGTGCCCGCCTGCTGACCGCCCTGCACGCCGTTGCCAATCGACTGAGTCGCCGCGGCGGGGGTCAGATCCACCCACGAGCCGGCCGTGCCGGTCCACAGGCCGGCGCGGAACGCGCCACCCACGATGGCATAGCCCACCTGCTGGCCGCCGTCCAAGCCGTAGGCGTACGAAGAGGTCGCCCCGGCGGGGTGCAGGTCCACCCACGACGCGGCCGCGCCGCTCCACAGGCTGGCACGATCGCCACTGGCGAAGGTGGCAAAGCCCACCTGCTGGCCGCCACCCACGCCGTAAGCCCGTGAAAGCGTTGCTCCGGCGGGGTGCAGCTCCACCCACGAGGCCGCCGTGCCGGTCCACAGGCTGGCGCGATAGCCATCGCCGAAGTTCGCGTAACCACACTGCTGGCTGCCGTTCATGGCGGTGGCGATCGACTCAGTCGACCCGGCGGGGTGCAGGTCCACCCACGAGCCGGCCGTCCCGCTCCACAGGCTGGCGCGATTGACGCCGCCGCCGCTCACGTACGCATAGCCCGCCTGCCGGCCACCGTCCACGCCGTAGGCGTACGACCAAGCGGCCCCGGCGGGGGTCAGGTCCACCCACGAGCCGGCCGTCCCGGTCCACAGGCTGGCGTGCTCAGTGCCGCCCAGGATGGCATAGCCCACCTGCTGCACGCCCTGCACGCCCTGCGCGTACGACCGAGTCGCCCCGGCGGGGTGCAGGTTGGTGACCGTCCATTGGGCGCTGGCCGTCGAGGCCGCCGCGCCCAGGAGCATGGAACCGACAACAGACAGACCGGCCACGCGGGCCGCAGGAACGCGCATCTGCATCATGATTGTCTCTCCTTGGGCCATTTCTGGCCCCAAAGCCCCCCCGGTATGCCTCGGGACGCGTCCCGAGACATCGTGGCGGAAGAAGGAGGAGCATACGCCGAGGAAATCGCCGATCTGCTTCACAGGCGGTTGGAGCGCCCAGAGCCACGCCGTGCCCGCGAGAACCTCACGGAACCTCGGAGGCTCTCGAGTCGCAGGGGGCGCGGTGGGGAGGGATGGGACGTGGGGCGGGAGATCGAGGATGGGAGGAACTGGGCTGTTGACGTTCCCGGCGATCGGCGGGAGACTGAGCGCCCCCGCGGGGGCCGCGGGTCGTCCCCCCCTCTCCACCCCCTCTCCCCCGCCCCCCGGAGTCCGCATGAACCCTGCCGAAACGCTTGAGGCGCTGGTGCGCACCGGGAATCCGTGCGTGCGGATGGTGACGGTCGAGGAGGAGGAAGCGCTGCAGGCGGCGCGCGACGCGGCCATGCGCCTGGGGCGCGACGTGGTGATGTGGACGGCGACCATGGGCGTCCACGAGGGGCTGCTCGGCGGGCCGGGCGGGGCGGCCCCCACCCCCATGGCCAACACCGAGAACGCCGCGGCGGGGCTGTGGGCGATGGGGCGGATGGGCAAGGGCGCGGTCTTCATCACGCTGGACCTGACGGGGCACCTGGGCGACCCGCGGACGCTGCGGGCGTGGCGCGACCTGGTGCAGGGGTGCGCGGGGATCGCGGGGGACGGTGTGGGCGGCGGGTGCGTGGTGATGATCGACAGCGACGAGGGGGCCCCGCCGCTGGTGGACCACCTGGCGGTGCGGGTGGAGCTGCCGCTCCCCGACGAGGACGAGATCGAACGGATCATCCGGACGACGGTGCAGCGTCTGCACAAGGAGAAGCCGGTCAAGATCCAGCTCACCAAGCACGAGCTGGCGATGGTGGTGAGGAACCTGCGTGGGCTGAGCCGGCGCCAGGCCGAGCGGGTGATCGTGGAGGTGGTGAGCGAGGACCGCTCGTTCAGCATCTACGACCTCAACACGATCATGGCCCGCAAGCGGCAGATGCTCCAGGCGGGGGGCTTGCTCGAGTATGTCAAGACGCCGGTGGACCTGGGCGTGATCGGCGGGATGGAGCGGCTGAAGGCGTGGCTGACGCAGCGCGAGGCGGTGTCGACGGAGGAGGCGGCCCAGTTCGGGATCGATCCGCCGCGGGGCGTGCTGATGCTGGGCGTGCAGGGCGCGGGGAAGAGCCTGTGCGCCAAGGCGATCGCGACGGCGTGGCGCCGGCCGCTCTTGCGGATGGATGCGGGGGCGCTGTACGACAAGTACATAGGGGAGAGCGAGCGGCGGCTGCGCGAGGCGCTGAAGCAGGCCGAGTCGATGTCGCCGATCATCCTGTGGATCGACGAGATCGAGAAAGCGTTCGCGTCGGCCTCCAGCGGGGGCAACGACGGGGGGCTGTCGATGCGGATGTTCGGGATGCTGCTGACGTGGATGCAGGAGCACCGTTCGGGGGTGTTCCTGGCGGCGACGGCCAACGACGTGTCGTCGCTCCCGCCGGAGCTCCTCAGGAAGGGGCGGTTCGACGAGATCTTCTTCGTGGACCTGCCGACCGACGCGGCACGCCTGCAGATCCTGGAGATCCACCTGAAGAAAAGGAAGCACGACCCGGCGGGGTTCGACCTGGGCCTGCTCGTCGCGGCCAGCGCCGGCTACACGGGCGCGGAGATCGAGCAGGCGATCGTGTCGGCGGCGTACGAGGCATTCGGCGCGAAGCGCGCCTTGGACACTGGCATGGTCGAGCGGGCCCTCAAGGGCTCGCCGCCGCTCAGCGTGACGATGGCAGAGCAAGTCGAGGAACTGAGGGAATGGGCGAAGGGGAGATGTGTGCCGGCGGACTGAGTCGCGGATCTGCGCGGATGGACGCGGATCGGACTCAGGTCAGCGCATCGCCGGGGCGCATGAAGACAGTGCCGTCGTCGCCCTTGCCGGTCCACGTGACGGTGGCGGGGTCGAGGCCCTGCTCGATGGCGGCGATCTTCTTGAGGCGCCGCTCGTGGCGCCCGCCTTCGAAGGGCGTGGCGAGCCAGACGTCGACGATCTTCTCGATGAGGCGCTGGCCGAGGAGATCGGCGGAGAGGCAGATGACGTTGGCGTCGTTGTGGCTGCGGCTGAGCTCGGCGGTGAGCTCGTCGTGGACCGGCGTGGCGCGGACGCCCTTGATCTTGTTGGCGGCGATGGTCATGCCCAGGCCGGTGCCGCAGACCAGGATGCCGCGCTCGACCTGGCCGGATTGCACGGCCTTGCCGACGATGTACGCGGACTCAGGGTAGTCGCAGGGCTCGCCGGTCATCTTGCCCATGAGCGTGACGGTGTGGCCGGCGGAGCGGAGGCGGTCGGCGAGTTGCCGGGACGCAGCGGTGCCGCGGTGGTCTGCTCCGATGGCCAGTTTCATCGGTCCAGCTCCTTCAACCGTTTCGCGAGAGCGTCACGCATTCGCTGGGCGGATTCAGTGTAGACATGCTGGGGGTGGCCGATGGGGTCGGGGAAGTCGGCGTCGGCGGGGTCGAGGAGGAGGGTCTTCGCTTCGGCGGTGGGGTCGAGGGCGAGGATGGCGCGCCGGTGGGAGCGGGTCATGGCGAAAATGCGGTCGGCGTCCTGGATGAGCTGGCGGGTCAGGGCTCGGGAGGAGTGGTGGGCGGGGTGGATGTCGAGCTCCTCGAGGGCGGTGCGGGCCTCGGGGGTGATGGACTCGCCGCCCGGGGCGGTCACGCCGGCGGAGCCGACTTTGATGTGGCCTAGCGCGGCGAGTGCGGGGTCCGTGCGGAGCAGGTCGAGCGCGATGGCCTCCGCCATGGGGCTGCGGCAGGTGTTGCCGGTGCAGACAAAGAGGATGAGGCGGTCGAGCTGTTTGCGGATGAACCGTTCCTCGTAGGCGCCCGGACGGAGGATGGACCAGGCGGGGGAGGGGAAGCCGGCGGCGGACTTGGCTTTCGACGGGTGGGGCTGGGACGGGGACTGGGAGGGGGGGTGAAGGCGGATGATGGTGGCGGGTTTGCCGAGGGTGGCGTGCCCGTCGTCGAGGATGAGCGGATCGGCGAGGCCGGCGGCCTTGGCGGATTCGGCGGCTTCGGCGGCGGTGATTGCCCATTGTCCGCGGGCGTGGACGGGCAGTTCTTCAAGGAAGACGGGCCGGGCAGCGCCTTCGACGAGCATCTGGCAGATCGGGTGGCTGCTCAATCGGAGCGCCAGGCCGGCCGTCGTCGCGAGGCTCGGGGTGCTCAGCTTGGCGGCGATCTGCTTCAGCTGCGGGGCGTCGAGGGGGAGAACAAAGATGGCCGGGCCGGGTGCGAGCCGGTGGACGAGGCGGCGATGGACCCAGGCGGTGAGAGGGACAAGGTCGTCCACCTGCGACTGGGAGGAGGGGTGCCAGACAGGGGCGGTCATGTCGGCGCGCAGGGTGCCGGCAGCCCGTCCGGCGGCACGGATCGAGGAAATCTGGGAGAGTGCGCCGGCGTCCGCGGCGTCGAGGAGGACGGAATAAGTAGTTTCGGTGGGGAGAACGACCGGGCGTCCCTTACTCAGGGCGGCCGCGGCGGCGAGGATGGCCCGGGATCGCTCCGAGGAGGCCAAAGGGGCGAGTTTGACGGGCTGGTTGGGCACGCGGGCAGAGTATCCGTGGCCGCGAGCGGGAGGGCAAACCAAGGACCGGGAACGGGGGGTCAGGGAGGGGGCAGGAACGGGGACGGGTCAGGTGCGCCCAGGGAGTTGCCCCGTGTACACTTGGATGGTGGGTGGCGTCCGGGCCTTGCACGGGCCCGTTTGGCCAACATACTGGATCAGCCGGCGGCCGAGCGGCGAATGGACTGGGGGATTTGTGCGTATCGAGGGGGGAGGGGTGGTGGGGAACGAAGGACGGGGGTGGCTCGTGGGCGATGGGTGCCGGGGGAACTCGACGGCAGAGGAGTTTTGACATGGCCAAGGCAAGCATGCGCGGCTTCATCAAGGGCTTCACCCTGATCGAGATGATGATCGTGCTGGTGATCCTCATCATCGTGATCGCGATCGTCGTCCCGGCGCTGAGCGGGGCACGCAACCGCGCCAAGCAGGTCGTGACGCTGCAGCTCCACACCAGCCTGGGGAGCGCCTCCGCGCAGTACGAGCTGTCGGAGCGCCGGCTGCCGGGATATTTCTCTCCGGCGGACATGGGGGCGGTGGCCAACGAGACGCAGGGGTTGAGCAACATGGAGAACATCGTGCTGGACCTGGCGGGCGGCGTCACGACGGCGGGCGCCACCGGGGCCATCATGGTCGGGCCGAGCCCGACGAACCAGGTGCCGGTGCGGATCGACCAGATCGACGCGCCGGTGCAGGTCAAGGGTGTGACCCACAAGGGGTACTGGGTTCCGGACAAGAAGAACTTCGTGGCCATGACGGGCCAGATCGGCACGGCCGAGCACATCACGCTGCCAGACGTCGTGGACGCGTTCGGCAACCCGATGCTGGTCTGGGTGCAGGACGAGTCGCCGGCGACGACCGCGAACTTCGCCGCGCAGAACTCGACGACGCCCGCGCGGTTCTTCTGGGCGGGGAACGCGTGCTTCTTGAACTCGGGCAAACTGGGCAAGAGCGAGGCCAACCAGGTGTCGGAGAGCATGCTGTCCCTGGGCAACGGCCCGCCGCAGCTTGTGCAGACGATGACGGCGCTGCTGGGCAACCCGGCGTTCCCGAAGGCGAGCGTAACGCCGGACGCGCCGAGCGCGTCCCGCGGCAAGCTGGTCTTCCACTCGGCGGGGCCGGACGGGGTCTTCATGAGCTCGAAGGACCGCGGCGGGAAGGTGGCGGGCGGATTCGGGATGGGCGTGCAGTACCGTGCCAACAAGGACGTGATGAACGATTTCGACGACGTTGTGACGTGGGTCGCGAACTGACCCCCCCCTCCCAAAGCCCCCTCCCGGAGCTCGTCTCCCGCAGCGCGACACGACGCGCCCTCCGCGCACACCCGCCGATGCCGCCCATCGATCCGAACAGCGATGTGCCCCCGCCCGTGCGGTGGCTGGTGGAGCTGACGCAGCTCCCGACGGCGGCGGGGCGCGAGGGACGGGTGGTGGAGTGGCTCTCGCGCTGGGTGGGGGAGCGCGCCGACCTGATGCTGGAGCGTGACGCAGCGGGGAACCTGGTGGTGCTGGCGCGCCGGCGGTGGGGGAAGGGCGGCGGCGCGGGGTTCGCGCCCGGGGCGGAGGGGCCGGTGTTCATCACGGCGCATCTGGACCACCCGGCGTTCGTGGTGGAGCGGGTGGTGTCGCCCGGGACGCTGGAGCTCTCGTTCCGCGGCGGGGTGATGGAGGTGTTCTTCGAGGGGGCGCCGATCGTGGTGCACACGCGGGGCGGCGGCGCGATCGGCGCGATGTTGATCGGGCCGGCGCCGGCGTCGTCGCCGGCAGGGAAGCACTATCTCTGCGAGCTGGCGGGCGCGGCGACGCAGGTGCGCGTGGGGGACGTGGCGACATGGTCGCTGCCGCCGGCGGAGATCGACAGCGCGGGCGTGCTGCACACCAGCGCCTGCGACGACCTGGCGGGCGCGGCGGCGGCCCTGGGGGCGATGGAGGCGCTGCGGGAGGTGTGCGCGGCGAAGGGACCCGAGGCGGTGCTGGATGTGAGGCTGCTGTTCACGCGCGCGGAGGAGATCGGGTTCGTGGGGGCGATCGCCGCGTGCAAGCTGGGGACGATGGCGAAGGGGTCGCGGGTGATCGCGCTGGAGAACTCGCGGGCGTTCGCGGATTCGCCGGTCGGGGCGGGGCCGATCGTGCGCGTGGGGGATCGGCTGTCGATCTTCACGCCGTGGCTGACAAACGCGTGCGCGAAGAAGGCGGAGCAGATCACGGGCGCCCCGGCCCAACTCCTGGCCTCGCAGACAGCGGCGGCGGCGGGGGTGGGGGGGGTGGGGAAGTGGCAGCGGAAGCTGATGCCCGGCGGCGCGTGCGAGGCGTCGGTGTATTGCGCCTACGGGTACGACGCGACGTGCCTGTGCCTGCCGCTGGGGAACTACCACAACATGGCGCACCTGGCGGAGCTGCAGGCGGGGACGTACGACCGCGCCGCGCTGGGCCCGCCCCGCGCGGCCCGCGAGTACATCGCGGTGGCGGACTACCTGGGGCTGGTGAACCTGCTGGTGGCGCTGGGGCAGGACCTGCCCCGGGAGGACCCGGTGCTGGAGCGGGTGGAGAAGCTGTACGCGGAGAAGGGGTACGTGCTGGGGGCTGATGACTGAGTGCGAAGTGCTGAGTGCTAGGTGCTCGGTCCCATACGTCCCATCAGTCCTATTCGTCCATCCGCACCGCTCTATGCCGGCTGTGTGTAAAGTACGGCCGCGATGCCGACGCCGGACCGCAGCGAGTTTGTCGAGGGTGTGAAGCGCGAGCTGGCGGCGATGTCGCGCGCTGGGGGAGGGTGGACGGGGCGGCTGGCGGTGCCGGTGTCGATCCGGTTGCTGGATGATCAGCTCACGCCGGTGCTGGCGTATCGGAGGCTGGTGGCGCCGGACGAGCGGACGGCGCCGTCGTTCCTTCTTGAGTCGGTCGAGGGCGGGGAGCGGCAGGGGCGGCACTCGATCCTGGGCGCACAGCCCGCGATGGAGGTCGTCGCGCGCGGGAATCGGGTGAGAGTGGTGGATCGGCGGACCGTCGCGCGGGGCACACCGGTTGAGACCCAGGAGGCCGATCCGCTGGATGTGCCGCGCCGTTTGTCGGGTGCGCACCGGCTCTGCGTGATCGGCGACAAGGGCGCGGCCAAGGACGGGCGGCGGGCCGCGCACCTGCCGGCGTGTTTCCTGGGCGGGTGGGTGGGGTACGCGGCGTACGACACGGTGCGGTACGCGGAGCCCGAGAAGCTGGACCCCGCCCGGGCGCCGCGCGACGATCGCGGGTTGCCGGAGATGCAGTTCGCGTACTACGACGGCGTGGTGGTCTTCGACCACGTGGACAAGCTGGTGTACGTGGTGAAGCTGGTTGAGGTGGGCGCGGGGGAGGACGCCGCGGCGGCTTACGACGCGGGCGTGCTGGCGCTCGAGAAGCGTGTCGTCGAGCTGCAGGCGCACTCCAAGCCGCTGCCGTCGGGGCGGGTGGATGCGCGATCGGCCGGCGGGGGTGGGGGGGGCGGGGGGCGCGGCGTGCCGATGGC
>JBGPJM010000142.1:0-12813 GCA_041485385.1 Phycisphaerae bacterium | reverse complement strand
CGCGGACCACCAATACACCGCGATGCGCCCCTCGGTATCGAGGCCGGTGACCGTGAGGCCGCCCCAGGAAGTCACGTAGGAATCGAGCGAGTTGGGGTCGAGAGCCAGGCCGCCCGTGTGCAGGCGGTCGACGGCCCAGTTGCCGGCGAATCCTTGCGCCCACCAGATCGCGGTCACCTCGCCCGAGGTATCCACGCCGTTGACGTGGAGTGTGCCCCACGGCGTGACGAAGGCGGTGAGGCGCCCGGTGAGGGCGGGTGTACCGGCCCCGGCCGCGGCGGAGAGATCGTCGATGCGCCAGAGCGTCATGCCCGGCGCCCACCAGATGGCCTCGGCGTGCCCCTGGTCATCGAGCCCGACAACGTGGATGGCCGACCACGGCGTGAGGAACGAGGTGAAGCCGGAAACGAAGTTCGGCGTGGCCATGCCCTGGGGCGTGAGGTGCGTTTCGGAGATGTTGACCTGCACCCAGTCGGATCCCTGGCGATAGAACATCTCGATATCGCCGCGGGCATCGAGGCCGACAAGGTGGACGACGCCGGCGCCGTTGGTGAATGCGGTGAGGTCGCGGGTGATGGGGAGGTTCGGCGCGACGTTGAGGGGGCTGGCGTCGTCGAAGGGGGCGTGCGCGGCGCCGTAGACCTTGAGGGTGGTCCCGCCATCGGAGATGGCGACGAAGGCGTCGCCGCCGCTGTGCGGATCGATGAACATGACGATCTGGGAATCGACGGAGATGGCGCCGAGGGCGAGTCGGTGACCGACCCAGGCGGTGCCGCCGACGATGCGCTGGACGACGACGAGCTCGTTGTAGATATTGACGCCGGCGACGAACTCTCCCTCGGACCCGGCGACGGTGGCGATCGGCGAACCGGCGCGGAAGGTGTAGACGGACTGATCGGTCACGGCGGTGAGGACGCCCGTGTAGGTGAGGATGGTGCCGTCGTCGCGGAAGGTGGCGCCGAGGGGGCCGGAGTTCTCGAAGGAGTTGCGGTGGCCAAGGGCGTGTGTGCCCTGGCCGTGGGAGACATCGGAGATGCGGACGAAGCCGGTGCCGGGGAGGTAGAGGTGGAGGTCAGCGTTGACGGGCGGGCCGAGGTCGGTGACGTAGGCCTCGGTGAGGATGTGGTGGGCATTGTCGAAATCGAGGACGGACCAGATGATCATGCCGCCGCTGATGGAGGGGATGCCGATGTCGGTGACGATACCGCCGGAGAGGATGGCGAAGGTGGGGATCGAGGGAAAGGACGGTGTCAGACCGAGGACGTCGCCGTTCTCGCTGATGGCGACGGCCGAAGCGAACTCGGGGATGGCGGTGACGTCGCCGGCGATGGTGCGGACGACGGCTTCGTGCTGGCCGGGTACGGCGCGGGTGCCGACGACGGTGCCGGCGGAGTTGACATCGGCGCCGACGCCGTCCCAGAGGAAGGTGAGGGCGCCGGAGGTGAGGTCGAGCAACCAGACGCGGTTGTCGACGACGAGGCTGAGGCGCTGGACGAGGAGGACGAAGCGGCCGTTCTGGGAAAGAACGGCGGAGAAGAGGTCGGCGGCGACGGGCGTGAGGTTGTCGGGGCCGCCGTCGATGGTGACGAAGAGCGAGGAGATGGCCGAGTCGACGCCGCCGGCGGAGATGAGGTGGGGCTCGGCGACCGAGACGGAGGGGGTGACGTCGTGGAAGAGGATCGCACCGTCCGGGCCGACGGCGAGGATCTCGGAGTGGACGCCGGAGTAGGTGGGGGTGGAGACGGTGAGGCCGGGGATGCGGGAATAGAGGGTGATGACGCCGTCGTGGATGAGCATGGGGCGGGAGCCGCCGTTGATCCAGATGAAGTGGCCGTCGGGGGTGGCGCCGGAGATGCGCGGGAAGTACGACATGCCGCCGTTGTCCGTCACGGTGGTGGTGAGGCCGGCGGAGGAGATGACGGTGGCCCGGCCGTCGCCGTTTGAGGTGAGGATCTCGGTGATGCCGTCGCCGTCGAGGTCGCCCAGGGCGGCGCCGAAGGTGAGGACGCCGGCCGGGACATCGGTGAGCACGTAGGCGTCGAAGCGGGGGCTGGCGATCGCGAACATGCGGTCGTGGATGCCCGGGGCGCTGATCATGATGTCGTCGAGGCCGTCGCCGGTGACATCGCCGACGTCGGCCATGGCCGCGCCCCAGCGGGCGCCGAGGACGTTGCGCCCGGTGAGAGAGGAGAGCGAGCCCTGGATCGGCGGGATGAAGCGGATAAGGCCGACGTTGGAAGCGGCGCCGGGCGCGCCGGCGAGAAGGAAGTACGCGGTGCCGGTGGCGGTGTGGAGGAACGCGGCGGAGGAGCCGAGCTCGTCGCCCGCGCCGCCGGTGGTCGATCTGATGGTCTGGCCCGCGCGGCCGATGAGCTGGATGCTTCCGGCGTTTGGGCCGGCGGCGTCGCTGGAGGGCGCGCCGATGGCGAGCATGGGGGAGGAATCGTCGAAACCGGCCCAGGCGGGCGCGGCGGCGATGGCCGCGCCGAATCGCTCGCCGTCTGCCTCGCCCGAGAACATGGTGACGAGGCTGGCGGTGTCGCCGGCGTAGATGTACACCCGCCCGTGGCCCGCCGCGGCGGGTGCCCCGACGACGATGGACCTGGGGCCGGTGGCCTGCGAGAGCGCGGCGACGGTCGTGCCGAACTCGTCGAAGGGGTTTTCGCCGACGAGCAGGTGCAGCACGGATCCGTCGGCGCCGGAGTACACCCAGGCGGCGCCGGTGGGGTCGATGAGCGGGTTGAGGTTGCCGTCGTACTGCGGGGATCCGACGAGCAGGTCGGGGACGCCGTCGCCGTTCACGTCGCCGAGGTTGGCCAGGGCGCCGCCGAAGCCCGCGAAGCCGTCGGTGAGGGTGCGGATGGTTTCGCCGGTCGCGCCGGAGTAGATGAACACGCGTCCGGTCAATCCCGGGTCGGCGATGCCGGTTGCGCCGACGGCGAAATCGGGGATGTTGTCGCCGTCGATGTCGCCCAACCCCGCGAGGGCGGCGCCGTAGCCGATGACGGCGACGAGCGGGGGCGGGGTGATGTCGTAGCGCGGGGTGTTGTAGCCGAGCTGGTCGAAGAGCGCGGAGAAGGAGTACGCCGTGAGCACCAGGCGCGGCTCGAGGGGTTCGAGGGGTTCGGGTTGGAGGTCGCGATTCGATCGCATGGAAGCGGCGCCGCAGCGTCGGGGTCTCGCCTTGACCGGGGGGGAACTCGAGATGTTCATGGGACGGATCCTGTGGTGGGCAGGATGGCCGCGGGGGGGCGGGCCGGAAAGGCCGCCGACAAGATGATATGGCCCCAGCCGGGCCGGGGCGGTGGCGGTCTGAAGAGTCAGTGACCGCCCGCGACGCGGCCCTGCCACGCAGCGGAGACGGCCGCCTCCCAGTGCCGGACCCAGGCGAGCTCGTCGCCGATGGGGCTGGTGAGGAAGCGCGCGCGCAGAGTGGAACGGAGGGAGGTGAGGCGCGCGTCGTCGGCAGCGAATTTCGCGGCGAGATCGAGGTACTCGTCCTCGCTACGGGCGACCAGATCGCCCAGCCCCATGTTGGTCAGCAGGCTCAGGCCGACGCGTCCGGCGAAGGTTTCCCGATGATGCTCACCACCGGCACGCCCATGAGCAGGGCCTCGCAGGTGGTCGTCGCGCCGTTGTAGGGGAAGGTGTCCACCGCGATGTCGAGATCGCTGTACGTGTCCAGGTGCTCGGCGTGCGTGCCGGAGTGGCCGCGGATGTCGAGGCGATCCGCCGGGCACCCCGCGGCGACGAACCGCTCGCGCGTGAGGCGCTGCGCCTGTGGCTGCATGAGCTGCACGTTCTTCACGACCAGTCGCGACCCCGGCACGCGTTGCACGAGGCGGGACCAGAGCGCGACGACGCGGTCGTTGAGCTTCATGAGCGTGTTGAAGGAGCCGAATGTGACGTGGCCGCGGTCCAGGCGCGGGGCGGGCCGGCACGCCGGGGTATCCGGCGGCGGGCGGAAGGTGATGTGGCAGGGGTCGAGGCGCATGGGGCGCTCGGTGAAGAACGCCTCGGCGCCGGGGGGCAGGGCGAGGGTATCGGCGACGCACAGGTCGATGGAGGGAACGCCGGTGGTGCCGGGGTATCCCAGGAAGTTGATCTGCAGCGGAGCCGGCCGGAGGTGCATCGTGGCCAGCCGCTGGTGCAGGGTGTGACCGGCGGTGTCGACCAGAACGTCGATGTGGTCGGCGCGGATCGCCTGGGCCAGCATCACGGGGTCCAGGTGCGGGACGTGTCGCCACTGGCCGGAGTAGGACCTGAGGCGCTGCGAATACTCGTCCTCGTCCGTGCCGGTGAAGTAGCTGGTAAGGCTGAAGCGGGCGCGGTCCAGGTGCTCGTAGAGGGGCTCGATGAAGAACCGCGTGGGGTGGGCGCGGAGGTCGGGAGAGAGAATGGCGAGTTTGATCGGGCGGTGGGCATCGGATGGAGCGAGCGGGGGCGGCGCCAGGGGCTTCGGCAGCAGGCGGCCCAGCGCCGCGCCGTACTCGCGGGCGACGGCGAGCGTGACGGCCGGGTCGGCGCCGGGGACGTAGTTCATGAGCGGCAGCAGCGTCCCCAGGACGCGAAGGTTGCCGGGCTCGCGCTGCCGGAGAGGAGCGAGGATCGCCAGCGACTCCTCCGGGCGGCCCATGGAGAGGAGCATCGTGGAGTGCATGACGGCGAAATCGGTGCGCGACGGGTCGACCTCGAAGGCGGCGCGGCAGTGCTCGCCGGCGTCGGCGTACTGCTCCTGGCGGACGAGGAAGTTGATCAGCGTGCCGCGGGCGTTGAGGTTCGCGGGGCGGATCTCGACGGCGCGCCGGACGGTGGCGACGGCCTCGTCGTGGCGCCCGACGGCCCAGAGGGCGCTCGAGCAGGTGACCAGGGCGTCGGCACTGTCGGGCGCCTTGTGCGATGCGCGCTGGGCGTAGTACAGGGCCTGGGCGCCCTGGCCCAGGCGCAATAGGGCCTCGGCCATGAGGCGGTTGACCACGGGGTCGGTGCTGGACTTGGGGAGCAGGCGCGTGAGGAGGGCCCGGGCCTCGTCGGGGCGGCCCGTGTCGATGAGGCGAGCGGCCTGGCCGACCTTGGCGGCGAGCTGGGACATTGTGCAGCAAGGATACGGGATGAGCGGGCGAGCGTCAGCGCGTCGAGGCCAGGGCGACACTGGAGGCGACGTACTCCCGCGCGGCCCGGTCGGCGCTCGCGACGTCGGCGAGGGTGCGCAGCGGCGAGACGCCCAGCTCGACCAGCGCGCCGGCGGCAAGCTCGGGAATGCGCCCGAAAGGGACCTTGCCGGCGAGGAACGCCTCCACGGCGGCCTCGTTGGCGGCGTTGAGGACGGCCCCGGATGTGCCGCCGCACTGGATGACCTTGTACGCCAGGTCCAGGGCGGGGAAGCGCCGGCGGTCGGGGGGCATGAACTCGAGCTGCGACATCGCCGCCAGGTCGAGCTTGCGCGAGGCCCCGGTGGGGCGGTGCGGGAAGGTGAGGGCGTACTGGATGGGCGAGCGCATGTCGGGGGGACCGAGCTGCGCGATGACGCTGCCGTCGGCGAACTCGACCAGCGAATGTACGATCGACTGCGGGTGGACGAGCACGTCGATCTGCTCGCCGCGGAGGCCGAAGAGCCAGTGGGCCTCGATGACCTCCAGGGCCTTGTTGGTGAGGGAAGCGGAGTCGATGGTGACCTTGGGGCCCATGTTCCAGGTCGGATGCCGGAGCGCCTCGGCGGGCGTGGCGTTGTATGTCTCCTCGAGCGAGCGCGTGCGGAACGGGCCGCCCGAGGCGGTGAGGATCACACGGGTGATGTCGGGCGGGCAATCCATCGGGGGGCACCTTCGCCCGTTCGGCCCTTCGCCCCTCTCTCCTTGCAGGCACTGCCAGATCGCGGCGTGCTCGCTGTCCACCGGGAGGAGGCGTGCACCGGACTTTTTCGCCGCGGGGACCACCAGCGCGCCGGCCGCGACGAGCGTCTCCTTGTTTGCGAGCGCAACGTCCCGCCCGAGGTCGACGGCCGCGAGGGTGGCGGGGAGGCCGGCGGACCCGACCATCGCGGCCAGGACGATGTCGCACTCGACCTCGCGGACGAGGCGCTCGGCGGCGTCGTGCCCCTGGCGGGCGTTCAGCAGCGCGCGGGGAAAGCCGGGCGTGCCCTCGCCCAGCGAGAGGTCCCGCACGTCGTCATGGGCGACGGCGAGGTTCTCGACCTCGAAGCGGCGGTACTGTTCGGAGAGGAGGGCGACGTTGCGGCCGGCCGCGAGCCCCACGACGCGGTAGCTCGTGGGCCACTGGCCGCGGGCGTGGAGCGCGTTGAGGTGCTCGACAACCTCGAGAGTCTGGGTGCCGATGGAGCCGGTGGAGCCCAGCAGGATGATGCGTCGTTCGGGCATGGGGGAGGACGAAGGGCGAAGCGCCAGGTGCTAAGTGCTAGGTGTTAAGCGTTCAGTGCTCGATGTTGAGGGAGACTACCGCGGCGCCGCGTGCGTTGGCCTTCGGCGAATCCTGGCTCTCACTCCTGGGGCTTGAGCTTCAGGACCTCGCTGGGGGCGAGCTTGCGGCGGGTGGCGTAGAGGACTCGCTTGGGCTTGGCGCCGGCCGGGCCGGCGGGCGGCGTGGGTTGATTCGGCGGAGCGGGCGGCCGCGCCTGTCTGGGCGCGCCGCCCTGGTTCGGGTTCGCACGTGAATCAGGGCGCGGTTGGGGCGAGTTGTTGTGCCCACGTTCCGGCCGCGGCGGCCCGGATTGCGCCTCCCTCCCACCGCCGCCCCCGCCGCGGCCCCCACCCCCGCCCCCACCCGCACCCTCGCCACGACCGCGTCCGCCACGACGGCGCCGACGGCGCCGGCGCGGCTCGCCGTCCTGGGGCGGCTGATCGCCCGAGGGGGCGGGCCGCTCGGCGAGCTGCGGCGCCTCGGGAGCGCCGGCTTCAACCGGGGGTGCGCCCTGATCGTGCCCGTCGACGGGGGGCGTGCCCGGCGCGGCGCCCTGCTGATCCCGCCCGCCACGCCCGCGCCCGCGGCGTCGACGGCGCCGGCGGCGCACACCGTCCTCTTCGGGCCGCGGCTGGTCGCCGCCACGCGGCGCTTCGGCCCCGGCCGGAACGGGCTGGCCGGGGAGGTGGTCGATGTCGGTCATATCCAGGGACGGATCGGCGGACGGATCGGCGTGCCGGGGAAGCTCCGGCGCCGGAGCTGCGTGCGCCGGTTCCACGGGCTCAACGTTGGCCTCGCCCCGTTTGATAGGCCTGATGGTCTCGGGGTCGACGTCCCAGCTCGAGCCGGGGAGGATGATCCGCTCGTTGTCACCGGTGGCCGCGCGGACCGAGTCCTCGGGGAGGCCCGCGAGGCCTGCGCGCGGTGCGCCCTGCTGGCCACCGCCGCCCTGCTGCCCGCCGCCCTCTCCTCCGCCTCCGCCGCGCCGGCGCCGGCGACGCCGACGCCGGCCGCCGTCGGTCTGACCGTCGTTCTGGCCGTCGGGCCCGGCGCCCTCACCGTCGCGTCGCGGCTGACCGGGGGCCGGTGCGCCGGCGTGCTGGTCGGACCCGGACACGGACTGGCCGTCGAGCGCGGGCGCGGTCCGCTGCGCGTCGGGCGGAGCGGACACCGCGCCGTTGCGCGGCTCCTGCGGGCGCTGGGGAGATCGTTGCTGTTGATCGGCGGGCGCACCTTCGTCGGGCTGACCGGCGCGTCCACGCCGCCGGCGCCGCCGCCGACGCTTGCCGCCGTCGGGCGCGTCGGCGTCGCCGGGCTGGTCCTTGACCCAGCCGGCCTCGTCGCCGGCCTCGATGGTGTCCAGGAGCGACTCGCCGATCTCGACGACCGGCTCGGGCTCGGGGGGTTCGGCGTCCTGGACGGCCTGGGCCTCGCGGTCGGGGTCCACGGCCCAGTTGTCGTCGGAGGCAGCGTACTCGAACACCTGGAGCTGGTCGCCCGAGACAGTCGGGAGGGCGATCTTGCCGACCTCGATGTCGGCGCCGCGATCGTCGTAGGCGTAGAACGTCACGCGGTCGACGGCGACGGCCTCGCTGATGCGGACGTCCACGTGCTTGCCGCTGAGGCGCTCCAGCCGGGTGAGGCTCCGCCGGCGCGACGAGAGCAGCTCGCCGGCGATGCGCGGCGAGACGACCATCTCGATGCGCGCGACGCGCTGGTGGTCCAGCAGCGCCGCCAGCTCGCGCATGGCGTCGGCGGCGACCGAGTCGGGCTTCTGCACCAGCCCGCGTCCGCGGCAGGTGGGGCAGTCGGCGAAGTGCACCGACTCGTGGCTGCCGCGCATCCGCTGGCGGGTCATTTCCAGGATGCCAAACTCGCTGATGGACTCCAGGGTGGTGCGGGCGCGGTCGTTCTTGAGGTTGTCCTTGAAGCGCTGCTCGATCTCGTGCCGGTGCTTCATCGAGCGCATGTCGATGAGGTCGTTGATGACGATGCCGCCGAGGTCGCGGAGGCGGAGCTGGCGGCAGATCTCGTCGGTGGCCTCGAGGTTGGTGCGGTAGGCGTTGGTCTCGGCGTCGCGCGCGTCGCGCATCTTGCCGGAGTTGACGTCGATGGCGACCAGGGCCTCGGTCTCGTCGATCACGAGGCGCCCGCCGCTGGGGAGGGGGACCTCGCGCGAGTAGATGGTGCGGATCTGCTGCTCGATGCCCATGGCGTGGAAGATGGGCGCCTTGCCGGTGTAGCGGACCAGCGTGGTGGAGGAGCGCGGGGCGACGATCTTGAGGAATCTCGCGGCGCGGACAATGGCCGTCTCGTCGTCGATGACGATGCGGTCGATCTCGGTGGTCAGCATGTCGCGCAGGGCGCGGACGAGCAGGTCCGATTCGCTGTACAGCAGCCGGGGCTTGCTCCCCTTGTTCCAGCGTTTCTCCATGTCCTTCCACAGCCGCTGCAAATACGCCAGATCACGCTTGAGCTCGGCCTTGGTGCGCTCCATGCCGGCCGTGCGAAGGATGAAGCCGAACCCCTCGGGGAGCTCGAGCTGGTCGAGGATCTCGCGCATCTTCCGGCGCGTCTCCTCGTCCTCTACTTTGCGAGAGACGCCGACGCGGTCCATCTGCGGCATCATGACCAGGAAGCGCCCGGGGATGCTCAGGTAGCTGGTGACCGTCGGGCCCTTGGTCCCGACGCCCTCCTTGAGGACTTGGACGGCGACCTCCTGCCCGCGCCGGAGGCATTCCTGGATGGGCGGGCGGTCGCGGCGCGGCGTCTTCTTGCCGACTCGCTCGGTGGTGCTGTCGCCCTCGCCCGGGAAATACTGCGGGTGGAGGTCGGAGACGTGCAGGAAGCCGTTGGCCTCCAGCCCGAAGTCGATAAACGCCGCCTGGATGGCCGGCTCGACGTTCACGACCTTCCCCACGTAGATATTGCCGACGTGGCTGACAGCGTCGTTGCGCTCGGCGTGGAACTCTTCGAGATTCCCGTTGTCGACGACGGCGATCCGGCATTCCTCGCCGGGAACATAGTTGATCACCATCTGACGCTTGGGTTCTGACACGGACATGCGGTCCTTCCTGCGCGTCGCGGACTGGTTCTGCGGGTGCTCCGGGTGCGTACGGCGCGTCGATCACGCCCCTGCCCGCGGAGAGCGGACAAAGGGGGGGCGACGGGCAATGTGTGCGCGGGTGTGGGCACTTCGCAAGAAAGCCGCGGGGGCGCTGGTGCGCTCCCCGGGGGGCGCCAGACCGGAGAAAACCGGCGTGGTCTCGAAGCCGCGACCCCCGCTCCCCTTCCGGGAGCGTTTCATTCCGTCCCGGCGCGTGCTGAGCGGCCTTCCGCCCGGCGGCGCCGGGCGAGCCCCGTGAGGGCGGGCGGTGCGCGGATCCCAGATTGTCGATCCCCGCGGGCCTGGGAGGCGCTGGGCCGCGGCAAGCCGCGGCCCCGACACGCGCTTCCGGCCGGGGGATCCCGCCGGTTCTTCCGGCGCGGCGCCCCTGGGGGCGGCGCACCGATATTCCATATCCCTCGGCCCTGAATGCCCGCTTCCTTCACAAACCCGCGGTTCAGCGGTGCTCTGCAAGGGGAAGAGGCTCAGGTTTCGGCGGAACGCCCGTCGAAAGCCTCGGGAAGTATCTTTCTGACCTGGTCACGGAGAAACGCCGTGACGGCAAGGTCGGAATCAAGCGAACAGGCCTTTCGGGCCAGTTGCTCGCATTGGGCGACCGTCACGCTCCGGACCAGTCTCTTGACATGGGGGATGGAGGACGCGGTCACCGAAAGGGTACGCAGACCCAGGCCGATGAGCAACATGTCGTAGTCGATCTCGCCGGCGGACTCACCGCAGACGGACACCGGGATCTTGTGCCTGCGCGCGGCCCGGATCGTGTCCTTGATCAGCTTGATCACGGCGGGGTGGGCCGGGTTGTACAGGTTCGCCACCCGTTCATTAATTCGGTCAACCGCGAGCGTGTATTGAACCAGATCGTTGGTCCCGATCGAAAAGAACGCCGCCTCGCGCGCGAAGGCGTCGGCCATGAGCGCCGCCGACGGGACCTCCACCATCATCCCCACCTCGATCCCCATGTCGAAGGGGATCCCCTCTTCGTACAGGTCCTCCATCACGTCGTTGAGGATGTATTTCCCTTGCCGGAACTCGTTGGTGGAGGTGATGAGCGGGAACATCACCTTGACCTGGCCGTAGGCCGAGGCGCGGAGGATGGCCCGGAGCTGCCGCTTGAACATCGGGAGCGACTGCAGGCAGTAGCGGATCGAGCGCAGGCCCAGGGCGGGGTTGCGCTCGGGGTTCTCGGCGCGCTCCTGCGTGTACTTGTCCGCGCCCAGGTCGACCGTGCGGATGGTCAGGATGCGCCCCTGCAGCAGGTCGATCGCCCGCTTGTACGCCGTGAAGTGGTCCTCCTCCGTCGGCTCATGGTCGCCGGTCAGGAAGAGGAACTCCGTGCGGTAAAGGCCGACGCCCTCGCCCCCCTCCTCGAGGATCGCGTTGATCTCCTCGGGGAACTCGATGTTGCCCAGGATGGTGATCGGCTGGCCGTCGCGCGTGACGCTGGGCAACCCGCGGAGCTCGTCCAGCGAGAGCTCGTAGGTCTTGCGGTGCTCGATATAGCCGGTGTATTCGGCGAGCGTCGGCGCGTCGGGCGAGATGATGACCACGCCCCGGTCGCCGTCGATGATGATGTCGTTGCCGTCCGACGCCGCGTCGGAGAGACCGGGCACGCCGACCACGGCCGGTATTCCCAGCGCGCGGGCGAAGATCGCGGTGTGGCTGGTCTTGCCCCCCAGGTCGGTCGCGAACGCGATCACGTGCCGCCGGTCGAAGGCGGCGCACTGCGACGGCGTCAGGTCGCGCGCCACCACCACCGCCCGGTGGTCCAGCGTCGCCAAGCGGCTCTGCTGCTCCCCCAGGAGGTGCCGGAGCACGCGCAGCGACAGGTCGCGGACGTCGTCCACCTTCGTCTTGAAGACGTCCGGCATGGCCGCGAAACGCGACGCCGCCTCCCGGAACCCGACCCACGCGGCGTACTCGGCGCTCACCCGCTCCTTGTCGATCATCGCGTGCATGGGGCGGGTGAGCGTCGCGTCCTGCAGCATGCCCGCGTGGAACGCGAAGATCTTGGCCGCCTCGGCGCCCATGTCCTTGGAGGTCTGCTCCGCCAGCGCGGCGATCTCGTTGACCGATTGGGCCAGGGCGTTGTCGAGCCGGGAATGCTCCGCGGGGACCCCCGCCGGGGCTACCGTGCGACGCGGCACTCGCCGGCGCGGATCGTCGAGCACGAACACCCGCCCGACCATCACCCCGGGGGAAACCGGAATCCCTTTGAGTGTCTCCATGCGGCAGCGGCGAATGTACCAGAACTGTCAAGCCGGGCGGTCTACGACCGCCTCGCCGTGGGGCGGTACTGATAATAACGGCCCCGGCGATCCCAGGTCCGGGAGTCGGGCCGGATCAACGGCGACGCTGGCGGCGGGCCCGGAGCGATGGGGGTTCTTTCCCCCCGGCGCGCTCTGAGGACACGGCTCGTGGAGCGGTATTGTCTGGTTAGGGCGCGGCCCCGGTCAGATCTCGTCGTGCCGGCCCGGAAGGTTGGCGCGGGCGCCCGACGAGCAGCAGTGCCGAGCGTCTTCGCCTGGCCAGCGGCTCAGGGGTTGCCCGCGCCGCGGGGAGTCGGATCGGGACGGCGGCCTTTCCGCCGGCCGGGGAGCGTGCGGGTCGGTTTCCAGGGGACCGTCCTTGTCGGCGACGCGACGCATGGACTTGTGGAACATCGAGTGGACGTTGAGCATGAGTAGGCCCTCCAAGTCCTGGGCAAATGCACCGCCTGCCGTTCACCCCGAGGGTGGGCGCAACGTCCAGAGGCGCCCGGGGAGATCGAGGCAGGAGGCGGATTGACCCTACGCCGCGGCGGCGGAAGCGGTTCTGGTGCGGGATCGCCCTTGCATGAAATGCGGCTGAGCAAGACCTAAGCACTCGGGGGTGTTCCCTGAATCGGCAGGCGCTGATTCTCATCGGGATTGATGTTGCGGCTTGACTTGCCGCCTGTTCTGTGCTCTGATGGATCCGGACAGTCCGCATTGAGAGGGGGGCGTGGCGCGGCGCCTTGGAGGGCGCCGGCCCCGTGTGCGAGCTGGTCCGCGACATGTCTGCATGACGACGCTTACGGGCATCCTTCAATGGCCCCAGCGCGCCGAGGGCCGCGTTCGCCAGTTATCTGGCACAACGCTTGTAGAGCGCGACGATGATCCCTTTATGCCGTTGGCGCTCTGCGAGCGTTTCAAGCTCCGCCACGGCCTGCAGGTGACCGTCGAGGTTGGCTTTCGCCAATCCTCCAGCCGGCGGCGCCGTCGCCGGCGCGGCGGCGGCGGCGGTGGTGGTGGTGG
>JBGPJM010000141.1:0-12820 GCA_041485385.1 Phycisphaerae bacterium | reverse complement strand
CCCGCCCCGCCCACGACCCCGCATTACCAATCTTCGTCCCTAGCGTAGCCCATCCCGATCAGGAGCTTCCCGGCGGGGGCGGACTTGAACTGCTGCTTGTCCTTGTCGGTGAAGTAGTTCACCCAATCGCCCTGAACGCCCCGCCGGACGAAGTCGCGGGGCGTCCCCTGGCCGCGTTTCCGCCCCGTGATCTTCTCGAACGCGGCCGTCTCCACGCATCGGCGCGCCGTCGCCTCGTCGCTGGTGACGCCCAGCCACTCCAGGAGCGGGCGGACGACGCCGACGGGATCGGCCAGGAGCTGCTCGTACCTGACATCGACGAAGCCAGCGCCGAAGATGGCGGCGGCCTCGTTCCGCTTGGTCGTGCACCACTCCCATTCGCTCGCGTACGCGCGGAGCGTCTCCTCGGCGAAGAGGCCGACGGGCTCGCCCTGTCCCAGGATCCAGTACCGGTACCGCCGGTCGAACTCCTCGCGTGAACCGAACCCCGCGGCGTACTCGTGGCCGAGCTGGTGGAAGGCCAGCGAGACCGCGGTGTCGCGTCCGTCCCGGACGCAGTTGATGAGCCTGGCCTCCGGGAAGAGCTCGTGCAGCAGGGCGGCCTTCTCGAGGTACTGCACTGGAGTCTTGTCGCCGATCAACCTGATGCCGGGGCGCCAGTGCATGCGCAAGACGCTCTCGACCAGGGCGCGACGGGCGGCCCTCGCCAAGTCGCGCGGATTCATCCCTTTCGTCCAGCTCAGCGAGGGGTCCGTGCCGGTCGCCCACTCGAGGAACCGCTTCTCGCCGAGCCAGTTGGAGACGTTCGAATCCAGCCCGAAGAAGAACGCCTCCATGCTCGCGACCATCTGCGGGTGCGCGTTCAACAGCCAAGTCACCCAGCTCGTGCCGGAACGGTGCGCCCCGGTGATAAAGAAGAAGCCGGGGTAGGTCTCGCCAGCCGGGAAGCCGACCGTGGCCGGCACGACCCTCGCCGGGTCCCATCCCGTCCCGAGTCCGGGGGCAGCCTCACCGCCCGGGGGCGAAGGGAGGGCGCCCGCCCCCGAGGCGGGCGTGCTGTCGAACCCGTCGAAACTTTGCCCGACGCCACACCCATCCGGACGTGCCGGGGGCCCGTCCATCTGCCGTGTTGATTCCGTCGGTCTCATTGATCCCCTGCTGGGCGGTCGCCACACTATAAGCCGCGGGGGCGCCCGCGCCAACCCGTCGTTCATGGGAAATCTCGCGGCCGCCCGCGCGTCTAGGCTTTCCGTCCTTTCTGTCCGGAGGCCCTCGCGATGTGTCGTCATGGACTGCCGATTCTTGCCGTTCTCGCTCTGACCTGCCCCTACGCGGAACGGTCGACCCTGGCTCAGTCGCCGCCGGGCCCGCAGCCGGCGCCGGCGCCCGCTCAGGCCGGCAATGCCGGCGCGGGTCCGCTGGAGGAGGCGGCCCGGACGAAGCTCCAGCTCACCGGGGTGGCAGTGTCAATGTCCGGACGGATCTTCGCCTGTTCGCCCCTGTGGCACGCCGGCGCGCACGCGTGGTCGGTCGCGGAGTTGACCCCGGACGGTACGTTCCGGCCGTACCCATCCGACGTGTGGAACGCCTGGCGCGAGGGTATGCAGGAGCACGGCGGCATCCAGTTCGTGTGCGTGCAGTCGGTCGTGGTGGACGACAAGGACGAACTCTGGGTCCTGGACGCGGCGTCGCCGCGCATGGAGAGGGTTGCGCGCGGCGAGTTTGCCGGCGGCGGACCCAAACTCCTGAGGTTTGACCTGCACCAGGACAGGCTGGCACGCGGCTACATGCGGATCCCCGTGGACGAGCTCAAGAGCTACCTCAACGACGTGCGGATCGACACCCAGCGGAACATCGCCGTGATCACGGATTCGGGCCTAGGGTGCCTGATCGGCGTGGACCTGCAGAAGGGCCTCGCCAAGCGGCTGCTGGAGGGCCACCCGTCGGTGAAGGCGGACTCCGCGGTGACGCCGATCGTGGGGGGGCGCGAGCTCCGCAACAAGCAGGGTCAGGTCCCGCAGATGAACGTCGACGGCCTGGCGATGGACCAGAAGAACGGGTTCCTGTACTACCAGGCGCTGACCGGCAAACGGCTGTACCGCATGAAGCTCGACGACGTTTCCTCCGCCATCCACGCCCCTGGTTCATCGAACTGGCTGGCCGACAAGGTCGAGGACCTGGGCCCGAGCGTGATGACCGACGGGATGATCTGCGACGCCGACGGCAACCTGTACTTCGCCGCGATCGAGCGTGACGCGGTGGTGGTGCGAGCGCCGTCGGGGAACCTGACGACGCTCGTACAGGACAAGTCGATCGCCTGGCCGGACAGCTTCGCCATCGGCGCCGGCCCGACGGCGGGGAAGCTGCTGTTCACGACGTCGCAGATCCATCTGACGTCGTGGTTCAGCGCCGACGGGAGCATGCCCGCCGAGCCGTACCGCATCTTCATGGTGGACCTCCCTCGCGCCGCCGCCTCGCCGCCGCCAGCCCCACCCGCCCCCGTGCCCGCGCCCGTCAAGTCTCCCGCGCCGGCGAAGTAGCGCGCGCAGTGCTGCACGATCGTCATGGCCAGGGCGATCAGCCCCGCGAGCAGCGCGAGGCCGGCCCCGGCGCGGGCCCAGCGCAGGATCCTGCGTTTGGCGAGCTCGCGGCGTACGCGCCGGGGCGAGGTATCAACCACGCGAAGGAACTCGGCGACGTTATGCCCGCACTCCGGGCAGCGGATGCCGACCACGCCGCTGAGTGAGTATCCGCAGCGGGGGCACGGCAGGTCGCGGTCGAAGATCACTCGCCGCAGCGCCGTCTGGAAATCCTGGTGGATGCGCGGTCCGGTGCCCTGCATGGCTGGAATCCGGTACGCACAGCGGGGCGCCCCGGTTGACCGCCGATCCAGCGGTCGCTCGAGCGGCCGGCCGACCACATAATCTCAGGCGATCGCCGCGTCGATCTGTGTCTGGGCGTCGGCGCGGCTCTGGGCAACGCCGCTCACCCCCACGTCCCCGTCCTCAAGAGCGCGGACTAGGTCGCCAAGGGAAACCGCCGCCCGATCGAAGACGACGGAAACGGCCGGGCAGGAGGCGTCGACTTCGACCCCCAGCACACCGCGCATCCCGCACAGCAACCCGTCGACCCTCGGGGCCAGCGCGCTGCGCACCCCGCCCCGCCGGAGGCGGATGACCGCCACGTAACTGTTCATGGCCAACTCCTATGGGCCACGCCGAACCACCGTCCGCCCGGACGCCTGTCTGCACCCTGCCCCGTTGGTGGCTCTCCCCCCACCCTACCCCGCCGCCCAACCCACGAGCCAGCACCGCTGCGGCAATCACACATCCTGGTGAGAGCGAGCACGCCGAACACATATCCGGGCCGTCCCAACGAGAATACAACATCTTCGCACAGCCGCCAACTCCGAATAGGAGGGAATCCGACCAGATTCGAACCGGGCCTCCACGGAGTCAGCCGGGACGGCGCGCCGAGCGCACTCGACACGCGCCGGTTCCGCCCATACGCTTGTGCCTTCCCGGCGCGCGCGTCGAACCCCTGTTTTCGGGGATATCCACAGTGCGTGCTGAGACCATCGCCCAGATGGCGAAATTGGCAGACGCGCTACCTTGAGGTGGTAGTGCCCGAAAGGGCATGGAGGTTCGAGTCCTCTTCTGGGCATTCTTTCGGCGTCTTTGCTCGGGGAAGACCTTGCTCCGGCCTTGTCGCCGGCCGCCTTCTCCAGCTTCCCCACTTTGACTGCGATTGCCGCCTGGCGGCGCTCGCCGGGTGGTCTGTCTCGCGGCCGCTTGCACGCCGGCACACTGCTCGCAGATCTGGTCGGTGCGCGGCGATCCGCGGACCCCTGCCCGCCCCCCGTGCCGCCCCTCAATCTCGCCGCGCGAGACGCTCCGCCCGCCCTCGCCGGAGACCATCGTGCCCATCCGTTGGAAGCTCATCCTGGCGATCGGCACCCCGCTGGTCCTGCTGCTGGCGGGCCTGCTTGCGTACGACTACGCTCGCCTGCGCGCGACGGCCCACCAGGAGAGCGAGCGTCGCGTGACCGAGACGGCCGATCGCTACGCGTCGAGCCTCGATGGTGACTTCCGCGCCATCGCGCAGATCGCCCGCTCGACGGCGCAGTTCCTCGAGACGGCGCCGGTGCTCTCGGAGCCGCAGCTCTACGACCTGCTGCGGCGGAACGTGGAAAGCGACACGCTCATCTACGGTTCGTGCGTCGCCTTCGAGCCGCGCGGCTTTCCGCAATCCGGCGCGGGCCCGCGCCCCTGGCCCGATCACCCCGCCTGGCAGATCCCCGAGGCGCCCGGCGACAGGCCGCGCCCGAACCCCGAGCTCTTCTGCCCGTACGTCTACCGCGGGGCGCAGGGGCTTCTGCGGATGGATGTCGCCGACGCGTACGACTACCTGGACCGCAGGTGGGAGTGGTATCGGGTTCCGCGCCAGACGGGGAAGCCGTTCTGGACCGAGCCCTTCTTCGACGAGGGAGCCGGCAACGTGGAGATGGTCACGTACGTCACGCCGTTCTTCCGCGAGGGGAAGTTCGCGGGCACGGTCGACGTCGATGTGCGCCTGGAGAGGCTGCGCCTGCGGACGCTCGGGCGGTTCACGAAGCAGTCGGGCATCAGCGTCTTTGTAATCAGCCGCGAGGGGAAGTTCATCGTCGCGCCGACGCTCACCTCGCCGGCGCGAGAGACGATCTTCGGCCTGCGCAGCGGCTCGGCCGGCCGGAGATCGCCGAGCTGGGCCGTCGCATGCTGGCGGGGGAGAGCGGCACGACCCGCGTCAGCTTCAACCCCGACTGGGATCCGCAGCTGGCGTTCTTCGGCCCGGTCCCTTCGGCTGGCTGGTCGCTGGCGGGCGTGGTCTCGGAGAAGGAGACCATGGCCCCGGTGTACGCTCGGCTGGAGGGGCGGGTGCTGCAGGGGGTGGCGGCCATCGCCGCCATCCTCGTCATCGTCGTCGTGATGAGCACGTGGATCGTGCGGCCGGTGGCGCGGCTGGCCGAGGCGGTGGGCCGGCTCTCGGCCGGCGACCTGGAGGCGCGGGCGGTGGGCATCACCAGCACCGACGAGATCGGCGCGCTGGCCGGCGCCTTCAACGCCATGGTGCAGAACCTCAGGGAGAACGTCGCGCAGCTCACGGCCGAGACCACGCGGCGCGAGGCCGTCGAGAGCGAGCTGCGCGTCGCGCGGACGATCCAACAGTCGCTCCTGCCGCACCGGTTCCCGCCCTTCCCCGACCGCACGGAGTTCGACCTGCACGCCGTCAGCGCCCCGGCCCGCTTCGTCGGCGGCGACTTCTTCGACTACTTCTTCATCAACCCGCACACGCTCGCGCTGGTGATCGCCGACGTCTCGGGGAAGGGCGTCCCGGCCGCGCTGCTCATGGCCGTCACCCGCACCCTCATCCGCGACCTGGCGGCGCGGGGGTGCTCTCCCTCCGAGGCCCTCTCGCACGCCAACCGACTGCTGCTGGACGGCAACGAAGAGGGGATGTTCGTCACGCTGTTCCTGGGTCATTACGACACCCGGACGGGGCGCCTGGTGTACGCCTCGGCCGGGCACCCGCCGCCGTACCTGCTCAGCCCGGAGCGCGGGGCCCGGCTCTTTCGGGCAGCCACCGGCACGGTGCTGGGCGCGCTGGAGACCCAGGAGTACACACAATCGGAGGCGGGGCTTGCCCCGGGCGAGAAGCTGGTGTTCTACACCGACGGCGTGCCCGAGGCCCGGGCCGCAGACGGGGAGTTCTTCCGGGCCGACCGCTTCGAGCGGTTCCTGCACGAGCACCGGACCGATTCGGTGCAGGCACTGTGCGCCGAGGCCGTCGGTGCCGTGAGCGCCTTCCAGAATGGGCAGCAGCACGACGATCTCACGCTCTGGTGCTGCAGCGCAACCGTTGAGCCGGATCCGCCGCCTTTGCCGCTGCTTCCCCGGCGCAACCGGAAAGCGAACATAGTGGCACCGACAAAGAATCCTCTTCCTGACGGCCGGCAGCCCGACGACCTGACCATGCTGGTGCTGCACCGCCACCGGTAGAGACCCGCGCGGGCCCCCCTCCGCGGGCATCAACCGAGAGGCGACGCGCCGGCGCCTGGCATGTGTCCGGCGCTCTGACCCGGGCGCACTTTCACCCGTGGAGTCACGAGCGACCGCTGGTCGTCACGGACAGCGCCCGCCAGCCCGTGGAACCACTCCCCGCTTTCAAAGGGCTCGAAGCCGCACGCCCTGACAGTCCGGGCGAACCAGGCGGGGTCCAGGGGGTCGTGCAGCTCGCACACGATGGCCTTGACCCGGTCCCGCCAGGCCGGCATGTCCGCCAGCACGGCCTGCTCGCCGCCCTCGATATCGAGCTTCAGGAGATCGACCCCCGCGAGGCCCGCGTCGTCGAGGATGGTCGAGACGGTGCGGGCCTCGCACGGTTCGCCCGCTGCCGGATCGATCCGGCGCGCGTAGCTCTCCAGCGTGTTGTTGAACCGCACGGTCCCGTTCTGGCCGGCCGCGGCGACGTTGAACAGCGTGGAGAAGCCCTGGGCGCCCTGGGACTCCACCTGGCGCTGGAGCATGGCGAAGGACTCCCGATCGGGCTCGACGGCGACATACCGCTCCAGGCGCCCACGCCCGGCGCGGGAGAGCGCAAAGGCCATGAAGATCCCCACGTTGGCCCCGAGATCGAGCACTGTTCTGAACGGCCATTGGCCGTCGACGTCGTATTCCCGATCCTGGAACACCTCCCACACCACGGCCGTGTCGGACGTCCCGGCCCGCACCAGTATCTCGCGCTCGCTCTGGCGCAGGCGCAGCCGGATCACCTCGCCGGGCGCATGGGGGCTCCAGCCCTTGAGGTGCCGGTACGTCGGCATGTCGCGGCAGCTGCGGAGCAGCCAGAGATTGGCGTTCATTCGCGGGTACAGCATTCGCTCCTCAAAGACTCCGGGTTTCTTCTCTAGGTTTTCCGATCCAGCAGCCGGTACTGCACGGCCTCGCCGACATGGGCGCTGGTGAGCTGCTCCACCCCCTCCAGATCCGCGATGGTCCGGGCCACGCGGCGGATTTTGTCGTAGGCGCGGGCCGAGAGGCCCAGCTCGGTCATCGCCTGGCCGAGCATGACCTTGGCGTCCTCGCTCATCGGCGCGAGCTTGTCGAGCTGTCGCCCGCTGAGACGCGAGTTGGGCGCCAGGGTCCCCTGGCGGCGGTGCTGGCGCGCCCGGGCAGCGAGGACCTGCTCGCGCATCTGCGCGCTGGAGGTGCCGCGGGGGCCGCTCTCGCCCCCCAGCCCGCCGGCGAGCTGCTTCCACGGCACCGCCGGGGCCTCGACGTGGATGTCGATGCGGTCGATCAGCGGGCCCGACAAGCGGGCGAGGTAGCGGTCCATGGCGCGCCTGGAGAACTCGTCGGTGGCCATGTCGCCCTTGGGCGTCGGGTTCATCGCCGCGACCAGCATGAAGCTCGCCGGGAAACGCACCGCCGAGTGCGACCGGGCGATGGTGACGACGTGGTCCTCGAGGGGCTGGCGCAGCGTCTCGAGCACGTCGCGCGGGAACTCGGGCAGCTCATCGAGGAACAGCACCCCGTGGTGGGCCAGCGAGATCTCGCCCGGTCGCGGGATCGCCCCGCCGCCGACGATCGCCGGGGCGCTGGCGGTGTGATGCGGCGTCCGCACCGGCCGGACGGACACCAGGCCCTGACCCGGCGCGAGCTGGCCTGCGGCGGAGTAGATCCGGGTGATCTGGATCGCCTCGTCGGGGGTGAGGGGAGGGAGAATCCCGGAGAGGGCGCGGGCCATCATGGTTTTGCCGGTGCCGGCGGGGCCGAGCATGATGAGGTTGTGCCCAACTGGCCGACACGGGCCAGGGCCTCGGCGGGCGGGTTTCTGGGCGTACCGGCGTCGCATCCACGGGGCTCCTCGCTGGGGAGCATAAGCCGGAACGACACCGATTGATAGAGCCAGCTCGGCCCCCCACTCTCGGCGTAGCCGCCCTTGGCCCCCCGCCGCTGGCGGGCGCCGGTCGGGACCGCCGTCACATCTACCCGCGTGACGATCGACCGCAGCACCGCCCGCTTCTGCTCGGTGCTGAGCCGGGTCCGCCCCGCCAGCAGCGACTGCACCGCCCGGACGACCCGGGCGGCGTGCGTGCCGTCCAGCACCATCGCCCTGGACCGGAGGTCGGCCAGCTCGGCCTGCATCCGCCCCAGCGCCTGCGTCGCCTCGTCCCGCCTGGCGGCGAACGTCTCCTTGGAGATCTCCCCGTCCGCCCGCATCGACACCAGCCGCTCCAGCCGGCGCTCGTGCTTGCCGACCTGGTCCCGTAGGTGCTCGATCTCCTGGGCGAGGAGCGCCTGCTCTCGGGGGTTGGCGGCCTCCCGCATGAGCCGCTCCACGAACTCGGGGCTGGTGGCCAGGGAGGCGTAGGCCGACCAGACCGCGTCGTCGGCCGCCCCGGCCGGGAGCCAGGGGTGGCCCTTGGCGCCGCGCGGGCCCCGGTAGAACGCCGCCCCCCGGCTGGCGTCGCCGCCGAAGGCGGTGCCGTTGACGTACAGGAGGCCGCTCAGCAGGCGGGGCGTCTTGGCCCGGACCGCCTTCGGCCGGTTGTGGTAGGCGTCCCAGGCCGCCTGATCGACGATCGCGGGGTGGGCGTGCTCCACGACGATCGCCCGGTCGTTGGAGAGCCGGAGCCGGAAGTTCCGGCTGCCCTTCTCGGCGACCCAGATGTTCGACGCGGCGGTGCCCAGGTACGCGACGTTGCGGAGCACGCTGGCGACGCTGCTCTTCCCCCAGCCGCCCCCGCGCGCGGCCGGCACGCCCGCGTGGTTGAGCGCCGTGGCGATCGCGGCGTCCCCCTTGCCGGCGGCAGCGAGGTCGAAGATCCGCCGGACGACGGCGGCCTGCTCGGGGACGACCACCAGGGTGCCGCGGCCGTCGGCGCCGGGCGATGGGTTGCGGTAGCCGTAGGGCGCGGGGCCGGAGTTCTTCTTCCCCCGCTTGGCCTTCTCGCGCTTGCCGCGTCCCATTCTCTCCTTGATCCTCTGCGATTCGGCCCGGTCCACGAGCGACTGGACGTTGAACATGAACGACTCGTCGATCGACTCCAAGTTCCTGATGCTGGTGCCGACGATGACCTTGACGCTCCGCTCCCGCAGCTCCCTCTGGAGCAGTGCGACCTCAAGCTCGTCGCCGCGACTCAGTCGGCTCTGTTCGATCACCCATATCGCGTTAGCCTCCTTCTCCCTGATGCACGCCAGCGCTTGCTGAAGCACCCGGCGCTCGGTGGCCGCCATCGTCGCGCTTTCAGTTCCCTTGAACGTGCCGACCGTCTCCCAACCGCTCTTCGCCGCGAGGTCGTGGAACGTCCTCTCCTGGGCGTCCAGCGAGGCGCCCTCGTTGGCCTGCCGTTCGGTCGAAACTCGGAACAAGGCGACGACCTTCATGGCGCTGCACTCACTGGCGGCCGGAGGCATCCGGCGGCACGTCCTGACTTACCTGAATCTCTCGCATGTTTGCAAGGGCGTTCTTCGACAAGACCTCGATTGCCGGCGTGCTCATCCACCGCGTGATGATGTTGATGATGCTGGCCGTGTCGCCGGCCCGGGCGGCCTCGAGAATCGTCTGCTTGATGGCGCTCTCGGCGGCCTCGACCTCGGCGGCCACGCTGAGGACCGTCCGGGCGAATGCGTCGGGCGGGTCGGTCTGGGCCGGGCGCGCGATCATGTCGTGGTCCTTTCGGGATCCGGCCCGCCGAGGTAGCGGTACTCGCTGGCGGTCCGCCGCTTGCCGATCAGAACGCGGTGGAGGACCCCGTCGGCGCAGAGCATGTTCAGGAACTTCCACGCGGTCGTGTGGTCGATTCCGACGGCCTTCCCCGCGGTGCGGCAGTCGAGGAAGAAGGGCCGCTCGCCATGATGGATCTGGAGTTCCCCGCAGAGACGGATGAGCAGCTTGACCTCCGGGCGCTCGTAGCCGGCCGCGCAGGGCGGGTCCGGCCGCTCCCTTGCCCGTTGGACGAAGCCCTCGATCGTGCCGTGGGGCGTGTGGATCTCGGGCCATGCGCTGACCGCGTCGGACCATGTGGCGTCCCAGTCCTTGGTTCCGACGAACTTCACGGCTCGTTTGTGCCAAGCGGCGACCAGGGCGCGAATCGCTGCCGTCGGCGCCTCCTTCAGCTCCGGGATGGCGGCGAGGCGGCGGAGGAACTCGAACAGCAGCGTGTGACGCTGACCGATGCCGGCGGGGACGGTGGAGGCGATGGCCTGTTGGACGCGAGGATCGTCTGCTGACACAGAGGGCGCAGAGGACACAGAAAGCGCAGGGAACACAGAAGGCGCAGAGAGCGCAGAAGACACAGAGGACACAGGCAACACAGGAGACTCAGAGAACTCAGACGTATTCGCGACGTCTTTACGTCTTGTGTCAGCGTCTTCGTCTGTCCACGCCTCCGCGAGCCCGCACGCCACTGGATCGACCTCCGGCACGTCGCCCTCCGGTGGTGGCGTGATCCACTCGTAGACAGCTCCGCTGGGGTGCCGCGAGGGAGGAAGCAGCACGTAGTTGCTCTCGCCGCGGATCTCTCCGTCTCCGACCGGATGTGTCCGGACGCCTGTCCAGCGGCCGTACACGTGGTATCCGCGCCCGCTCTTTGCAGTGGGAAGCTGCCGCGCGAGAACCGGGTGGGCCTTTGCCCAGCGCCGGTAGCTCTCGGGGTCGTCGAAGTCGCGGTTGTAAAGGTCGCCGCTCACGGCGCCGAGGATGACCGCGATCCCCGCCACCCTCGGGTTCCGGAGGGCGTGCCTGAGGGCGTCGGCCGTGACCCGAGTGGTTTGGCGGTCCTTCCATTTCCCGACGGCGGTCTTGTTGTTGTCGGTGGGGATGATCGACCACCCGCGGGTGAGGTACGCCAGGGCGGGCTGCTCCAGGGGGCTGACCATCGTGCCGTTGAGGGAGGCGTTCATCGCTCGTGCTTCTGGATCCATGCCTGAATAGACGCTGGGGAGTACAGCACTCGGCTCCCGATCCTCACGCAGGGGATCTCGCCGGCGCGTGTGATGGCGTGGAGCTTGCGGATGGAGATGGACATGCGCCTCGCCGTCTCACGGACGGACATCAGCAGCGCGTCGGTGGTTGGTTGAGGCGCGGTCACGGTCGCACCTCGCCCATCGGCGCCGGGGCGGAGGCCCTCTCCGCCAGGATCCGCTCGACTGCGGCCAGATTGAACATGCGGCGGCGCCCGACCCAAAGGAAGGGCAGCCGGCCAGCCTCCGCCTCCCGGCGCAGCCACGCCGTCGGCAAGCCGGTGCGTTCAGAGAGTTCGTTCAGCGACAGGAGCTTCGCGTCGTCCATGCACGTATGTTCGACGCGATTTCAGCCGTTGAGCCTGTCGGGGATGTCGCGTTGCGCAGATTGACGCAGCGTTGCGCTCTTTTCACCCCTCCGCCGGTACGTCTCGCGGCCACCATTGCCGCGCGTCGTCCACGCAGTACATCACCACGCCGCCCCTCGTCACCTTCCGAACGCGCTTTGTCTTTCGCTCGGGTAGAGACGCCATCCGCAGTCGGCCCGCCATTTTCTTGCCAAACCAGTTGGCGGGGTGAAACGTCAGCTTGGTCTTGGGCGCCTGCCCCTCACCCTTATGGCGAGGTGGTCGCCGACGCGGAGGCTTGACCCCAGCCTGTGCAGCAGGCGCCTGGTTGAATCCGTGGGCCGCGAGGGCTAGACGCTCCTTCTCGTTCTTTTCGGCGACCAACGTGGCGAATTCCTTGGACGGCTTTGACCCCGGAACCCAGCCATGGGGGTGCTTCGCCCGAAGGGCATCGAGATCCTTGTCGATGGACAGGACCGCCTGGGCGGCGGCACGCTGCGCGAGTTCCCCCTCCGTTTCGCGCCGCGGCTTGAGCGCAGGGTCGGTCTCGATCAGCTGCGCCGCGTACTCCGCGTCGTCCGCGAACGTCTCCCAAGGTGCCGAAACGGGAAGGCCGCGGTGCTTGCGGCAGTCGTGAGCGAAGTCAGCCCAGGCGCCATACCGGCTCGCGGTCGGAGGCTTTGCCGCGTGCACCATGAGGACCGCTCGGGCGTCCGGAATGCCGGCGAACGCCCCGAGCCTCGCCATCTTCACCACGATCGAGCCGGCCGATTCAAGCGACTCCGACGGTCCGCCCGGGCGCGCCATACCGGCGAGGGCGAGGAGCGTTTCGCAGGCGGTCACGGGGTCGAGCGGCGTCGCGTCGCGGGCCGCCCGGGCCTGCTGCTCTCGCAGCTCGCGGTCGTGGTGCGACTGGCGAGACTGCTCCGATCGACGCATGAAGCGTGAAGGGTCACTTCGCTGCCTTAAGACCGCATCGGCGGATACACACCAGTCCCGAAGCTGAAGGAGCCGATCGTCGAAGTTCGGCGCGGGCGTCGGAAGCGGTGGCAGCGCCGAGTCGGCCTCCCGCATTGCCATCGCCTGCTGCCATGCCGCGGAGACCTCAGATCGCCAGACATTGTCGGGCCTGCCCTTCCCGTAGGTGAGCGCGATCCGGTCGCCCAGGTCTGGATCGAGACGCCGCAATCGAGCTAGAAGTTCCGCCGGAGTGAGGGGAGTTGGTTCGTTCTTGCCACCGATCGGGGATGTTGGAGTCGCCACCTCGATGCACCTGCCTTGACGGGCCGGCCCGGAGGGGGCCGCGGGGCAGGTGAGCGCCGCAGCCCCGCCCGGAAGCCGCTTAGAGCCGGCGCTTCGAATCGCCGGCCCCACCCTTGAACAGAACCATGGCGACGATCGGTGCAACGATCCAAATGAACCGAGCCAGATCCTGAACGAACAGCTTCTGCGTTAGCGGAGCGAGTT
>JBGPJM010000140.1:0-12948 GCA_041485385.1 Phycisphaerae bacterium | reverse complement strand
GTCCTTGGCGGAGGTGATCTTCTTCTCGTAGATGAGGATGTAGGGCTTGTCGAGGATGCACTCCATGGTGGCGGGGCTGGTGACGAAGTGCGGGGAGAGGTAGCCCTTGTCGAACTGCATGCCCTCGACGAGCTCGACCTCGGTCTCGAGGCTCTTGCCCTCTTCGACGGTGATGACGCCGTCCTTGCCGACCTTGTCCATGGCGTCGGCGATGATCTTGCCGATCGCGGCGTCCTGGTTGGCCGAGCAGGTGCCGACCTGGGCGATCTCCCTGGAGCTGGAGACGGGCTTGGACATGTTCTTGAGCTCATCCACGAGGGCCTGCACGGCGGCGTCGATGCCGCGCTTCACCTGGTTGGCGTTGGCGCCGGCGGTGATGTTCTTGAGGCCTTCCTGGTAGATGGACTCGGCATAGATGGTAGCGGTGGTGGTGCCGTCGCCGGCGTCCTTGGAGGACTTGGCGGCGACTTCCTTGACCATCTGGGCGCCCATGTTCTCGTAGGGGTCCTCCAGCTCGATCTCCTTGGCGACGGTGACGCCGTCCTTGGTGACGGTGGGGGCGCCGAAGGATTTCTCAAGGACGACGACGCGGCCGGAGGGGCCGAGGGTGACCTTGACGGCGTGGGCGAGCTTCTGGATGCCGCGGAGGATTCTCTCGCGGGCGTCGGTCTCGAAGGCGATCTGCTTGGCGGCCATGGGGAGGGGTTCCTTTTCTCAGTGTGCGGGGGTGGGCGAGGAGTGAGCAGTGAGCAGTGAGCAGTGAGCAGAAGAGGGGAGCATGCCGCTTGTCTGTCTCACGCCGCTGTCGTCGCGAACTCCTGTGATAGGTGGTGTCTTCAGCCGATCTTGATCCAGTCCACGTGGCTGGCATCGATGATGTAGACGTGCTTGCCGTCGGTGAGCTTGACGAGCTTGTCGAGCTCCTCGGGGAGGAGCATGGCGCTCGTGACGAGGCACTTCTCGGAGTGCGTGAAATAGAGGATGGCGTCACGCTTGCCGTTGAGCTCCTTGAGGGCGAGTCTGAGTTCGTCTTTGGTCATTGGGGGTAGGCACTGGGCACTGGGCATCGGGCACTGGAAGGCGAGGAAGCGGGCACCGCCAGTGCCGAGTGCCGAGTCCCTGTTGCCTTCGGTCTTCAGTCGATCACGGCCAGGACCTCTTCCTCGCTCATCACCAGCAGTTCGTCGTCGCCGAGCTTGACCTCGGTGCCGGCGTAGGAGGTGAAGATGATGCGGTCGCCCTTCTTGACGGTGAGCGGAACCAGGGCGCCGGTCTCGGTGTTGATCGTGCCGGTGCCGACGGCCTCGACCACGCCGGTCTTCGGCCGGTCCTTGGCCTTCTCGGGGATGAAGATCCCCGTCTCGGTGCGGCTCTCGGCCTCGTCGCGCCGGACCAGGATCTTGTCGTGCAGCGGGCGGACCTTCTCTTCGCCCGTTCTGCTGCTGCGCTTGGTCTTGCCTGTTGCGGGCGCCGTCGCGGTCTTTGTCATGTCCGATACTCCTCGTTGCTGAAAAGGCGTGCTTTCTTCGTGTTCCTCAGACCGACTCGCGGCCCGGATTCACCCGTGGCCGCCGGTATTCCTTAACCCCCCGGCCGTTAACCCCCGGGCCAGCGATCCTGGTAGAAGCGGCGAAGGCAGCGCCGGAGCACCTCGAGCATCTGCTCGAGGTCGACGGCCGAACGGTCGACGACGGCGAACGCGCCGCTGCGAAGGGCGGCCGCGAGGTTCCGCGTCTTGTCGCGCTGCGTGCACGAGCCCTTGACGATCACCGTGGGCGGGGGCGAGTCCAGGCGTTTGAGCAACTCGAGGATTCGCGGCCCCGCCTCTTCGGCGCCCGCCCCTCCGGTTCCCCCCTCCCGCACCCGATTGCTCCCCAGTTCTCCACCGCCCTCCGCACCCCCCCGAACGTCCGGCTCGTCCATCGGGAGCCCAAGGTCCACCACGGCGATGTGGACCGTCACCGTGCGGATCACCCGCTCGGCCTGCTTGGCGGAACGGGCGCGGACGGAATGAACACCCATCGGCTCGAGCAGGAAAGGAAGGCGGTCGGCCCAGGAATCCACCCGCCAGGAGGCACAGGAAAGGAGCAGGTTCAACCGACCGCCGGGCCCGCCGGGGGCTCCCGCGCCGGCATCAGACGCGGAATCGCCGCTCGCACCGCCGCCGGTGTAGAACTGTGATTCGTCGTTGGGGTTGGGATGAACGGGCACCATCGCGTGCTCAATACGTGGCAAGCCCGATGCCGTACGCCCGCCTTGGCCGGGGCGCCCGCCGGAGTCGAAACACCCCGCCGCCGGCCCGGAAAACCCGTCCGCCGCCGCGTCCATCGGTTTTCGCGGCTGCTTGCACCCCTGCCAACGCCACCCGACCCCACCGCCTGCGTGCCAAATCGGCAGGCGAACAGAATCCGTCTGCTGCCGGCGGGGTCGGGCTACACTGCACGCATGGGAACACTCGACTTGATCCTTGTTGTCGCGGCGATCGGCGCGGCGGCGGTGGCGGTGTGGGTGGCGCTGGCGCGCGCGAGGCTGGCGGCGCTGCATGCCGCGGAGGTTGCGGCCCGCGAGGGTGCGGAGCGAGAGGCCGCGGGCGTGCGGGGAGATCTGGCCCAGGCCCGGGAGGCGCTGTCGTCGGCGCAGACGGCGGCGGCACAGATCGGTCGGCAGGCCGCGGCGCAGCAGGCGACGCTGGACGCCGTGCAGGGCGAGCGTTCGCGCCTGGAATCGGAGCTCGACGGCGCGGTCAGGAAGCGTGACGAGCTGCAGCAGACCATCGCCGCGCTCAACACGCGGATCACCGAGCAGCGCGAGCGAGCCGACGCCGACCGGAATCTGCATGCGCAACAGCTCGCCTCGGTCGAGCAGGCGCGCCGGGAGGTCGATCGGAAGCTGGCGGAGTTCGACGAGCGGTTCCGCCAGGTCTTCGGGTCGCTGGCGGCGGAGGCGCTGAAATCGTCGAACGAGCAGTTCCTGAAGCTGGCCACGGAGAGGCTCGGGGGCGTGATGGCGCAATCGCAGGCGGAGCTGGAGAAGCGGCGCGCGGCGGTGGACGAGCTGGTGCGCCCGATCGCCGAGACGCTGAAGCGGACCGACGAGAAGCTCGCGGCAATCGAGAAGGAGCGGACCAGCGCGTACGCGGGGCTGGTGCAGGAGGTGAAGCAGGCCGCGACGGTGAACGCCGAGCTGCGGGCGGAGACGGGGAAGCTGGTGCGGGCGCTGTCGCGCCCGGAGGTGCGCGGGCGGTACGGGGAGATCCAGCTCCGGCGCGTGGCGGAGCTGGCCGGGATGACGAGGTACTGCGATTTCTCGGAACAGGTGTCGCAGCGGGACTCGGGCGGGCGGCTGTTGCGCCCGGACCTGATCGTGAAGCTGCCCAACAACCGGTTGATCGCGGTCGACGCGAAGACGAACACCGACGCGTACGTGCAGGCGATGTCGGCGACGACGCCGGCCCAGCAGGAGGAGCACCTGGAGCGGTTCGCGCGCCTGGTGGTGGAACAGGTGGCGGCGCTGTCGAAGAAGGGATACTGGAAGGAGCTGGACGGCTCGCCCGACTTCGTGGTGATGTTCGTGCCCGGGGATCAGTTCATCGACGCGGCGTTGGCGCGCAGGCCCGACCTCCTGGATCTGGCCGCGCAGCAGGACGTGGTGCTGGCCAGCCCGAGCACGCTGATCGGGCTGCTGCGGGCGGTGGCGGTGGGGTGGCGCGAGCAGCGGCTGGGGCTGGAGGCCGCGGCGCTGTTCGAGCTGGGGAAGGAACTGCACGAGCGGGCGGCGGTGGCGATCGCGCACGCGGCGAGCCTGGGGAGCGCGCTCAACCAGGCGGTGGAGCGGTACAACAGCTTCGCGGGGTCGCTGGAATCTCGCCTGCTGCCGACGCTGCGGAAGTTCGAGGATTCGGGCGTGAGCAGCGGCAAGCAGCTGCCCGAGCTGCCGACCATCGAGGTGCGCCCGCGCGTGATCGACCCGGTTGACGCTCCGGCGTTGCCCTGGGTGCCGGGGAGCGCCGAGTAGCCGGGCCCGCGGCATGGGCAGTTTCCCAATTCGGCGCGCCGGCGACCGGGCATGTGGCGGATTCCTGAAGGTCTCGTTATTCTTCCGCCGATTCCACCAAGTGGTGACCCGCCCGTCAACGACGGGGATACAGTGCGATCAGGAGCCCCGGATGCCAGAGGTCAGCGCCCCCCCTTCGATGCGGCGTTCCCCCACACTTGCCAGCAACCCCGCCCCCAGCGCGCCGGCGGAACCCGATGCGCCGACCCGGCGCCACCTCCGCCTCGCGGACATCGACTGGAGGATCACCGCGGCCATCGGCCTGATGCACGCGGCGTGCCTCGCGGCGCCGTTCACGTTCTCGTGGTCGGCGCTGGGGGTCGCGGTGTTCCTGTGGTGGGCGTGCGGCGGGCTGGGGATCTGCCTGTGCTTCCACCGGCTGCTGACGCACCGGTCGTTCAAGACTCCGAAGGTGGTGGAGTACCTCCTGACGATCCTGGGGACGCTGAACTGGCAGGGATCGCCGATCCAGTGGGTGGGGCACCACCGGCTGCACCACGCGCACTCCGACGAGCCGGAGGACCCGCACTCCCCGCGCCACGGGTTCAACTGGGCGCACGTGTTCTGGTGCCTGACGAAGGACCGCGAGGGCGCGGCCAACCCGCGCAACGCCGCACGGGACCTGCAGCGCGACAGCGTGATGGCGTTCATCGACAAGCACCACTACTTCCCGCAGTTCGTGCTGGCGGGCGTTCTCTTCGGGCTGGGGGAGTGGCTGGCGGGTGTGGGGGGCGGGATCGGGTGGGTGGTGTGGGGCGTGGCGGTGCGGATCGTCTTTGTTTACCACGCGACCTGGTTCGTGAACTCGGCGGGGCACACGTGGGGGTACCGGAACTTCAACACGTCCGACGACTCGCGGAACAACTGGTGGGTGTCGATCCTGGCGTTCGGGGAGGGATGGCACAACAACCACCACGCGAGCCAGCGCGGGGCCGCGCACGGGCGCCGGTGGTTCGAGGTGGACCTGACGTACCTGACGATCCTGGCGATGCGGTGCGTCGGGCTGGCGTGGGAGATCGTGCCCCCCAACGCCCCGCTGCGCGGGCGGCGCGGGCGTCATCGCCGGGCGTCTTGACGCGATCGGGCGGGCTGGCTCCTGTCGTGACCGCGGGTGCATCAAGGGCGGGCGATCCGGCGCGCTCCGCCTCCGTGCGTGCGGCGCCGACCGCGCGACCCGGTGCGCCACGCGATCCGTGCGCGCCGCAACCCGGCCGCCTCTCGTTCATCAGCGATGCTTTGCTACGCCGCGGCCCTTCCCCGGAGTCGCGCACGGCGACGATGCGCTGCGCCCGACATCACCCTCGGCCCGCCCCCGGCCCGCGCCCGTGCCGGCGTGCAGCCGGCGCGACGATCGAGTTCGGCCTCCACGATGTCTCTGACGCCTCGTCCGAGCTGGATCCGCAGGAGCAGCAGGCTCTCCCCCGTGAGGGACATGAGCGAGAAGGTATCCCAGGCTTTCTGTACGGCGATCATGGCCGGCCTCCTTGGGTTGAAAAACCGTCATCGGGACTCGGCAGGACAATCCTCGGCCGTCAGGGTCGTTTCACTTCAGTTTTCGATATCTGTCATCCCGCCCGGAATGCGTCCGGTCTCCTCTCTCGCTCGAACCGCCTCCGCTTCTGGTATAACCCCGGTAACTCCACGGAGAACACCCATGAATGCCCGCTCCGCCCGCTCCATCGTGATCGCGCTCTTCGCCGTTTCCGGTTCGCTCGTCGCGGCCTCCTCGATCGATCCGCCCGAACCGGCGGTCGTCACACCGGGATCGGTTCCCGAGGCGGCGCCGCCGACGCCCGCGCCGTCGGACGCGATCGTCCTCTTCGACGGGGTGTCGCTCGACAAATGGCAGCTGCAGGAGGGCAAGCCGGCGCCGTGGACGGCGGAGGGTAAGACCGGGGGCGCGATGACCGTGAAGCCCGACTCGGGCTCGATCGTCTCCAGGCAGTCGTTCGGTTCGGCGCAGATCCACATCGAGTTCGCGACGCCCATGAAGGTCGACGGCGAGGGGCAGGGTCGCGGGAACTCGGGGGTGTATATCCAGGGACGCTACGAGCTGCAGGTGCTGGATTCGTTCAACAACTCGACCTACCCGAACGGCCAATGCGGGGCGATCTACGGGCAGAGCGAACCGCTGGTGAACGCGTGCCGCGGGCCGGGGCAGTGGCAGACGTACGACATCATCTTCCACGCGGCGAAGTTCAGCACGCTGGGGGAGCGGACGCAGCAGGCGCGGGTGACGGTTCTGCACAACGGGGTGCTGATCCAGGACAACTCGGTGATCGACGGCCCGACAGGGGGGGCGATCAACAAAGAGGCGGATGCGCCGGGGCCGATCATGCTGCAGGACCACGGGAACCTGACTCGGTTCAGGAACGTGTGGGTGAGGCCGCTGGGACGTCCGGCCGCGAAGTGAGCGGCCCGGCGGCCGGCACGGACCGGAACTGATGCCTGCCGGCCCTCCCGAGCGCAAACAAGCCCGCATCGTCACTCCGTCGCTCCGTCGCTCCGTCGCTTCCGATACGATGCCGCGCAACCCGAGGAGGTTGCTGTCATGCCGCACGTGGTGAACGGGATCGGGACGTGGTACTGGGGCAAGCGGAACATGCGGATCCGCCGATCGGTGTGCCGGTTCTGCGGGCACGCGGGGGATCTGCGCTCGTACGACACGACGCTCTTCTTCGTGTTGGTCTTTGTGCCGCTGGTGCCGCTGTCGAAGAAGCGGATCATCGACGAGTGCCCGCGCTGCCGCAAGCACATGGCGGCGAAGATGAGGAAGTGGGAAGAGGGGAAGCAGAAAGCGCTCGCCGGGGCGCTGGAAACATGCGAATCGGCGCCCGGGGACGTTGAGAAGGCAACCGACGCGGTGGCGGCGTGCGTCGGGTACCACGACGAGGAATCCTTCAACGCGGTGGCGACCATCCTGGCCGAGCCGCTGGCCCATGACGCGGGCTTCCAGCAGGTGCTCGCGGAGGCGCACGCGTTCTTCGGGCACCACGAAGAGTCCGAGGCCGCGTTCCGCCGGTCGCTGGCGCTGAGGCCCGATCCCGGGGTGCAGGAGCGGCTGGATGTTCTCCTGATCCGGCACGGGTCGGTGGACGAGGCACGCCCCGCCATCGATCGCGTGCTGGAGGAGAAGGACCGCGAGAAAATCGGCCTGGTGTACCTGGCGGTCGAGGCCTGCCAGGCCCAGGGCCGGCACAAGGACGCGCTGGAGCTGCTGGAGCGGTGTGCCGCGGCGTTCCCGGAGGCCGGCCGGGACAAGGGGCATAGGCGGTACATCAAGACATCGAAGCGGCACGGCGGGCTCACCGAAGCGGGGACGGGCAAGAAGATCAAGTCGGCGCTGATCACAAGCGAGGGAGGGCACCGCGTGGTGGACCGGCCGTGGCGGGCGCGGGCGGCGATGCTCATCGCTCCGGCGCTGGCGTTGATCGCGCTGGCGGTGTACCTGGGCGTGGCGGTATCGGCGGGAAACTCGCGGAAGGTGTGGGTCGTGAACGGGCTGGGGAAGCCGTACACCGTGGAGGTGGGCGGGAAGCCGGTGGTGCTGGCCCCGATGAGCGCACGCCAGGTGCGGGTGCACGAGGGGAACATAACGGTGAAGGTGACCAGCCCGGGCGTGCCGATCCCGGAGACTCGCGTGCGGATCGTGACGCCGTTCCTCTCGCGCCCGATGCTCAATCGCACCTTCGTGATCAACCCCGACCGGGTGGCGCTGGTGGGCGAAGAGACGGCGCTGTATTCGCCGTCACCGGGGAGCGGCCCGGGGGGGAGGAGCACGCTGCACGTGGGGAAGGACCTGTACTCGTTCTCCGGGCTGGATTACGAGTTCACGGATTTCCCCACGCAGGTCAAGACACCCAAGAGCACCGGCAAGCTGAGCAAGCGCCGGGTGACGCTGTGGCGCCAGGGTCCGGTCGAGTCGGCGCCGGTGGTGGCGATCGAGGCGGGGGACAAGGCCGCGGCCGAGCGGGCCCGGGTCGCCGTGGCGCTGGAGCCGGAGAACGCGGAGTGGTTCGCGGTGCTGCTGGCGACGAGCAAGCCGGACGAGGCGCTGGCGACGATCAAGCCGCTCCTGGCCAGGCGCCCGGTGCTGATCGAGGCGCATCGGCACTACCAGGAGCTGATGGAGCGGGCGCACCCGGACCACGACCTCGCGGCGGAATATCGTGCCCTCCTGGCGGCGGCGCCGGGGGATGCCGCGCTTGCGTACCTCCTCGGGCGGGTAACGCCGGACCGGGCCGAGGCGCGCGACCTGTGGACGAAGGCCGGCGCGGGGGGTGTGGCGGGGGCGAACGTGGCGGGCGCGGCCGCCGACAACGCGGCAAGGGCGTACGCGCTGGGAGCGCTCGCCTATGACCAGAACGTGACCGGGCGTTTCGAGGAGGCGCTGGCGTCGCTGCGCCAGGCGCGGCAGATCGACCCCTCGAACGCGTCGATCGAGTCTCACGAGCGCGACACGCTGCACGCGCTGGGGAAGTTCGACGAGATCCTCGCCCAGGCGCGCTACCAGGGGAACCTCGACAAGATGGGCCCCGAGGTGACCATGGAGAAGGTCTACTACACGTTCCGGCGCGCCGGGGAGCGCGGCGGCGAGAACGGGGCGACGGCGCTGGTGGAGCGGTTTGCCACGGAGATCGCCGCCGAGAACAGCGCGGCCGCCGGGGCCTTCCGGAACTACGCGATGGCCATCATCGAGTATTGCAAGGGAAACGAGCAGGGCCTTGTGAAGTTCCTGAGCGACCTGTCGGGCGACGAGGGGCCGTCCCTGGACGTGGCGATCTGCGCCGGGAAGCTGGACGACGCGGCGAAGAGCGCGGCCGCGCACCCGTCGTTCAACGGGATGAGCGCCCACCTTTTGGTGTACTTGGCCGCGATGTCGGCGGGAGACCACGAGTTGGCCGAGAAGGAGCTGGGGCTCGCGGCGGAGCGCCTCGCCGCCGGCGGGAAGGAGGAGCGGCAGTGCGCGGCGTGGCTGAACGGGACAGCCGCGCCGAAGCTGGATGACGTGATGGAGCTGCCGATGGCGGTGGAAAACAAGCGGATTCTGCTGAGCGCGATGGGGGTGCGGTACCCGGAGCTGCGGGAGGCGTGCTTCCAGTTGGCGGGGACGCTGAACTACGACCTGAGGTTCCCGCACCTGCTGCTGAGGAAGGTGCTGGGGAGGTAGAGGGTGGGGTGCCCTCTTCTGCTCACTGCTCACTGCTTACTGCTCCCTTCTTCCGGGGAAGGCCCCTCCTGTTCTGAAAATAAGGCCGGAGTCGCACGCCGTTCGTACCGCCGCAGCCGCCTTTTTTCATCGTCTCGGGTGTCCCGCCCCGGGACATGTCCGACTGCGCGCCCAAATCGGGAAATACCCCATGGTTTCTGCGCGTTTTTGGTGACGTTCAGTAGACTAATACGGGTCCCACCTAATCCCCGCGCGCCGTTGCGCTTCCGTTAGGTTGCGCGAAGCCGGCCGGCATGCGAGACTGCCTGTGCTCATTGAGCAAGGAGGCTCGTATGCACGTCGAAGCGCACGCCACGATGGAGGAGTTGAATGGACACAACGTCGGGGGGTGCGATCAGGTATTTGGCAAGACCTGGGCAAGCGCTCGCGGCGCACCTTCGCGGGGTGGCCGAGCGAGCTGCGCGCTTTGCTGTTGAGGCATCAGGAGGGGCGGAACTGGAATCGGCAGCCCGCGCCGGCGGACTCCTTCATGACCTCGGCAAGTACCGAGCGGAGTTCCAGGAATACATTCGGGGCCATCGTGCGAAGGGCGAGGCCACATGGCACAAGCAGGCGGGCGCGGCGAAGGCGGCTGACGCGAGACGCTGGGACATCTCGCTGGCGATTGCTGGTCACCACGGTGGTCTTCCGGACATTGAGGGATGGAAGACGCTCGTCGCGGGACCGGGCGGCCGCGACGTGGCGACCACTGTCTGGGCGAACGCCGTGGCAGATTGTCCGGAACTCGGCGCGCCGATCGGCGCCCTGCGGTCAACGGACAAGCCCGCGCTTGAACTCTGGACGCGACTTCTTTTCTCTTGCCTGGTTGACGCGGACTGGCTCGACTCAAGCGCCGCCGAACGCAGCGCAGCCGGGCGAGCGCCGCTGACCTTCTGCACCGACCTTGGCGCCGAAGGACGGCTGACGGACGTCCTGAGCTACGTGGCCGCTCGCTCGGCACAATGCAAGGACGAGCGAGTGCGCGCATGCCGTGCCGACGTCCTGCAAGCAGCAGTTGCGGCAGCCCAAAACGTCCCCGGGCTCTTCTCCATGACGGTCCCCACGGGCGGGGGAAAGACGCTGAGCGCGCTGGCGTTCGCCCTCTCGCACGCGGCCCAACACGGCCTGCGACGAGTGATCTACGTCGCGCCGTACCTCAGCATCATCGAGCAGAACGCGGCGGTTATTCGCGAGGCCATGGGCGGGGAACGCCTGCCGGCCGGGTTCGTGCTGGAGCAGCACAGCCTGTCAGAACCTGAGGCAATCCCCGGGCAAGAGGAGTTCACCGATGCGCGCGCTCGGCTCGCCGAAAACTGGGATGCACCGGTCGTGGTCACCACGAACGTGCAGTTCTTTGAGAGCCTGTTCGCGAGCAAGCCGGGCCGGTGCCGGAAGATCCACAACATCGCGCGAAGCGTGGTCATCCTTGACGAGTGCCAGACGCTGCCACCCGAACTGGTTGCGCCCACGTGCCGGATGCTCGAAGATTTCGCGAGGCTGACGGCATGCACCGTGGTGCTGTGTACGGCGACGCAGCCGGCGTGGGAAAGGAGCGATGCGCTGCCGGAGGGACTGACGAGCGTGAGGGAGATCGTGCCGGCATCGCTGCGGCTGTTCGAGCGACTAAGGCGGGTGCGCGTGACGTGGCCGCGCGAGCCCGGGGCGAAGGAGGAGGCCTGGAACTGGCCGCGCGTCGCGGCGCGGATGACAGAAGGCAAAGCGCGTTCGCTCTGCATCGTCAACACTCGCAGCGCCGCGCGTGAGGCGTTCGCCGCCCTGCGGCAACTGTGGCTGGTTTCGGAGGACACCTTCCATCTTTCAACGTACATGTGCCCGCAGCACCGACGCCGCATCGTGCGCGAGTGCGTCGCTCGCCTGCGAGACGGTCGCCCGTGCCTGCTGGTCTCGACCCAGTGCATCGAGGCGGGCGTGGATATCGACTTTCCCCTTGTGTTGCGGGAGCTCGGGCCGCTGGAGTCGATCGTGCAGGCCGCGGGGCGGTGCAATCGAGAGGGCTTGCTGATCGGCCCCGACCGAGGGCCCGGCGGGCAGGTCGTGGTGTTCGAGAGCGAAGGAAGGCGCATGCCGCCGGGCTGGTATCGGCTCGGGCGCGACAAGGTGGCGGAGGCGTTGACGGCCGGGAGCGTGCCGGATATCGACGATCCGGAGTCGATGCGGGCCTATTTCCGGCGGCTGTACCGCAGCGGGGACACGGACCAGCATGGGATCGACGGACTCCGGAACTCGCTCAACTTCCCGGAAGTGGCGACCAAATACCGTCTGATCACTGACGACAGTATGTCAGTGGTGGTCCGCGGCTGGAGCGCGGAACAACGAACGATTGATACACTGCTTGCGGTTCTGAGGGCGGATCGGAGCCTCGCCGCATTCCGGGCGCTGGCCCCGTACCAGGTCAACCTCCGGGCAAGCGAGATTGCCGTTCTCGGTGGCGCCCTTGATGATCGGACGATATCCGGCGTGACGATCTGCGATGCGCCGTACGACGAGGATTTGGGGCTGATGATCGGGGGCGCTCCCGGCCCGCTTGTTGTGTGACGGAACGAGAATGCTCGACAGCAACCGCGTCAAGATGAAGGTTTGGGGCGAACTTGCCTGCTTCACTCGTCCGGAGCTGAAGGTCGAGCGGGTGTCCTACCCGATCATGACCCCCTCGGCGGCCCGCGGCGTGCTCGACGCGATCCTGTTCAAGAAGCGGACCGTCGGCGAGCCGGATGCGCCCAGACTGATGCCCGCGTTCCACTGGCATGTGCGGCGCATCACCGCGATCAAGCCGTCGGGCTGGCGCGGGCCGCATGCGCCGCACTCGACCATTTCAATCCGCCGGAACGAGATCCAGGGAAAGATCGCGCCGCGGACCGCGGTCGGATGGATGAACGAGCCGGACACGTTTGAGCCTTATCTCGTGGACTCCGCGGGTCGGGAGGACGCGGGCGGCCAGAACCGGACGCAGCGGAACACCCTGGCGCTGCGCGACGTGGCGTACATGATCGAGGCGAGCGTTGACCTCGCGGACAGCACCGACGCGATGGAGTTTGTGAAATACCGCGAGATGTTCGTTCGTCGCGTGGAGGCGGGCCAATGCTTCCACAGGCCCTACCTGGGCTGCCGCGAGTTCGCGTGTCACTTTGCCCCGTTGGACGGGACCGAAGAGACCATGGCTGACTGGAACCAGGGGTTGGGGCTGATGCTGTACGACATCCGCTTCGGTGAGGGCGGAGAGAACCTTCCCGGGTTCTTTGACGCGGCGGTTCAACGCGGTGTGCTGCACTGCGACACGGCAGCCTCGGGGCCCAGCGGCGAACCACCCGTTCGCGTGCTGGGTTGGGGCGACAGCGCGAAGGGGGGGCTCGCGTGATCCTGCGGCGACTCTACGAACTGGCGGAGCGGGAGGGAATGCTCGCGGATCCGGCGTTCGAGCGGATGCCCGTCGCGTTCACGATTGTGGTTGATCGGAAAGGAAAGCTGCTCAGCATCGAGGACAACCGGCGGGAGGTGGAGATCCCGGCGAAGTCCGCCAAGGGGAGGCCGAAGAAGGTGCTCAACAGGGGCATCCCGTTGGCCGTACCGCGCCCGCATGGCAATACGGCAAACAAGGGGTTCGCGTGCCTTTTCTGCGACACACTCGAACGAGTACTACCCGTAACAACAGAAGCCAAATCGGCGGC
>JBGPJM010000139.1:0-13044 GCA_041485385.1 Phycisphaerae bacterium | reverse complement strand
GCCCAGTAATCTCCACGAACCCTTGCTAGGTTCTTATCTAACAAGGTGCGTCCGACCCGACTTTTTCCTTAGCAGATCCGCATGATGCCCGGGGCGCCGTCCGCGGCGCAGTCGGCGTACGTGCGCGTAGGCACGGCCCGCGCGAGACTAACGTCTCTCACTGCGGCTCGGCGCCGCGGACAAATGAGCCGCCTGCTTGCGGAATGTCGCCGACCGCTTTAGCATTTGCGGCTCACTCGGAGTTGAACATGTGGATCGCGTCGTCGTGTGACCTCGCGGACAGGTTCGGTCCGACGCCCGCTCAAGGTTGAGCACGGGAAAGGAACGCTCGAAATGGCGAAGCGAAGAAGGCGGCGGCGGGGCGGGTGGCTGGCGAAGATCCCGGTGCTGGAACTGCAGGCGGAGCTGTCGCGCCGGCGCGGCCAGATCACGCAGCTCCAGCGCCACCACGACGGGCTGGCCGCGGAGCTGGACCGTGTGCGCGAGGAACTCGACGCCCTCGGCGCCGCGGGCGATGCGGCCCCGCCGTCCCGCGGGCGCGCCAGGCGCGGACGCGGTCCGGGCCGGAGGCGGTCCGGGCGGCGAGCCGGCGCCGGCCGACGGCGGCCGCACAACACGATGACGCTCGTCGACGCCCTGGGCAGCGTGCTCAAGGGCAAGACCATGTCGGTGACCGACGTGGCCGGCGCGGTGCAGCAGGCCGGGTACAAGACCAGCGCGGAGAACTTCCGCACGATCGTGAACCAGACGCTGATCAACAGCGGCAAGTTCAAGCGGCGAGGACGCGGCAAGTACACAGCCAAGTAACAAGCGAAGGTGCGATGGAAGCGGCCCATGCCCCGATGGCCGGGGATCCGGGCCGCTTTCTGTTGCGCGGCGGCGCCGGCCACCGAGCCGCGCGGATAAACGCCGACCGCGACAAAAACAAAGCAGCCCGCGCCGAGATGGGCGGGCTGCGGTCGTGCGATCTCCCGCGAATTCAGCCGATCCCGCCTACGGGCGGGGGGTGGGTTCGGGGGTGAGGCGGCTGGGGCGGTTGGTGTAGAACGCGCGTCCCAAGTCCTCCATGAACATCCGGCCGTTCTCGTCGAACGTCAGGGCCCCGGCGTTGTCGGAGTCAACCTGGCGTTCATGCAGCGTCACGAGTTCGGGGGTCAGGTCGGACCGGATCTGGGCATCGCGAGAGCGGGTGCACCCGCCGAGCAGGGCGGCCGCGAGCAAACACGCGGAGGTGGTAAGGATCGGTCGGGTCTTCATCGCAGGACTCCTGAACTGGCCACATGTTGTACCGGGGCACGGATGAGGCGTCAAGAAGCAGGGGGACGTGGTAGGGGGATGGAAGGGGCAAAGAGGTGAGGGGTCGGCGTTCACGCTTTCCGCTTGGTTGGGCGAGTCGGTTCCCGGGAACGGATCGTTCATTCAATGGCTTGGACGCCCTCGTCCGGCTGCGGTTCCGAACCCGCTGGCGGTCCTCGTCGGGCACAGGTTCGATCCGGAGGACCCCTGATCTGACCAGCACCCCGGCGCTCCGCACCCGGTCGTCGCCGCTCTCCCCTACGATCCCCGCCTATGCGCCGTCGGCCCGCGCGAACGATCTCCCGGTTCATCCTGGTCGACCTTTGGCGCCTGGTGCTGCTGACCGGGGCGATCCTGGTGACGGTCCTGTCGTTCGCCGCGGCGGTGCGGTTCCTGCACGACGGGCGGATCGGGCCGATCCAGACCCTGAAGATGATGGTGCTGGCGATGCCGCCCATGCTGCAGTACGCCCTGCCATTCGCCGCGGGTTTCGGGGCGACCCTGGCGTACCACCGGATGTGCACGGACAACGAGGTGACGGCGTGCCACGCGGGCGGGGTCAGCCACCGGTCGCTTTTGCTGCCGGCGCTCGTGAGCGGGGTGGTGCTGGGGGCAGTGGTGCTGAGCCTGTCGAACCAGGTGATCCCGCGGTTCCTGCGCTCAATGGAGGAGATGCTGACGCGGGACGCGACGCGGTTCATTATCGGGGCCATCGAGCGCAAGGAAGCCGTGCCAATGGACGACCTGCTCATCTACGCCGACTTGGTGAGCCGCGCCCCGGACACGAGCGGCGGCAAGTACGAGCAGCTCTACCTCAAGGGCGTGTTCGTCGTGCGCCTGGACAAGGAGGGGAACGTGCTCTTCGAGGGCAGCGCCCTGGAGGCAGACGTCTGGCTGATGCGGCGGACCGGCGCCGGAGATTTCGCGCCCTCGGCGGCCCCCTCGACGCCGCTCTCCTCGGACCGCAAGGCGGTGGACTACGTCATCATCAAGCCCCACGGTCTGGTGGGGCGGAAGCCGGGGGAGCTGGCGGTGGAGTTCACCGACCAGGTGATCGTGAAGCCCCTGCCCATCGTGTTCCGCGACGACCCGAAGTACCTGAGCTGGAAGGAGCTGGCGGAGCTGCGGAACAAGCCGGAGCGCAGCAACGTGGTGGACCAGCGCCGGCGCCGGCTCGCGGCCTGCCTGGCCGAGCGGGCAACGACCGAGACGATCAGGGCTGAGCTGCAGCGGGCCGGCGAGGTGAGGCTGCTCGACGGGTACATGCAGCCGCTGACGCTCCGGGCCGCGGATATCGCCTGGGATCCGCAGGAGAAATGGTGGGTTGTGTCGCCGCTGCCGGGGAGCGCGGGCGTGGAGATCGAGCGCACGAGCGACGCGGGCAGGATCCAGAGGCAGGTCGCGCAGCAGGTGTGGATGCGGACCCAGGTGGTGGAGGAGTCTCCGGACAGGCCGGTCTCGCTGGTCCTGAACCTCGGGCAGGTGGCGGCCGCGCCTTCCGCCGGGGCCGGCCCGGGCGGGCCCGATCGGCCGTTGGTCGGCGCCCAACTCCGCGGGCAGACGCTCACGGAAGTCAGCCTCGCCGACGACCCGGCGTCGCAGCTGGCGGCCGGATCGTCCTCCGAGCTCCTGTCGATGGCGGACGCGCGCGTGGCGGCCGCGGGCGCGGCGGGCGACGAGTTCGTCGGCGCCCCGCGCGACGAGCTCCGCCGGCGCATCGCCGACCTGATGCGCGAGATCACCAGCAAGCAGCACGAACGCCTGGCGTCAAGCGCGGCGTGCCTGGTGATGGTGCTGACCGGGGCGGTCATGGCGATGCGACTGCGCTCGAAGCTGCCCCTCACGGTGTACCTCTGGGCGTTCTTCCCGGCCCTGGCCGCGGTGATCTCCATCGCCGCCGGCCAGCAGATGGTGCACAAGCAGGGGATGGTGGGGATGCCGGTCCTGTGGGGAGGAGTGGGGGGGCTGCTGGTGTACGCGTTCTCGCAGTACCGGGTGCTGGCGAGGCACTGACACCTGCGTGGCGCGTTGCGCCACCGGCTCAGCGATGAGCCACGAGGATGTCGCGGGACCGCAGCTCGCGCCCGGCGAGCTCGGCGACGAAGGTGCGTGTTTCCACCGAAGGGAACGCCGGCTGGAGCAGATCGACGGGCACGGTGATAAGCACGCACCGCTCGATCCGCGAAAAATCGGGCGGGTCGGGGAACGTGTCGTACGCGTTGGGCCTGCTGCCGCCGAGGTTCAGGGCACGCACCTCGGGCTGGCCCTTCATATAGAAGGATGCCTCGGCGGCCTCCTGGTAGCGGTTGGCGAAGACCGGGTCTCCCTGACTGAGTTCGTCGAGCACCGCTGCCATCTCACGCCAGCCGAAGACCTCCTTGAGTCGGGCCTTGGGCGCGCCGGCGGCGAGCAGCAACCCCGGGAAGTGCATCACCATCGTGGCCACGCCGGCCACGACGATGCCGGTGCGGGTCCATCGCAGCCGCGTGGGCCGGCGCCCGTCGAGGGCGAACATGGCCGCGAGCATCGCCATCGACAGGTAGGCCAGCACCGGCCAGTTCATGTCCACCGTCTTGCGCAGGGAGGTGACCGCGAAGAACGCCAGGGGAAAACCCGCGCACCAGAGCAGCGCCTGCATTGTCAGCGGAGCCCCCCGGTAGCGGCGCAGCAGCCTGCCCGAGGCCTGGATGGAGAGTATCGCCAGGATGGGCGTCCACGCGACGAACTGACCGCCGAGATACTCCCCCAGGCTGAGGAGCCCGGAGTGTTTCCCCGACCCCAACCCGTGGCCGAGCTGGAAACGCAGCGACACCCAGTCGTGCGTGGCGTTCCAGGAGAGGACCGGGGAGAACACAAGGGCGGCGACGGCCGCGCCGAGCCAGACCCACGGACGGCGGAGGTGCGCGCGCCCCTGCGCCGAGCACACCAGGGCCAACAGCACCGCCGCGCCAAGCAGCACGGCGGTGTACTTGGAGACCAGCGCCAGCCCCATGAACAGGCCGAACACCAGCCAGCGCGGGCCGGTGTCGCGCTCGCCGGGCGCCGGGGCGGCGGGATGCTCCACGATCCCCACCAGCGTGGCGATGGCGCTGGCCGAGAAGAACCACGCGGGCGTATCGGGCGTGATGAACGTGCCGAGCATGGCCGTGATGGGGCAGGCCAGCAGGAACGCGCCGGCGAGGAGCCCGGCGGCCTGGTTCCCCGCGACCCTCGTGACAGTCCGAACCACGATCGGGACCGCGCCCATCGAGAGGACGATCGCCGGGAAGCGCACGCCCAGCTCGGTCGATCCGAAAACGAGCGTCGAGAGCCGGATGAGCATCGCCACCATGGGCGGATGGTCGAGGTAGCCCGCCGCCAGGTGCCGCGACCAGACCCAGTAGTACGCCTCGTCGGGCGTGAGCTGGTAGGCGCTGGCGAGCAGCAGGCGTGCCAGGCCGACGGCGGCGAACACAACCCAGAACACCCGGTGCAGCGTGTGGTCAGACCATCGCGTCCCCGCGTCGGCGGTGCGGGGCGGTGGCGGGGCCGCGCCGGCCTCCGTTGGACCCATGGAGTGTTCAGGCGACAAACGATCGTTCCCGGGTCTGCTCGCGGGGGAGGCGCCACACAAAGTCACCGACCGAGCCCAGCCCGGCGGCGCCGAGCACGGCGACGGTTCGGAACCGATCGAGACTCACCACCAGCCCGGCCAGCCAGCCGCCGCCCATCGAGGCGACGATCATCAACCCGTACCCGAGCCAGAGTCTGCGCCGGCGGCCCGGCGATCTCGGCCTCACGCCCGTCACGCGGCTGGTCGCGAGAAGAACCGTGACGCCGACGATCGCGGCCAGGGCGATCGCGCCGGGCAACGCGATCCCCAGCATCAGGAAGCCCGCCAAGGGGAGCGTGTAGGTGAGAAGGTCGAACACCGCACCGGCAAGGCTCGAGCAGGCGGGGCGCCTGAACGCCATCAAGCGGCGCACGTGCTCGCAGTACCGCATCTGCTCGGCCATGCTGAGCTTGCTGTGGCCGTGCCGGCGGAGCGAGAAATGGATCGGCACTTCGCGGACGTCCGTGCACCGGGACTTGACCAGCAGCTCGAGCCCGATTTTGTACCCCACCGGGTCCAGCGTCGAGCAGGCCGCCAGCACGTCGCGCCGGATCGCGAGGAAGCCGCTCATGGGGTCCTTCACGCGGGTGAGCGGGCGGGCCAGCAGCGTCGCGACCTTGCTGTTCACCAGCCGCGCCAGGCCCCACTCCGCGTCGGTCGAGCCCCCGGCTACGTAGCGCGAACCCACAGCCATGCCGGCGCCGGCGTCCAGCGCGTCCACCAGGCGGGGCACATCCCCGACGTCGTGGCTGCCGTCGGCGTCCATGACAACCAGTAGATCGTTCGAAGCGCTCATCAGGCCCGCCACCACGGCCGATGCGAGCCCCCTTTCGCCCGTCCGCGTGATCAGACGCAGCCAAGGATGGCCGGACGCCGCCACGATCTCCGGGGTGCCGTCGCGGCTGTCGTCATCGACTATGACAAGCTCGACCTCGCGCGACGTCCGTTCCCGAAGGCGGGCGACGCGGTCGATGAGTTCCGGCAGGTTCTCGGCCTCCCGGAACGTGGGGACCACGATCGAGACGGGGGCCGGTGTTGGGGAGTGCGCGGCTTCGGACGGACGTGTCAAGGTCACGCTGTTCCTATTGGGGTGCCGGGCGGAGAGGAAACTCGTTGTCCCGCAGGCGGTTCTCAATATCAGACACATCTATCCTTAAGCGCGATCGTAGCCTGACCATCTGAAGTTTGACAGGCGCCGACCAGCGGGCATTACAGGACGATGATGGCGATGGCGCCGAGTGGCGGCCTTGCCCGTCCGGAACCGGACGACGCCCTGATCTCAGGCCGCGATCCGGGACGGAAACCCGGTCCCAGGGGCACTTGGTGCTACCATCGCCCGCTAGCGATGTCGCAGGACAGTTTCCAGCCCCCCCTCCAGTCCCCCCGACTACCCTCCGGCCTCCGGCGCGCGGCCCGCTACTGGTGGCTGGCGTACCTGCTGCTTCTGACGGGCTCTCACCTGTATCGATGGTTGCCGCCTCCGCGTGGGCCGGCCCCTCTGGCCAGCGGGCACGCCGCGATCGACCTCCCGGCGATGGGCGACGACGGCCCCATCGACGGCCGCACGATGCGCCTGGCGTACATGGAGTGGGGGCCGGTGGTGGGGACGGGCGCCGGCGGCCAGAACGAGCACGGCCCGGACAGCCGCGCCGAGCGCCCACCGATCCTTCTTCTCCACGGCTCGCCCGGCGCGGCCAAGGATTTTGACAGGCTCGGCGCCCGGCTCGCCGCGGGCGGGTACCGCGTCATCGCGCCCGACCTGCCGGGGTTCGGCAGTTCATCCCGCGACCTGCCGTCCTACTCCATCCGGGCCCACGCTCGCGCCGTGCTGGCGCTGCTGGATCGCCTCCACGTCGAGCGGGTGCACGTTGTCGGCTGGTCGCTCGGCGGCGGCGTCGTGCTGACCACGGCGGACACAGCCCCCGAGCGGTTCGCCTCGCTCACGATGATGGCGGCGGTGGGGGACCAGGCGACCGAGGGCTCGGGCTCCTACGGGCTCGAGCACCTGAAGTACGCCGTTGGCTACGCCATCTTCGTCATCGGCCCCGAGCTGATCCCGCACTTCGGCCTGCTGGATGACCACGGTTTCGCCCACTCGTTCCTGCGGAACTTCCTGGACTCCGACCAACGCCCGCTCCGGGGCTTCATGGAGCGGCTCACCATGCCGGTGCTCATCCTGCACGGGCGGCACGACTTCCTCGTCCCGGACTGGGCGGCCGAGGAGCACTACCGGATCATCCCGACCAGCAAGCTGGTCATGCTCGACGCGTCGCATTTCCTCCCTTTCCTTCAGCCCGCCGAATCGGCCGAGCACATCCTGGAGTTCACGCGGCGCCACGACTCGCCGGACGTGGCCCCCCTCCGCTGCGAGCTGAGCTTCGCCCCCCGCCCGCCCCACGTCTTCGGGATCGCGGGCGTTCGCTTCGACGAGGCGGTCCGCGCCGCCCCCTGGTGGCTGCTGGTGGCGCTGGTCGGCGTGGCGGCGGCGCGCTGGCCGTACGGGGCGATGGCGCTGGTCACCGTGCTCGTCTTGGGGATGGAGCTGGACTACATCGTCGGGACGCTGGGGCTGGTGCTGGGGTGGACGGTGTCGCAGGCCGTGTGCATCGCGTTGGGGCGCCGGCTCAGGCCATCCGACGGCCCGGGGTCCGCACCGCGGTGGACCGGGCGATTCCCGCGCGTCTCGGCCGCGGACTGGTCGCGCCGATTCCAGCGCCGCGGGCCGGGCGTGTGGCTGGCGATGGCGGCGGTGTTCCGGCCCGATCTCCGCGTGCGGGCGCCGATGGCGATCGGGCTCCTGGGCCGGCGTGCCCCGCTGTACCTGCCGGGGGTGCTGCTGGGCGCGTGCCTGTGGACGGCGGCGCTGCTCATCCCCTGCCTCATCGTTGCGGCGATCCTGGTCACGCCGCTAAAGTTCGCGCTGGGGGCGGTGGGGGTGATGCTGCTGTGGCTCATCATCCTCGCGTTCGCGCGGAACTGCGTGCTGCTGTTCACCTGGACGGGCCGGCGCCAGCTTGTCGCGCGAGTCCGGCGCCTGATCAAGCACGAGTACTGGCCGACGTGGTTCTTCTACATCCCCGTCGTCCCGTACATGGCGTGGCTGACCATCAGGTACCGCCATCCCCTGGCGTTCACCGCGTGCAACCCCGGCATCGACGCCGGCGGCGGCGTCGTCGGTGAGTCCAAATCGAAGATCCTCGCCTCCTTCACCAGCGCCAACGGGTTCCTCCTCGAGACCTTCCGCATCGACCCGCACCCCTCCCCCGAGCATCGCGCCCAACTCGCCGCCCAGGCGATGGCCCGGTACCCCGCGCTCTCGACGTTCCCGGTGATCCTCAAGCCCGACACCGGGTTTCGCGGCTTCGGCGTGCGCCTCGCCCGCTCGCACGCCGACATCCTGGAGTACCTGCGCGAGATGACCCGCCCGGTGGTCCTGCAGGCCTACCACCCCGGGCCGCACGAGGTGGGCGTTCTGTGGTCGCGCCGGCCCGCCCCCCCACCCGAGGCGATCGAGCACGGGGAGGGGGGGGAGGGGGGGCGCTCGGGCTTCATCTACTCGATCACCCGCAAGGACTTCCCCTACGTCGTCGGCGACGGGCGGCGCACGCTCGAGCAGCTCATCTACTCGCACCGGCGCCTGCGCTGCCAGGCGCCCGTCTTCCTGCACCGCTTCGCCGACGAGGCCTCGCGTGTGCCCCCGCCGGGGGAGCGCGTCCGCCTGGCGCAGTCCGGCAACCATTGCCAGGGCACCCTCTTCCGCGACGGGAGCGACCTGATCACCCCCGAGCTGGCCGCGAGCATCGATGAACTCGCCCGCGGGTTCGCCCAGGGGCAAGCCGCCGTCGCCGCGGCGGCAGGTGGGGCGGTCGGGGAGGGGGGGGTGGGGGGGCTCGACTTCGGGCGCTTCGACGTGCGATTCGCCTCCGAGGACGACCTCCGCGCCGGGCGCGGATTCGGCATCGTCGAGCTCAACGGCACCACTGGCGAATCCACGAACCTCTACGACCCCGACAAGTCGCTCCTGTGGTCCTACAGGGTCCTCTTCGGGCAGTGGCGGCTGCTCTACCAGCTCGGCGCCCGCCGGCGCCGGCAGGGCGTGCCGGCGATGTCGGTCTTCGAGTTGCTCGCCTCGCTCCGGCGCTACTACCGCAAGCGCCCCGGTTCGCCCGTGGCGGATTGACCAGGCAAGACTCCCCGCGTGCTTGGTACGCGCCCGCGAACCTGGTTCGGCGACATCCGGACACCGTCATGCCACCACCGGCAGCCCCACCTCCTTCTGGATCGTGATCGCCACGCTCTTGAACGGCGGCGTCCGCGACTCCTTGTCCACGCGCGCCGGCACCAGCACATTCGCCTCCGGGTAGTACATCGCGCCGTTCCCCGGCCGTATGTCGATCTGCCGCACGAGCAGCCCCCGCATCTCCCCCGTCTGGCTCCGCACCGTCACTCGGTCGTTCACCTTCAGCCCCAGCCTTCCGATGTCGGCGCGGCTGAGCATGATCACGTCGCGCCGATCCTGCCCCCGGTACACGTCCTCCTCCTCGTACACGACCGTGTTGAACTGCCCCTCCGATCGGATCGTCATCAGGCACAGCTCCCCCGCCGCGCGCCCCGTCGGCGCCGGGATCGGCACAACCTGGAACCGCGCCCGCCCCGTGGCCGTCGGGAACTCCGGCGCGTGGAACGTGCGTCCCCCCACGTGGAACTCCTTCTTCGTCCGGTCCATCTCCGCGATCGCCCCGTACCCCGGGATCACCGCGCCGATCATCTCCCGCACCGACGCGTGCCGCTCCAGCGCCGAAAAATCGATCCCCGCCGTGTCCCCCAGCACACCCCGCGCCACCCTGGCGATCACCTCCACCTCGCCCCGCGGCCCCTCGTGCCGCGCCGGCCCGCCGTCGCTCAGCCGCACGTAGTTGAACATCGACTCCTGCGTCGTCGCCTCCGGCTCCTCGTCCCGCGCCCGCACCGGCAGGATGATCGACTCCCGCCCACGCCCGTGCGCGTGCCCCGTGTTCAGGCTCGTGCTCAGGAACACCGTCATCCCGATCTGCCGTAGCGCCCGCCCCGCCGCCGCGGCGTCCGGGCACGAGCCGTATAGGTTCCCCCCCAGCTGCCACGCAAAACGGATCTTCCCCTCCCCCGCGCGCTGCACGCACTCCAGCGTGTCCATGCCGCGGATCGTCGGCAGCGTTACCGCCAGCCGCTCCTGGATCGCCTTCAGTACCTTGTCCTTCAGCGCCGGCGTCATCCCCATCGACCCCACGCCCTGCACATTGGAATGCCCCCGCAGCGGCAAGAGCCCCGCGCCCGGCCGCCCCAGGTTCCCGCGCATCATCGCCAGGTTGGCGATCATCCGCACGTTGTTCACGCCATGCTCGTGGTGGGTCATCCCCATCGTCCAGCAGAAGACCGCCGCCCTCGCCGACGCGTACATCCGCGCCACCCGCTGGATCTGCCCGCGCTCCACCCCCGAACTCTTCTCGATCTCCTTCCACGGCATCGCCACCACGCTCTCGCGGAACGCCTCCCACCAGTCCGTGTGGTTCCCGATGAACTGCGCATCGATCCCCCGCCCGCTCGGCAGGTCCCGCAGCGCCTTGGCCACCCCGGCGAGAAACGCGATATCCCCGCCGATGTGCACCTGCACGTACTCGTGCGCGATCTTCGACCCCAGCAGCAGGCTGCGCACATCCGAGGGCACCTTGAAGTTCACCAGCCCCACCTCGCGGATCGGGTTCACCACCACCACCTTCCCGCCGCGCCGGCGCAGGTCCAGCAGCGTGCGCATCAGGCGCGGGTGGTTGGAGGCGGGGTTGGCCCCCAGCAGCATCACGAAGTCGCTCTTGTCCAGGTCCTCCAAGGTGATGGACGCCGTCGAGGACCCCATCACGCTCCCCAGCGCCACGCCCGAGGCCTGGTGGCAGAAGAACGAGCAGTTGTTGACGTGGTTGGTCCCCCACAGGCGCGCCACGATCTGCAGCAGGAACGCCGCCTCGTTGGAGGACCGCCCGCTGGAGTAGAAGAACGCCTCGTCGGGCAGCGCCCCCTTGATCGCCCGCCCGATCCGCTCCATCGCCTCCTCCCACCCGATCGCCCGGTACGAGGCGTCCCCCGGCCCCGCGTACAACGGCTCCACCAGCCGCCCCGCCGTCTCCAGCTCCCGCGGCGAGAGCCGCTCCAGCTTTGCGAAGGGGAACTCCTCGAAGAACCCCTCGCGGATCCTTCCCTGCATGTCCGCGGCCATCGCCTGCACCGACTTCTTGCACACCTCCGGGAACCGCCCCGCCTCGTTGGTCATCCCCCCCATCTGCCCGCCCATCCCCAGCGCGCACGTCTTGCAGGCGTTGCGGGCCCGGAGCGTGCGGACCATCCGACGCACGCCCCCGACACGCCGCGCCGCTCGGACGGTGTACCAGATCGCATGCCATCCGCCACCGGACCGCGGTGTATGCATGACCCCCACGATAGCACAACGCGGCAACGGCCTTCCCTCCCCCTCCGCGACCCCTGCGACACTTCGAGAGCTTCCTTTGACTTCCTTCGACTTCGATACGACTTCCGTCGAGTTCGATATGAGTTCTATCGAGTTCCATCGACTTTCGTTGACTTTTTGCGACTTTTTGCGACTTCCTGTCGCGGTGCTTTTCGCTGTAAGTACTTGTCGAATCTTGACTTGAACCGGTTATCGATTGCCAACATGCGCGCAACGGCGAAAACGCTCTCGCAGGGGCACGGAGACGCCTGCGTCCCTTCCCACATCGCCCTCCTTCGGTGTTCTTCGTCCCCGTCCCCATTCCCCATCCTTCCCCTCAGCACTCAGCACTTTGAAGCCTCGCAGTCAGAGTACGTCCTCGCCGCCCCGCCGCAAGAGAATCTGCACCTATTCCCCCAATCTGGCGCGCAAACAGGACCTACCCCATCCAGGGGGCAGCGGGAACAGGCCCGGGTGGGCAAGCGCAGAGGATGCTGTGACTCGATGGGGACGGATCGCCCGGTGGTGTCAGCGGCCGCACGTCGGCGTGGTCTGTGCATTTCTCGTGTGGGCCAGCGCGATGTCGATCTCGGCCGATATCCCCAACGGGTCGGTGTGCGGCAGGTGGATAGGCCGGTTCCTCGACCGGCGCGCGGGGCCGTACCACAGCCAGAGCGGCTGGGTGCGCGTGGGATGGTGCGGGGGCGCAGCCACCACCGAATTCTCGCCCCAGACAGGCCAGCGCGACCCATCGATCAGTTTCGACACAGGCAAGCCGGTCGTGCAGATGCTCTATTGGCAGACTCACGTTGACAGCGGCTTCTGGGCTTGCACCTCACGGACGAGCACAGAGTTGATCGCCACACGTCCGGTTTCCGGTCCGCCCATGACCGCCGCGCAGACCCTCGAGGCCCGTGCCGCCTTCGCATCGTTCAACCCCGCTGCCCTTCCGATCGTCGCGGGCGACATCACCAGCAAGGACGTCCTTGGATGGAGGTACGTCCACAACGCCATGGCTCTCCTGTCGGCGGGCGGGCTGGTGCTCTCTCTGGGCGGGATCGTGCGGGCGCACCGGGAGGCGAGAGCAAGCCGGGCGATGGCCGCGAGTCTGTGCCCGGCGTGCAGGTACGACCTCCGCGGCACACCGGGGACGACCTGCCCGGAGTGCGGCTGGAGCCACGCGGCGAGCTCGCCCGGGCCGCAGGGGTGAACATCTGCGAACCTTTGCTCCGCGAGCGCAGGTTCGTGGCAACATTCCGACAATCAATGGTGCGCACACGAGGTGCGCGCCACACGAGTCGTCACTGCTGATAATGGGCGAACCGGCGGGACGCGAGCATGGCAAATGAGTGATCGCTCATATCATGCCCACGAGGATGAGGGAAACTTCCGCGTAGCGGAGGCGGGCGTCCCCGGCCATGATGAACGTGCCTGCACCCGGCAGATGGGCATCGAGGCTGGGAGCCCGATGACACTCATGAAAGGGGAGCAACCATGCTCGGCACAGTTCTCTTGATCGTCCTGATCCTCCTGCTGATGGGTGCACTTCCCGTGTACCCGCATAGCCGCAGGTGGGGCTACGGACCGGGCGGCGTTCTGGCGGTCCTGCTGATCGTGCTGATCATCTTGATGATCCTGGGCCGCATCTAGGCCGGAGCGCCCGGCGGGGCTGGGCGGGGGG
>JBGPJM010000138.1:0-13088 GCA_041485385.1 Phycisphaerae bacterium | reverse complement strand
TATCCCGATGTGGACCAGCTCGCTCGCCGGCGTGGCCGACCTGGACGGCGACGGCCTGGGAGACATCATCGTGGGCCAACCGTGGTTCACTGTCTCGGCGGCCGTGCTCTCCGGCGCGACCGGGGAGGTGATACGGATCATTTCCCCACCCATACCAATACCTCAGCAATATGGCAGCTTCGGCAACTCCGTCGCCGCGATCCCTGATCTGGACGGCGACGGCCTGCCGGAGATCCTCATCGGGGCGGTAACAGGCGGCGTGGGCAATCTGCCGCTCAGGCCCGGCGCCGCCTACCTCTACTCCGGCGCCACCGGCGCTCGGCTGCGCACATTTGGTTCCCCGCATCCGATGCAAGACGGCGCGTTCGCCTACTCGCTGGCACCGGTCCCCGACGCCAACGGCGACGGCCGCAGCGAGATCGTCATCGGCGCCCTGTACGAGCGGCCCGCCACGGGCGAGGGCCGCGCCTACCTCTTCTATTCCTGCCCCGCCGACATGAACGCCGACGGCCGCATCACCTCCCAGGACTTCTTCGACTTCGTCAACGCCTTCTTCGCCGCCGAGCCCCGCGCCGATTTCACGCGCGACGGCACCATCAACTCCCAGGACTTCTTCGACTACCTCGCGGCCTTCTTCGCCGGCTGCCCGTGATGCCGCCCCCGCCGCAACCGCAGCCGCGCCGTTGACCTCCAACTCCATCCTCAGCCTCCCAGTGGCGCTGCTGCCGCGCCCTCGTGATCCACATCCCCCCCAACCATCGCCACCGCCACGAGCACCACCAGCGCCGCCGCCAGAGCAGTCCCCCGGGCCGTGTCTCGCCCCCGGTGGGCTACCGGTCAGGCCGTGTGACCTCCGTGGCCGCCTCCCGGCCGGCCGCGGGGCGCCAACCGGAGAGAGCCGGCGCCTCGCGCCACCAGGCACCCGCGGCCGCCGCGGCAATCACCCCCCCTGAACGGTGGAGCGCGCTTGCGCGCGCAGAACAGGCGCGCCCGGCGCGCGCAAAAGCGCAAACCTCACAATTTTCTTCTCCTTGTCCCACAAGCACTTACGCGATTTGACCCTCCGCTATTTCCCGCTTTGGGCGCGCAAACTGGACCGATGGCCCATAGGTAGAGGGGCCACACCCGTGCCACTGACTCAGTTCCTCCGAGGTCAGTGCCGTCACCCGAGCGCCCCAACTGCGCGCCGCCACCCTACCCCCATCCCACATCCCCATTCCGACATCCCACATGCCTCCACATCCCACATCCCCCATCCGACATCCCACATCGAAGGGTGTGCGCACATATTGGCCGCCACTAACCGCATCAACTCACGAAACCACAAGCACTTACATCAAAAAACACCCGCGCCCGAAGTCGCAAAAAGTCGCAAAAAGTCGATGGAAGTCAACGAAAGTCGAAGGAAGTCGCACCGAACTCGACCGAACGAGGGTCCAAATCGTCGGTTCCTCGCGGAACCGCACCTCATTCTGCTCTCTACTCTCTGCTCACTTTTTTTTCCCCCCGAAACCCCAACCCCTTGCGTTTCTCCCCACCAATCCCCGCCACAAAACCCCATCCCCTTGGGGTACGCACCACCCCCCCTCTCCGCGAAAAACACCCCGCCAAAACTCACAACTCAAGCTTCTACAAGCACTTACGCAAACAACCTGCCCTGTTTTTCTCGTCCTTTCCCCGCCCTTCTCTGCTTTTCTCAAAAACTCTCGATCCTTCTCGACATCTCTCAACCCTTCTCGACGCCTGTTTCCCACATCCCCGCGCCTCCCTCCCCTCACCCCCTCTTCTCTTCTGCTCACTGCTTTCTGCTCACTGCTCACTCTTCCCTACTCCACCTTCACCCGCTCCCCCGGCCTCAGCACCACCGGCCCCATCAGCCCCGACTCCAGCGGCTTGTCGTTCTTCGTCCAGTGGTGCCACGTCGTGAACGTCAGCCGCTCCTTCGTCGGCCGCGCCGCGTGTTCGGTGAACCACTTTGGCCACGCCTTGATCGGCTTCCCATTCCACTCCACATCGTCCGGGTACTGCTCATCCCCGATCAGCCGGTTCACCCACAGGTTCGTCACCCGCACCTTGAGCGCGTTCTTGCCCGGCTTGGCGATCGCGGAAATGTCGGCCGCGAACGGCGGCTTCCACCACACCCCCTTCTCCCCCAGCTTGATCCCGTTGAGCGTCACCTCCGCCAGGTTCTTCACCCGCCCCAGGTCCAGCCACAAAACCTTGCCCGGGCCCAGCAGCTCCTTGGGAATCTCGAGCTCCTTCTCGTACTCGGCCGTGCCGGAGAAGTACTTCACGCCCGCGTCGGCGTACTCCGTCCAAGAGATGAGCGTGCCCAACGTGATGCTCGGCGGCGCCCCCCAGTTCGGCGCGAAGCTCACCGTCCACGGCCCGACCACCTCCACCGGAGCCGCCACCGACTTCACATCCGCCTTCTTCGTCTTCCCCGCGGCCGTCTTGAACTCGTACGCCCCCGCCTTGAACGCGTGCAGCTCCAGAGCCCCCTGCGCCGACACCGCCAGCCTCCACGAGGGCGGCGGCAGATCGGGCCCGGGCGTGTCCACCAGGTCCAGCGTGCCGTTCTCGTCCGCGTCGCGCGTCAGCGCCTTGCCGTTCAGCGTGTACTCCACCCGGAGGCGTTTCACATGCTGGTCCGTCGGGTCGCCATAGCTGGCGTTGTTGGCCGGGATGCTCGTCTGCCCCGCGGCCACCATCGCGGCCACCTTGGCCGTCACGTCCACGCCCCCCGCCCCGTCCACCGCCTCGTACATCGCCTTGCGGATCTCGATCTTCGGCGCCGCCGCCGCGGCGGGCGCAACGTCGCCGGGGCCGCTCATCGAGACGACGTGATCCGCGCCCGCCGCGGGCTTGCGGAAAACCACGAACACCGACCCAGCCGGGTCAAAGCGGATCGGCACCATGGTGCGCCCGCCCTGCACCGACCACACCGGCGCTGCCTCCATCTCTCCCGTGTCGGCGTGCCACAGCTCCGGCGCGCGGTCGGCAACGCGGAACGTGCACTCGACCTCATCGGCCCGCGCCTTCTGGCTGGAGACGAAGTAGATCTCCGCGCCCGGCGCGGTCCTGTGAATCCACGCCATCTTCGGCTTCGCGCCCCCGGCAAACTCGCAGTCGGGGCTCACCTTCAGATCGGCCAGCACCTCCTCGGGCGTGTGCCCCCACACCACCCGCCCGTTGCCGAAGACGTGCTCCTTCACCGTCTTGCCGTCGCAGTCGCCCCAGATCTCGCCGGCGAGCTTGCGCACGGTCAGATCGCCCGTGCCGTAGTCGCTGAGGCTCGGCGACTTGGTCGGCCTGGGCCCGATGACGGTGGCCCCCTGCTCCACCAGCTCGTGCAGCTTCGTCAGCAGCGCCGGGGTCATGAACGTCGTGTCGGGGAGCACGAGCACGCGGTAGCTCATGCCGTCGGTGAGCACCAGCCGCCCGTTCTTCACCGTCGTTCGGTGCAGCAGCACATCCGCGCTGCACGAGTCGTAGTCGTACCCCCTGGCCTTGAGCTCCGGGTGCGAGGGCGCGCCGTTGGGCGTGGCCTCGCCGGCGAAAAAGAGCACATCCGCGGCGAACAGCCCCTGCTGCAGCATGTACTGGCAACGCGTCAGGTACGACACCCACGCGCTCCCCTGCTTCCACCACGTGACCGTGCGCTCGAAGTGCGTCCCCCACTGCCCCATGGTCATGCCGGGGAAGCGGTCCATCCACGGCTGGTGCGCGTAGCGATGGATGATGTAGCGGTTGATCCCCGTGGTGTACATCAGGTCGCCGACCTGCTTCAGCGAGGCGGGGTCGTTCTGCCACCGCCCCACGCCCGGCTCGGCGGTGAAGGACTCGGCGCCGACGAGCGTCTTGCCGTACGTGTGCGCAACCGAGGACGCCAGCTTGCACGAGTTGCTCTCCCCGCCGCCGACCCAGAACTCCCCCATGGGGATATCCGCCCCGCGCGCCACCAGCGTCCCCTCGAAGGGCCCGTCGTAGGGCTCGATGGACGACTTCAGCCCGTTCTTGCGGCAGAGCTCGCTGAAGTACTCGTAGTAGTTCTCGGAGAAGAGCTCCGAGATGGTGTGCCGCAGGTCCCACAGGAACCGCTCGGAGGCCTCGCCGCTGTCGACGACGCGCCCGGTCATCACCGGCAACATGCGCAGCGGGTCGTAGCCGCGGCGTTTGGTGAACTCCTCCCGGAAGTGCGCCGACCAGTTCTGGTGCCCCACCTCGTAGCTGTCGATCAGGCAGTTGTTGAGCGTCTTCCCCGCCAAGGGGCCCAGGTCCTGGATGATCTTGGCCATGATGCCGGCCCAGTGCGCATCCATCCCCTCGCGGCTCAGCTTGTCGCACTCCAGGCCGCGCCCGGAGACCGGCGCCGGCGCGTTGACCGCGCCCGTGGGCGTGTAGCCGACGCGGAGGATGGTCCAGGAGCCGGGGGGGGCGTCCCAGGTGAGGCGCCCGTCCTTGTCGAGCTTGTCGGTGATGTCGAGGATGCCGTCGCGCCGGATGGTCGTCTCGGCCGGGTACTCGTCCAGGGCCGGCTGGATGTTGTACTGGGCGTCGTACCCCGCCTTGGCCTTGATGTCCTTGATGCGAGTGCCGGCCGCGCGGTCACCGGGGAAGGCCAGCACGGCGATGTCGCGGTAGAAGCCCGCGCGCGTCTCGGGCTGGGGCAGGACCATCGAGAACCGCGACGGCCCCGTCGTGCCGGTCTCGCTGGTCACCACCGTCTGCATCGCGTGCTCGGGGGTGATCCACGGCCCGCCGCTGCTGGACCACCCCGCGCAGTTGTGCATGCACAACTCGATGCCGAGGCGATCGGCCTCGCTCACCGCGTGCTTCATGAGGGCTCGCCACTCCGGGCTCATGTACAGCACCGGGCCGTCCGGGATCGACTCCGACACATTGAATATCTGCGCCCCGCCGAGGCCGATCTCCTTCATCGCCTCCAGGTCGGCGGTGATCCCCTCCCTGGTGATGTTGCCGTTCATCCAGTGCCACCACGTGTGCGGCCTCGCGGAGGCGGGCGGGTTCTGAAACCCCTGCGCCAAGTCGGTCTGCGCCGAGGCCGCGCCGGTCAACAGCGTCAGGGTCAGCATCGATGCCGCGGCTGCTTTCATCAAGGTCATGGCTGCACTCCTGTGATAGTCGAGAACGGGCCTGCCACTCTACCGGATCGGCGTCGGCGCGGCCGGAGTGGAGGGGGGTGCGGCGAGATGTCGAGCCGGGCATCCTGTACGAACGCAAGCAGAGCAACGCGCGGCGGGCAAGACGGCTGGACATGCGGACTCCGGTCACTTTTCCCAGATCGCGACTTCGAATCGACCGCCGGAATCCGCCGCGCCGCGAAACATCCCTGTCGTGCTGTACGGCATGGCGATCTCCCCGGTGTGCGACACGGCGATCAGCCCGCCGTCGTCGGGCTTCAGCCGCTCGAACACAACCGCGTGCGCGGCCTGCTGCACGCCGAGCCCCGAGTACTGCATCAGCGCGGCCACCTGGAACGCCGCGACGTTGCGGATGAACTCCTCCCCCGTCCCCGTGCACGAGACCGCGCAGGTCGCGTTGCTGGCGTACGTCCCGGCGCCGATGATCGGCGAGTCCCCGACGCGCCCGAATCGCTTGCCGGTCATCCCGCCGGTGGACGTCGCCGCGGCGAGGTTCCCGCGGGTGTCCATCGCGACGCACCCCACCGTCCCGCGGGACTTCGCGGGCGAGCCCTCCTTCTGCTTTCGCTCCTGCAAGAGCTTCTCGAGCCCCCTCCGGCGCGGCTCGGTGTCGAAGTACGAAGGATCGACCCGCTCGACGCCCACCGACGTGGCGAACTGCTCGGCGCCGTCGCCGATGAGCAGCACGTGCGGCGTCCTCTCCATGACCAGCCGGGCCAGCGAGATGGGGTTCTTCACCGTGCGCACGGCGCCAACGGCGCCGCAGGCCAGCTTCCGCCCGTCCATGATCGACGCGTCCAGCTCGTGCTTCCCGTCCTCGGTGAAGACCGCCCCCTTGCCCGCGTTGAAGAGCGGGTCATCCTCGAGTATCCGGACGACCGCCTCGACCGTGTCGAGCGCGGACTCCCCACGCGCCAGCCGATCACGTCCCTCGCGCAGGGCTTTCTCTAATCCGGCCGTGTACGCCCGCCGCACCTCCTCCGGCGTGTTGCGGTCGATCACGCCCGCCCCGCCATGGATGGCGATCGCGAAACGCCCGTTCCCCGGCGCAATGGCGGCGGCGCCTCCCTGCGATCTCGGCGCCGAGCGACAGCCCGACAGGATCAGCAGGATGCCCAGCAGGAACAAGATCTTGATCATGCGGCGTGCTCCAGGGCAAGCGAGGAGCCGCCAATGTACCGCAACCGGAAAGGGATCAGCCGGCGCCGGGCTTCCTGATCGGCGGACGAACGCCAGGATCGCCACGCGGCTGCGATTCCCGAATCTGGGCCTCCTCCAAGTCGTGTGCCCGTTCCGCCGCAGCAATATCCGTCGCCGACGGCTTGTGCGCGCCCGAACCGAACGCGCCGACGTAATACGCCACCCACACCAGGGCCGCGATCAGGACCAGCAGCGCGACGATCGCCCGTTGAGAGCTTGATCCGCCAGATCTGGATCGCCGAGGCACGACGTGCGCGATAACAGCCAGACGCTGCTCCTCTCGATACGGACGGCTGCACGTGTCCCGCGATCCAAGCCGTGCACAAACGCTCGGCGCGGATCAGCTTCCGGACGGCGTCGGTGGCTTGACGCCCTGCGGCAGAGCCTTTTCCTGCTGCTGCTTCACTTCCGCGGCGGTCTTTTCGTGCTCCTGCTGGAGCACCTCCGCCGTCTTGCCTGTCGGCTTGGACGGCCGGCCCTTGGGCATCATGTAATAGCCGATCCAGCCGACCGCCAGAAGCAGCACCACCGCCACCGCGATCAACTTGATCTTCGCCTGCGGGTCCCCGGTGGACTTGCTCGACCTGCTGCTCGACTGTTTCGTCATCGTCATGGGACAACTCCGTTTCGTTCACCAATCGCGAAGAACCCGCGATGGTCCGCCAACCCGCCCGGCCCGCAACGAGCGGCGAGCCAATCTAGAGTCAAATACTACCCCACTTCCCGCTTCTGGAACAACAATACTGCCAGCGACAGAAACACCCCTACCTGGGCCATCGCGTAGAGCAGAATCAGCGCCAGGTGCGAGAGCGGAACGTCCTGGTGCTGCGAGATCGCGTCCACCAGCCAGAAAAACTGCACATTGGGGATGACCCCCCAGGCGATCTGAGCCACGCGGTTCACACGCGTTGCCCTCGTGAACATATAATCCCCTGTTGCGGGGAGCACTCTTGCTATTTCCCCATCCTCACCGACATGCCGAGCCATCAGGTGTCGCCCCGAGATCCAGATAACGACGAGCGCGCCGGGGGCTTGACGGTTGAAGATCACCTCGTTCTTGGTCACGTCGCCGCCCGGAGCCGTGAAGTTGGTCGTCGAGAGCGGGAATCCGTTGGGGTTGGGGCCGTAGTAGAACGGCATCCCCACCTGCAGTGTCACCCTGGGTTCGTGCTCCAGCGTCACGTCGTAGGTGTCGCCGGCGTTGGTCCACGAAGCGTCGTTGGTGGAGTGCGGCACGGCGGTCTGGATCTTCGCCACCCACGCGTTGTCGTACGCCCGGCGCCCGAGGAAATGGTTCGAGAGCAGCCCGAAGACGAAGATCCCGCAGCAGACGACGATCGTCATCACCTGCCCGAGGCGCGCCGATGCCGCGGTCGCTACCGCCGTCAGGACCAGCTGGGCCATGATCAACGCGCCGCAGGCCATCATGACCTGCGGCTTGAAGTCGACGGCGATCGACTGGAACCCCCACTTCTTCCCGACCATCAGCACCCCCAGCCACGCCGCCAGCATCAGCGGCATGAGCAGGAGCGTGGTCGTCTGCGTGAAGACCCATCCGTAGAAGAAGTTACACCAGATGCCGATCCCCAGCGCCAGCACGACCGCCAGGGTCGTGAAGACGATCACCGGCATATCCGGGTCGTCGGCGGCCGTGCTCATCACCCCGTGCCGGAGCCCCATGAGCAGGAACAGCACCATGGTCAGCGTGGCGATGAGCATCGCCCCGGCCACGCCCAGGAACTTCCCGAGAACGACCGCCGGGCGGGAGATGGGCTTGGAGACCACGGTCAGCACCGTCTTGTTCTCGATCTCGCGCGAGATCACCGCCGTGGCGATGAACGCCGCCAGCAGCATCCCGCAGACGAACACCGTCGCCAGCCCGATGTCCAGCAGCAGCTTGTTGTCCCCCGAGACCTCGCCCGACTCGGTGTACCCCATGCTGTAGGCCGTGCCCCAGACGTTGAAGAGCTGCATGATCCCGCACATGAAGATCAGGATGAAGTAGATGGGCTGGCGGACGCTCTCCACGAACGTGTTCCGCGCGATCGCCAGGATCTGCCCGGGCTTCCCCATGAAGAACAGTGCCGCCACGGCCGGGGCCAGCAGCACCAGCACCGGCAGCACGCCCTTGAGCACGCTTGAGAGTTGTTCATGCATGGAGGAAGGCGCCAAGGAGGACCCGCCCCCTCCCGTGCCCGTCTTACCCCGGTCTGGAACGCCGGGGGCGGGTGGTGGGCGGTAGCGGCAGCAGAAAGACCCGAGCCCCCCACCGTAGCAAAAAATCCACGGACGCGTCGAACATAGGGGCCGCGCCCTCGTACATCAACGTGCCGACGGGCCCTCCGGTTCGCCGGCGGTGCGCTTTGGCCCCCCGCAGAGCCGCTTTCGATCGGTCGGCGCGCGTTTCTTGCGCGCCGGAAACAATCCGGAAGAGAAGTGAGAGAGCCCCGGTTGCGAGACGCGCATGCGCAGCTCGTCTCCGCTCGGGCGCCCGCGTCCGCCGAGAAGTAGACAGACCCCTCGGCGCGGCGGACAATAGACCCTCCCGTTTCCGGCCCGGGGATGAGCCACCCGTGCCGCCCGGCAGGGCTTGAGAATGTTTCTTGGGCCCGCGTCCCGGCTCGTCCGCCGCACTCCAGCGCCCGCAAGAGAAACCATGAAGGCCGACTACCTCAGTTTCAAGCGTGCCACGAGCGTCTGCCTGCTGGGGCTGGCCATCCAGCTCGTGCTGGGCCTGATCCTGCTGATCTACAGCGTGATCACCCGCGACCACGCCGCGCTCACCGCCGCCCTGTACGTGCTCACCGGCATCGTTGTCTGGCTCAGCCTCGCGGTCGTCTACGACCAGCACCGGCGCGAGCGGCTGGAGGCGCTCGAGGCCGACTCGCTCAAGCAGGGCTCCTCGGTCTTCGAGGAATCCGGCGACGAGCTCCGGGTCGCCGCCCGGCGCGTGGCGTGGATGCACAAGTACATGCTCCCCGGCGTCAGCCTGGCGCTGGCCGCCCTGCTCATCGGCGTGGGGTACTGGCGCCTGGCCGGCGCCAACGGGGGACTGTTCTGGATCAAGCAGGAGATGGACCCCACCAAGGCCCCGCCGCGCGGCTGGCCGATCGCGCTGGGGCTGATCCTGGCCTTTGTCGGGTTTGTCTTCGCCCGGTATGTCTCGGGGATGGCCAAGCAGAAGGTCTGGGCGAACCTGCGGGCCGGCGCCGCGCAGGCGGTGGGCGGCGCGATCATGGGCCTGGGCATGGTCATCGCGCAGTTCGTGAGCCTGGCCGGGCCGGACGTTGTCCTGCGGTACATCCACGTGATCTTCCCGGGGCTGATGATCGTCCTCGGGGCCGAGATCGTCCTGAACTTCGTCCTGACGATCTACCGGCCCCGCAAGACCGGCGAGATCCCCCGGCCCGCCTACGACTCGCGCATCCTCGGCTTCGTTGCCGCCCCCGACCGCATCGCCGAGTCCATCGGCGGCGCCATCAACTATCAGTTCGGCTTCGACGTCACCGGCAGTTGGTTCTACCAGCTCCTCAGCCGCTCGATCACGGCCCTGGTGCTGGTCGGCGCCGTCGTCGTGTGGGCGATGACCTGGGTCGCGGTCGTGCAGCCCGACGAGCAGGGCCTGCGCCTGCGGAACGGGCGACTGGTCGGCGAGGCGCTGCGCCCCGGCGCCTACCTCAAATGGCCGTGGCCCTTCGAGAAGGTTGAGCGCCAGCGCGTCGCGGCGCCGATCCGCGTCGACCTGGCCGGCCCCTCCCCCGGCGACGTCAAGTCGCTCCTGTGGACCAACGAGCACAAGGTCAAAGAGAAGCAGATGATCGTGCAGCCCGCCGCCGCCGAGGCCGCGATCAGGCAGACCACGATCGCCGGCGCACCCCCGGACCAGAAGGCCGGCGGCGCACCCGCCGACCAGAAGTCCAGCGTGGTCAAGGATGTTTCCCTCATCAACATCGAGGTTCCGGTCTTCTACCGGATCACCGACGCCGTGAAGTTCGACCACCTGGCGCAGGACGGCATGCAGGACCGCATCCTCCAGGCCCTGGGCCGGCGCGAGGTCATGACCTACCTCGCCACCCGGAGCATGGACGACGTGCTGGGAAGCGGACGGATCGCGGCCTCCGACGAGATGCGGAAGCTGGTGGAGAAGAAGTTCAAGGAGCAGGACGCCGGCGTGGAGGTGCTCTTCGTGGGCATCGAGGGCGTCCACCCGCCCCTCGACACCGCGTTCGACTTCGAGAGCGTCGTCCAGAGCGAGCAGAACCGCCTGGGCGCGATCGAGGCCGCCCACACCGAAGAGACCACCACCCTCACGCAGGCCGTCGGCTCCGTCGCCCTGGCCCGGCGGATCGTGCAGGAGATCGGCGTGCTGGACAAGATGGACAAGACCAGCCCCAACCCCGAGAGCCTCAAACAGCAGCAGAAGATCGAGGACCTCCTCGCCGCCGCGGGTGGCCAGGCTGCCATCACCATCCAGCGGGCCAAGGCCGACCGGTGGACCAAGCACATGGGTGTCCGCGGCCAATCCGAGCGGTACGCCGGCCAGCTCGCCGCCTACCGCGCCGCCCCGACGGTCTACACCGCCCAGCTCTACTTCGACATGCTCGCCTCGATCCTCAAAGGCGCGCGCGTCTACATCGTGCCCGACAAGGGGGTCGAGGTCCGCACGAATCTCGAGGACGTCCTCACCGGCGGCAGCGCCTTCCAGAAGGCCCTCGAGAACCCGCAATAGGCCGCCCCACGAGTATCCGACCCGGAAGCGCGCATCAGCTACGAAACCCCGAGCCGCCTAACGCCAACCGTCTTCCCACCAGCCGCAAACAGCCCCTTCCGCATCCCTCTCCCGCTCATCCCCGCGCCGTGCTGGTGATTCTCCTGGAGCTCCACCGTGCAACGCATCCTCATCGTCGTCATCATCGTGTTCGTTGTCGTGGCGTTCATGACGACCTACACGGTCCGGTTCACCGAGACCGCGGTCGTCACCACCTTCGGCAAGGCTGGCGAGGGCGCCGTCAAGACGGATCCGGGGCTCAAGCTCACCATCCCCTACATCCAGAACGTCACCAAGTACGACAAGCGATCCCGATACCTGGAGTCCAAGCCCGAGACGCAGCAGACGGCCGATTCCTCCCAGGTCGTCGTCACCGCGTTCATCACCTGGCGCGTCCACGACCCCAAGCTCTTCTACCAGACTTTCTCCGGCGCCGGCGATCGCGCCGCCAGCCACTACCGCGCCGCCGAGAAGATGGTGGGCGACCAGCTCCGGCCCGCCATGGGCGAGATCTCCAAGTTCCGCTTCGACGAGCTCCTCTCTGCCTCCGGCGGCTCACGGCTCGGCAACTGCGAAGAGGCCATGCTCAATCGCATCGTGGGGGACAAGGGTGTCGTCTCCCCGCTTGCCGCCGCGGGAATCGAGGCCCAAAAAGTCGGCATCATCAGCATCGAGCTCCCCGAGGACACCACCAAGGCGGTCTTCGAGCGGATGAAGGCCAGCCGCACCCGCATCGCCCAGGACGCCGTCAGCCAGGGCAAGGCCACCGCCGAGACGATCCGCAAGAATGCCGAGGCCGACGCCCAGACCATCATGGCCTTCGCCGAGCGCCGGGCCAACAACATCCGCTCGCGCGGCGAAGCCGAGGCCGCCAAGTTCCTCACCCAGCTCAACGAGCAGCCCGACCTGGCCGTTTTCATCAAGAACATGGAGCTCATGCGCGACGCCTACGCGCGCAACATCACCCTCGTCATCCCCGCCGGCCCCACCGGCTGGCCCGGCTTTGCTCTTTTCCGCCCCGACGCGCTCCGCGACCTCAAGCCCGGCCAGATTCCCGGCCTGAACCTCGAGAACCTCCCCACCGGCCAGGCGCCCAAGGCCGTCGCGCCCGGCACGACACCGACCGGTGCCTCCCCCACCGGCAGCCCGGCCGCGGCCGCTGATCCCAAGGCCGGAGGCACGCAGCACCAATGAGCGAGAACCTCCCCAACGGCCCGGCGGGCGCACCCGGCGCAACCGATCAGCCGCGACGCAACTTCGCCCCCGCGGCGAAGATGCGGGCCGCCTCGGTCACCATCAGCCGCGACGGCGCCACGGCCGACGGTGAGTCCGTCGGTGCGCTCATGGACCCGGCCACGCAGTCCCTCGCCGATGCGCTCCGCATCACCTTCCGCCTTGTCCAGCTCGCCGTGCTCCTGCTGGTGGCGTTCTACGTGCTCAGCGGCTTCCGCACCGTCGGCGAGGGCGAGAAGGCGATCCGGCTGGTCTTCGGCAGGGTCGAGTCTCAGGACATCTCCCCCGGCTTCCGTTTCTCATGGCCGGAGCCCTTCGGCGAGCTCGTCAAGGTCCAGACCGGCGCCCAGGCGATCTCCCTCGACTCGGAGTTTTTCCCCGAGCTCACCGATCAGGAGAAGAAGCAGGTCGCCACCTACGGCGTGCAGATCCTCTCCCAGGGCGGGCGCGACTCCCTCAACCCCGATTCCGACAACGCCAACCTCACGGCCGACGGCAACCTCGCCCACACCCGCTGGTCGCTCACCTACCACCGTGAGGACCCGCGCCTGGTCCAGCAGAACATCACGCCCGACCAGGAACGCTCCATCGTCCTGGGCGCCGTGAAGCGCGGCATCGTCCGCGCCGTCGCCAGCGTCACCATCGACGAGCTCCTCAAGAACACGCCCGACCCCTCCCGCGAGCCCGGCACGTTCCGCTCCCCCGATGCCATGGCCAAGGAC
>JBGPJM010000137.1:0-13094 GCA_041485385.1 Phycisphaerae bacterium | reverse complement strand
GGCGATCGACAGGGGCCATGATGAACATCCGATTGAAGCTCCTGATAGGCGGATTGGCGCTCGCCGCCTGCGTCGGCTACCTCGCCGTCGCGGGCATCACGTCGGGATGGGTCTACTTCGTCGATGTCGACGCGTTCGTCGCCAACGCCGACCGCCACGGCCAGCGCACCCGGGTCCACGGCGATGTCGGCGCCGACAAGTTTGAAGTACGGCGCGCCGACCTCGTGGCCACCTTCCAGCTTGTCGGCAAGAGTGGCGGCAGCCTCCCCGTCGCGTACCACGGCCCCATCCCGGATATGTTCGATGCCGGACGCCAAGTTGTCATCGAGGGGGCTCTTGACGACGCCGGCGTCTTCCAGGCCGACGTGCTCATGACCAAGTGCGCCAGTAAGTACGAGGGCCACGACGAGAACGGCCCCGTCCGCGACGGTCAGGCTGCCCTTTCCGCCAATGCCCCCAAGCCCGGCGCGGAGACCAAGCCGTGACCGAACTCATCGGTAACTTTGGCCTCTGCGGCGCGGTCCTTGCGGCAGCCGTAGCTCTCCTGGCCTGCGTCGCCGCGGCCCGCCTCCAGGCGCCTGCCTGGCTCGGACGCGCCCGCGTCGCCCTCGCGCTCGTCTGGCTCTGCCTCACCGGGGCCGCCGTGGCTCTGGGCGCCGCGCTCGTCACCGCCGACATGCAGTTCGCCTACGTCGCCTCGCATACCGAGCGGGCCCTCCCCGTAGCCTACCGCGTCGCGGCGTTCTGGTCCGGACAGGAAGGCAGCCTCCTCCTGTGGGCATGGATGCTCGCCGGGCTCACCGTTCTCGCCGCAATCTGCCGCCGCCGTCTCTCCGGCCCCGCCGAGCCCGGGACACTTGGGACGCTCGCGGCGATCTCGCTCTTCTTCGCCGCCCTGATGATCTTCGCCGCCAATCCGTTCGTGCGGGTCCCCGGTCAGGTCCCGCTCGACGGACACGGCCTCAACCCTCAGCTCCAGCACTGGTCGATGGTCGCCCACCCGCCGATGCTCTTCCTTGGCTACGCCGGGTTCGCCATCCCCTTCGCGATCATGATGGGATCGCTCATTGCCGGGTGCACTGCCAACACCTGGGTCTCGCAGATTCGACGCTGGGTCATTGCCTCGTGGCTCTTTCTTGGCGCCGGCATCGCGCTGGGCGCCTGGTGGGCCTATGTCGAACTCGGTTGGGGCGGATATTGGGCCTGGGACCCCGTCGAGAACGCTTCCCTTCTCCCCTGGCTCACCGGAACCGCCCTCATCCACTCCATCATTGTCCACGAGCACCGCGGCATGCTCAAGGGCTGGAGCATCGGCCTCACCGCCCTCACGTTCATCCTCTGCATCTTCGGCACCTACCTCACCCGCAGCGGCGTCATCCAGTCCGTCCACGCCTTCGGCGAGTCTCTCGTGGGCACGTTTTTCCTTGTCTTCCTGGTCGTACTCGTCGCGGCGAGCCTCGCCGTCATCCTGCGTCGACGCGCCCTGCTCCGCCCCGACCACAAGCTCGAGAGCCTGGTCGGGCGCGAAGGGATCTCCCTCTTCGGCAACGTCCTCTTCCTCATCATGACCGCGACCACGCTCGTCGGCACGATCTTCCCGCTCATCAGCGGCCTGTTCATGAAGGAGCCCGTCAGCGTCGGCGCGGGCTTCTACAACCACGTCGTCGCACCAATGGGCCTGGTGGTGGCCGCCCTCATGGCGGTCGGCCCTCTTCTGGTATACGGCGTCGCCGCGGCCGGCTCGCTCCGCAAGGGACTGCTCGTCCCGGGGGTGGTCGCTGCCCTGGCCGTCGCCGCCAGTGTTCTGCTGGGCCTTCGGAACGTCACGGCCATGGTCTGCGTGGCCATCACGGTGCTGGCCGTCGTCGTCATGGTCTTCACCTTCGTTCGCACCATCCGGATGCAGGTCCGCTTCGCGGGCGCTGGTGTGCTCGCCACTACCGCCCGGGTGATCGACACCAACCACCGGCGCTACGGCGGCCAACTCTCGCACTTGGGCATCGTGCTCGTCGTCCTCGGCGTCGCGGGCTCAAGCCTCTACTCCGAGAAGCAGGTCATCAAGCTGACGCCGGGCCAGACCGCCCGCGTCGGCCGATTCGACCTCCGCTTCGACGGCCTCCGCGAGGTGCGGCACACCAACTTCACCGCCGTCGAGGCCTCCGTGTCGATCGTTGGGCCGTCGGGTGCCGCCCGCACGCTCACGCCACAGCGGCGCTTCTACGACAAGGCCGAGGACGCCAGCAGCGAGATCTCCATCCGCGCCGGCCTCCGCGAGGATCTCTACCTCGCCCTCGCCGGCTGGGACACAGGCGGCCAGCGTGCCGCCATCCAGGTACTCATCAACCCTCTCACCAGCTGGATCTGGATCGGCGCCGTGGTCCTCTCGCTCGGGGGCGTCTTCACCCTCGCCCCGCGCCTCCTTCCCAAGCCGCGCCTGGCCGTGGACCGCCGGCCCGCGCCCGCCAAGCGCCCGTCCTTCCCGTTCCGTGCCCCGGGACCCGGCACCGCCCCTGCCCCCCTGCTCGAGGAGGCCCACGCATGAAACCCCGCGCATTCTCCGCCGCGATCGTCGCCTGCGGGCTGCTGATCCCGATATCGCTCGCCCAGCAGCAGCCCATTGCCCCGGCCGCGCCCGAGCCCGCCGCCCCCACCGACTTCCTCGACGCCCTGGCCAACGGCGCCAAGGGCGCTCTCACCGTCCACGCCCTCCAGGGCACCAAGGACGCGCCCGGCGTCGGCGCGGCCGATTTCGAGCTTCACCTGTTCCACCGGAACCAGTCCATCCACCAGATCGACGCCAAATTCGATGAGCGTGGCGAGGCGGTCGTCGGCGATCTCCCGGTCGGCATCGGCATCACCCCCGTAATCCGCATCAAGTATGCCGGCGTGGTCTACCAGGAGGTGGGCCCCGCGATGAGCGAGGCCAGCCGCGACGCCTCGATGAACGTCACCGTGTACGAGACCACCGACGTCAAGCCCGACTGGTCGATCACCATGCGTCACGTCATGGCCGAGCCGATGGGCGATGCCGTCGCTGTCTCCGAGAACGTCGTCGTCACCAACCCCGCCGACCGCACCTGGCTCGGCGAGCCCCCCAGCGCCGAGGGCCGGCGCACCGCCGTTTCCGTGCTTCTCCCCCCGGGGGCGCGCAACGTGCAGCTCGAGGAGGGCTTCCACGGCTGGTGCTGCACCACGTTCACCGACCGCACCCTCGCCGTACAGATGCCCCTTATGCCGGGCAAGGCCTCTTACCGCTTCTCCTACGAAGTCCCCGCCGCAGGCGGGCGTACGGACCTCACCTTCGGTGCCGGCGCCCTCACCCACAACATGGTCCTCTTCGTCCCCGACGACGGCTCCCAGGCCGAGCCCGCCGCCCTGGCTCCCACGGGTGTCTCGAAGATGGGCGAAACGCCCGTGCGGATCTTCCAAGGCCAGGAGATCGCGGGCGGACAGGCGGCCGGCATCATCCTCACCGGTCTGGGGGCGCCCGCCGCGCCGCCGGTCCAGGGTTCGATCCAGGGTTCATCGACCAACATCGCCAAGATTGTCGCGGGCGTCGGCGCCGGGGTGGCGCTCCTGTTCGTCGCCGTCGTCATGTTCCGGCGGTCGCCCAGCCGCGCGCCCGCGGCGCTCAAAGCCGAAGGGACCGCTCTGTGAGCGCGATGGCCGCCGATTTCGCCACGCGACTCGCCACCGCCGCCACGGCCGAGGCGGCGTCGCCCTGCGCCCGGGTCCGGGACTTGGGGAAGACCATCGACGACCGCGCCATCCTGACCGGCGTCTCATTCGACCTCCCCCGCGCCGCGTTCCTCGCCCTGCTGGGTGAGAACGGCGCCGGCAAGAGCACACTCCTCCGGGTGCTCGCCACGCTCACCCACCCCTCCAGCGGGCGGCTCGAGCTGTTCGGCCAGCCGGTCCGGCACGACAGCGCTCGCCTCCGGGCGCGCATCGGCATGATCGGCCACCAGATCATGCTCTACCGCGACCTCTCCGCCCTGGAGAACCTCGAACTCTTCGGCCGCCTGTATTCCGTCCCCCGGGCGCGCCGTCGCGCCCAGGAGCTCCTCGAGTTCGTGGGCCTCGCCGATCGCGGAACCGACGCCGTCAAGCACCTCAGCCGCGGCATGGCCCAGCGCGTGGCCATCGCCCGTGCGCTCATGCATTCCCCCGACCTTCTGCTCGCCGACGAGCCATTCACCGGCCTCGATGCCCCCTCGGCCGCGCGCCTCGAGCTCTGCCTGACCGAGCTCCACGCTAGGGGCGCCACCATCATCCTGGCCAACCACGACATCGCCCAGAGTCTCCGGCTCGCCCAGCGCGCCATCGTCCTTCGGCGCGGCAGGGTCGCCCTCGACCGCGCCGCCGGCACGCTCGACGCCCGCACGGTCCTCGACGAGGCCGCGGGAAACGGGGGTGAACTCCCATGACCGCGCTCCGCCAGGCCGCCATCCTCGTCGCCAAGGACCTCCGCATCGAGGCCCGCAGCCGCCAGACGCTCGGCCTGGTCGTCGTCCTAGGCGTCCTCATCGTCGTCGTCCTGGCCCTGGGGCTAGGGCCCGGTCCGGGAGCCAAGGGGGCAGCCGCCACCGCCATCCTGTGGGTCGCCTACCTCTTCGGCGGCGTCCTGGTCTTCGAGAAGACCATGGCCGTCGAGCGCTACGACGACGCCCTGGCCAGCCTTCTTCTGGCCCCCATCGATCGCGGCGTCATCTATCTCGCCAAGCTCGTCGCCAACCTCGCGCTCATGCTCGCCCTGGCGATCGTCGTGACGCCCGTCGGCATCGTCCTCTTCCAGTTTGATCTCTCCGCCGCGCCGCTGGGCTTCGTTAAGGTCATGGCCCTGAGCATCGTGGGCTTCGCGGCGGTCGGCACGCTGTTCGCCGCGGCCGTCTCGTCATCCCGCCTGCAGGGCGGCCTGCTGGCCCTGCTGGTGTTCCCGCTGTGCCTGCCCCTGGTCCTGGCCTCCACGCAGATGATGATCGCGATGTTCTCTGATACCCACCCGCAGACCGGCGGCGGGCTCGTGATCCTGGTCGCGTTCGACGTGATATTCCTTGTTGCCTCCTGGCTGGCCTCCGAACTTATCCTCGAACCCTAGAAGGTGCAATATGGGCACTGCCCGCCGCGCATTCGGGCCGGTGTACTGGACGATAACGATCGCACTCCTGGCCACGGGCCTGTGGATGTCGGCCTTCTATGCCACGACAGAATCGACCATGGGTCCGATCCAGAAAATCTTCTACTTCCACCTCCCGGTCGCCATCAACACGTTCATCGCCTGCTTCGTGGTCTTCGTCGCCAGCGCCGGCTACATGATGCAGCGCACGGCGATGTGGGACGACTTGGCCGAGGCGGCCGCGCGGGTGGCCGTGCTGCTCTGCTCGGTCGTGCTCCTCACAGGCATGATCTGGGGACGCAACGCCTGGGGACACTGGTGGACCTGGAGCCCCCGACTGACCTTCAGCCTCGTCCTCTGGCTGCTCTACGTCGTCTACCTGATGGTCCGTCCTTCGATCGAATCGTCGCAGCGGCGGGCGCTGGTGAGCGCCGTGTACGGCATCGTCGCGTTCCTGGACGTACCGCTGGTCTACCTCTCCGTCAAGCTGCTCCCTGACATTCATCCATCGTCGATCCGGCTCGCGCCGCCGATGCAGCACACGCTCATCGTGTGGTTCGTCGCGATAACCATGCTCAGCGCCGGGTTGATCGTCGCCCGCTTCCGCCTCGGTCGCCTCACCCGCGCCGGCGCCCGCGCCGGCGCCCAGGATGCGCCGGCGCACCCACGCCTTGTCCCCCTGGGGAAACACGCATGACCGGCACCCAATACCTCATCCTCGCCCACGTCGCCGGGCTCGCCCTCCTGCTCGGCTACGCCATCGTCATCTGGCGGCACAGCCGCGCACTGTCGCGCCGGGTTCAGGTTGCCCGGCCAACACCGGCAGAATCGCCCGACCGCTGAGCGGCGGGCGATCGCTCAGCGGAGCCGCCCCCCGGGAGGATCGCCGATGACCGCCCTGGCTCTCATCCCGCCCGAGAGAGTTCTCGACGAGACGTGGAAACGGCTGTCCGCCGGCGCGGGCGACCGCGCCCACCCCATGCGCCTGGTCACGCTGGCGACGGCGACGGTCTCCGGACGTCCCTCGGCACGCATGATGGTCATCCGCGGCGCCGATCGCTCGTCGCGGCGTATCTGGTTCCACACCGACCGCCGATCGTCGAAGATCGAGGACCTCTCGGCCATGCCGCACGCCTGCCTCGTCGCATACGACGGACGCGACGGCGTGGAGATCCGGCTCGAAGGGGCCGTCTCGCTGCATTCCGGCGACCAGGCCGCCGCACACCACTGGGAGCAGACCTCCCTCGCCCTGCAGTACCTGGATTCATCACCGGACCCGCCGGGCATGCAGGTGCAGCAGGATCCGCGGCTCCCACATACTCTCCAGGCCATCACCGAAGGGATGGCCGCACAGGCCCGGCGGAACTTCGTGGTCATCGAACTCGAGGTCGAGCTGATCGACTGGTTTCAGACGCTGCAGGTCGGCCAGAATCGGGTCATGCTCCACGTGATGAGCGGCTGGAGGCCGGAGGTCATCTGTCCCTAGCTAGCCGGTGGGCGCGTTGGCCTCGGGTGATTCATCGGGCGTGGCGCCGCGCACGAACCCGGCCGCCGGCGGTCGGGCCGGGGATGAGTACAGCTTCCAGTCGAACGTCTCGATCAGCGCGTCGATCACCTCGTGGGTCGGCGCCGGAACGCCGGCCTGGCGCGCATGCGCGAGAATCTGTCGATTGAGCTCGCCGACCTCGCTCTCCCGTCCGGCCCGGATGTCCTCGACCATGCTGGGGGTGTGCTCGGCGGACCGCCGGATCGTCTCGCGGGCCTGGTCGAGGTAATCATCGGCCAGGTGGATCCCCGCGGCCTTCCCCACGGCCAGCCCCTCGCGGAGAAGCGCCTCGACGATCAGGCGGGCCGGGGAGTCCATCACCTGCCCGATAGTCGAGTTTACCAGCGCCGCAACCGGGTTCACGGCGGCGTTGATGATCCCCTTCGCCCACACACGTGCCTCGATATCGGACACAAACTCCGTGCGGAGGCCGGCGGCGCTCAGGGCCTCGCTGATCTTCCGGCACACGTCCCGGTGGGCGGCGTGGGCGCACCCGATCGACTGCACCCCCGCGGCCATGTGTACGCGCGCCGCGCCGGTGCGCGGGTCCAGGACCGCCCCGAGGCTGAGCACCATCCGCAGCACACGCCGGTCCCGCAACAGCTCCATCAGATGCCGCCCCGACTCGATCCCGTTCTGGAAGCTGACGATGTACGGCGCGCCCGCTTGATCGCCGATGCGGTCCATCAACGGGCGCAACTCGGCGGCGATCTGGGGGATCGCCGTGGTCTTGGTGGTCACGAAGAGCGCGCTCACGCCGCCCACCGCCGCCAGATCGCCCATGGACCCCACGATGATCGGGCGAGATTCGGCCGACACCGCTCCCTGGGCCCGTGCCCCGTCCCGGAAGAGTTCCGCCGCCCGGCCCGCGTCACGGCAGACGACCACCACCGGCAGCCTGCGCCCGACGATCGCGGCGAGAGTCGTGCCCATGGCCCCCGCGCCAACGATGGCGACTCGACGCATCTCCCAATCGCCGCCGGTCGTGCTGCATTCCTTCTCGTCCATGCGCGCTGCTCTGTCGGACGGCTCCGCCGATTGATCCCCTACCCCTCGACGCAACAGGCCCGGCCACGCCGGGAACATCATCGCCTGCGCAACCGTGAGCGGTCCTTTCCGCCGTCGAGCACCTCCCGGACCTTCCGCAGCAGCGTATCCATCGTGAAAGGCTTGGCCAGGAACGCCATCCGCGCCGTCTCGACTCCGTGGTCGGCGATCGTCTCGTCCGTGTAGCCGGACATGTAGATCACGGCCATGCCGGGCCGCGCCCGCAAGAGCGATTCCGCCAGCTTCACACCGCTCATTTCCGGGAGCACGACGTCGGTCACCAGCAGGTCGATCGGCCCGGCGTGCTCCGCGACCGCACGCAGAGCCTCGGAGCCGCCCGTGGCCGACAGCACCGTGTAGCCCGCGTCCCGCAACGCCGCGCTCGCCAGGTCCCGGACCATAGCGCTGTCCTCGACCAGCAGGGCCGTCTCGGTGCCGCCGACGGGCTCCGCTTCGGACCCGGCGGGCGCGCTGCCCGCCGCTTCCTCCAGCACGCGAGGAAGAAAGACCTTCATGGATGTTCCCCGCCCCGGCTCGCTGTACACCGCAATGTGCCCGCCGCTCTGCTTGACGATCCCGTGGCATGTCGCCAGCCCCAGGCCGGTCCCCTTCCCAGGCGGCTTGGTCGTGAAGAACGGCTCGAACAAGCGAGCCAAGACATCCGGCGCCATCCCCACGCCCGTATCCGTGACCGAGATCAGCACGTGTTCGCCGGGTGTGGTCCCCACGCGCGTGCGGCAGTACGCCTCGTCCAGCACCATGTTGCCGGCCTCGATCGTGAGCGTACCGCCCCGGGGCATCGCGTCCTTGGAATTCACGACCAGGTTCATGAGCACCTGCTCGAGCTGGGCGCCGTCGGCTCGGACGTTGCCCGTGTCCGGAGCCAGCACCGCGCGCAGCATCACGTCCTCACCCAAGAGACGCCTCAGCATCGGCTCCAGCCCCACGACCACATCGCGGGGACAAAGCACCCGCTGGTGCACGACCTGCTTGCGGGCGAAAGCGAGCAGTTGCCGCGTGAGCGCGGCCGCTCGCTCCGCGGCCTCCTGCACATGCGTCAGCGCGCCCCGGGCAGGGTGGCCGGATTCGAGCCGGCGCGACGCCAGGGTCAGGTAGTTGAACATGGCCATCAAGAGGTTGTTGAAGTCGTGCGCGATCCCGCCCGCTAGGCGACCGATGCTCTCCATCTTCTGCGACTGCAGCAGCTGCTGCTCGAGTCTTTGCCGTTCGGAGATGTCGCGCAGGATCACCGTGAAGAACCGCCGGCCATTCGAAGGCGTCTGCGAGATCGACGCCTCGATCGGAAACTCCCTCCCGTCCGCCCGCAGCCCGCAGAGCGTGTCCAGCCGTCCCATCGCCCGCGTCGTCACCCCCGTGCACCCGAACGATCGGACATGACCGGCGTGGGCGCCCCGGAACCGCTCCGGGATGAACCGGTCCAGCGATCCGCCGATCGCCTCGCGCGCCGGAACGCCAAAGATCCGCTCCGCCGCTCTGTTGAACATCACGACACGATGCGCCTCGTCGACCGTGATGATCGCGTCCATCGCGCAGTCGATGATCGACAGCAAGCGAGCCTGGCTATCGATCGGTGCTTCGGTCTCGTTCGTTCCGTCCGCCGCCATGTTCAGATCCTCCGTGCGATCCGGATCGCGCGGATCCTCCTCGCCGATTGTAACGGCGATCGCGCCCGAGCGCCCCCCCACGGGTGACGCCGCACCGCATGCCCCTCCGGCGGCGGCAACCGCCCCGAGCCCGGGCGCCGCGGCCACCCCCCGACCACGTGGGGCCCGCCCGCACAGAGTCGACACGGGGTGGCTCATGCTCGTGCCAGAGTCCCGCGGCCGCCCCCGGCGCGCTCGCGAAGCTCATGCGCGACGACACCCAGAAGGTCCAGGCTCGTGATGATCCCCAGCGGGAATCTCTCCCCATCCACCACGACGACACGGTGGATCCGCCTCTCGAACATGATGCGACCGATGCAACTCACCGGAGTGTCCAGCGCCACCGTCACCGGATCCTCTGTCATGAACTCCTGGACGCAGATCAGCGGCTCGGAACCGGCCCCGCGATCGTCCTCGTCTTCCCCGCCCTGTTCGGACAGGACCTCGAAAAGATCCGCAGGCGGGACTTCGCCGGTGCCCTCCGAGCAGCGGCGGATCAGGTCCGTCTTGGACACCACCCCGATGACCCTCCCCTCCTGGTCCACCACCGGTGCCCCGGAGATCTGGTTCTCCTCGAACTCACGGGCCAGTTGACGGATCGTCGTCGAGGGCTCGACGCATATCGGCTCGGGGACCATGACGTCCTTTGCCGTCAGAGCGGTCTTCAGTGTCGTCCTTGTCGAAGCACCCTGTACGCCCATGCTCGGTGCCGTCGACGATTGCCCGACCAGCCGGCCCCGGAGGCCGCGCGAGGCCCTCCCCTTCACGTCGAGCACAGCGCCGTAGCCGGCGCTGACGACCGCCCGGATGAGTCCCGACGTTTCGCAGGTCGGCGCGTGGAGTACCGTGGCACGGGCTCGATAGAGGTTCACTTCCACTTCCTTCACACCGCAGACGGCCTCGAGGGCGGCCACGACCCGCTGCCGGCATTTAGCGCCCCGCATTCCCGCGATGAGCAGCACCGTCCTGGTCGCTTGCATAAGACGCACCCTCGCTGGCGGCTCACTCTTTGGCCGCCGCTATCTCTCCCAGCATGCTCTCCCGACTGCACCCCACGTCGCCGGGTGCGCACCGCACGGACGCCGGATCGCCCGCGATCCCTCCGCACGGAGGGGTGGTGCCGACGGCATCCTTCCCCCCGCAATCCGTCAGTCTCGACAACATCATCATGCCTCCGACGGAATGACGATTCCACGCGGAAGTTTCCCTAATTGGCACTAACAGGCCGGAGGTCAAGGCCCGCCACCGAACCGGTCCAGCGGCTTTCGGCTCATTGGCCGGGCGTGGCCCCAGCATTCAGCAGCGATCGGCGCAACACCCCCGAGTCGACCGAGCAACGGGCGTGCCCTTCGGGCAGTGCAGAACGGCGGGTGGTGCGACCGTGAACAGAACGGCCCGAGAAGAGGAAGTGGGCGCGGCTGGATTCGAACCAGCGAAGGCATAAGCCAGCAGATTTACAGTCTGCCCCGTTTGACCACTTCGGTACACGCCCGGTCTGGCCGCCCCCACCCCGGCGGGGGGGAAGCGGGGAGACTGTATGGACGGATGGGGGTGTTTTCCAGAGCGGTCAGGCTCCCGCGCCCGGAGGCTCTGGAAACAGGAGGGTGACCGCGCCGTCGCAGGCCCGGGTCGTGTACACGGTGCAGTCGCGCTGGTGGCGGGCCTGGTAGCCCTGGTGGAGGGCCAGGGCGACATCGGTCACCGCGCGGGGGTGGACGAGGGCGATGATGCAGCCGCCGAAGCCGCCGCCGGTCATGCGGGCGCCGTACACGCCGCGAGAGCGGCCAAGGGCCATCGCAAGCTCGACGAGGGTGTCGAGCTCGGGGCAGGAGACGCCGTATGTCTCGCTGAGGGAATGGTGGGAGTCGAGCATGTGGGCGCCGATCTGCTCGAGTGTGGTGCGCCAGTCGGAAGAAGCGTGGTCGTGCGCGGCGGCGGCCGAGGCGCGGAGGAGTCCAGCGACGCGGATGGTCCGCTCGTTCTCGCTCAGGACGTGGGTGACGCAGTTGCGCTGCTCCTGGGTCAGTCGGGCGAGCGCCGGGGAGTTGCTGGTGCCTGTGGCGTCGCGGAGGCTGGCGACGCTGAGCGCTTTGGCCGCGGCTTCGCAGGCTGCGCGGCGCTTGGCGTACTGGCCGCCCGCCAGCGCGTGGTAAACGTTGGTGTTGGCGATGAGGACCACGGCCTGGGCCGGCGGGGGCATGGGGACGAGCGAGTACGTCTCGTCGCGGCAGTCGATGAGCAGGGCGTGGTCCTGCACGCCGCAGATCGAGGCGAGCGGGTCCATGATGCCGCAGGGGACGCTGGGGAAGGCGTGCTCGGCGCGCTGGCAGAGGCGGGCCTTGTCGAGGGGGTCGAGGGTGATCCCGGCCGCGGCTTCGAGGATGGTGGCGACGGAGGCCTCCAGCGCCGCGGAGGAGGAGAGTCCGGAGCCGAGGGGAACGGAGGAGGAGAGGGCGATATCGAGGTTGGAGAGGGAGCCGAGGCGCGTGCGGAACTGCGCGGCGACGCCGAGGGCGTACCGGGCCCAGGCGATTTCGGCGAGGGAGATGGGCGGGAGGGTGCTCCGGGACGCGGGCGTTGCGCCCCCCTGCCCCCCCGGGCCACCGCGAACGGTCATGTCGCGATCGAGGTCGCCGGTGAGATCGACCTCCACGAGCTGGCCGAGGTCGGCGGCGAGGATGCGGGAGACCCGCGGGTCCGCGGCCGGCGCGGCGACGCAGAGGCAGCAGCGGTCGATGGCGATGGGGAGGACGAAGCCCTGGTTGTAGTCGGTGTGCTCGCCGATGAGGTTGACCCGCCCGGGGGCCCGGGCCGCCCATGCGGGTCGAGAGCCGAAGGCGCCGGTGAAGGCCGCGCCGATACGGGTGAGGAGGGAATCGACGCTCGGCGCGGGCTCGATCTGGTTCATCCGCCGATGGCTCCGCTGCCCGCGGTCTTGACGGCGGCGGCGAACCACGTCGCCAGGAAGGTGCCGAACTGCACAACCGTGTACAGGATGAAGTGCGCGATCATGACGGTCAGCGCCTCCATGCGCGAGCGCTTGAAGAGGAGCATCACCAGCCCCCAGTACGCCAGGCCGCCCACGCCCCAGAGGAGAAACTTCACCAGCATGACCGGGCCCGGGAAGGACAGGTGAACGAAGAGCTGGAAGGCGGCAAAAGCGACGAACATCCGCGCGGCGATGAGGTCCACGCGTCCCACCCGCATGTCGCCGAGCTTGGCCGCGACGGCGATCGCGACGATGCCCGTGCCCGCGTGCAGGAGCGTTTCGTAGAGGGTGAGCGCGACGGCGGTGAGAACGATCATGGCCTTGGGCGAGGGAGAGAAGGCCCCGGCGGCGATCATGGCACCGACCGTGAGGACCGCGCCGGCGATGGCGAGGATCTGCAGGCCGCCGCGACCGGGGGTCGAGAACTCCTGCGGTGGCTTGGGGGCTTCGGGAGCGTACTCGACGCCGGTCTCGGACGTGCGGACCACGTTCGACTTGAGGTCGTATCCGCACTTGAGGCAGAAAACGGCGTCCTTCGCGAGCGGCGCGTGGCAGCGCGGGCAGGGGTCCTGGTCCAGTTCCAGCAGCGGCGGGGCATCGATGCGCGGCTTGGGCGGCGAGGGTGGGGCGGAGGCCGCGGGGTTGTCGCTGCCGGGCTCGATCTCGAAGTGCTCTCGCGCCGGCTGGCCGGGGGAGGGGCCGGATGGTGTTGAGGGGTCGCTCATCGACGCG
>JBGPJM010000136.1:0-13167 GCA_041485385.1 Phycisphaerae bacterium | reverse complement strand
GTGAAAAGTGAGAAGTGAAAGACGCGCGAATGGCTGGTAGCGACGACTTCAAGGGGACCATGTCGCTGATCACGGGGGGCGCGGGGTTCATCGGGTCGCACCTGGGGCGGCGGCTCGTTGAGCTGGGGGGGAGGGTGCGCGTGCTGGATGATCTCTCGGGCGGGGTGCGTGAGAACGTGCCGGCTGGGGCGGAGCTGATCCAGGCGTCGATCCTCGATGCGCCGGCGCTCAAGCGGGCCGTGGCCGGGTGCCGCTACGTGTTCCATGAGGCCGCGATGGTCTCGGTGCCGGAGAGCGTGGACAAGCCCGAGGAGTGCATGCGGGTGAACGTGCTGGGGACCGAGCGGGTGCTGTCGGCGGCCAAGGCGGCGGGGGTGCAGCGCGTGGTCTTCGCGGCGAGCGCGGCGGCGTACGGGAACAACCCGAGCCTCCCCAGCCGCGAGACGGATGTTCCCGACTGCTGGTCGCCGTACGCGATGAGCAAGGTGGCGGGGGAGCACCTGCTGGCGGTGTTCTCGCGGTGCTACGGGTTGTCGACGGTGAGCCTGCGGTATTTCAATATTTTCGGGCCGCGGCAGAACCCGGATTCGCCGTACGCCGCAGTGATCTCGGCGTTCGTGAAGGCGCTGCGGGCGGGGCGCCGGGTGACGATCCACGGCGACGGGAAGCAGACGCGGGACTTCACGTACGTGGAGAACGTGGTGGAGGCGAACCTGTCGGCGGCGGGGCGCCCGAGGCGGCTGATGGGAGAGGTGGTGAACATCGGGACGGGGGTGCGGACGGACCTTCTGACGGTGCTGGCGCGGCTGGCGGAGGAGCTGGGGGCGGAGGGCACGCCGGAGTTCGGGCCGAGCCGGGCGGGGGACGTGCGGGACTCGGTGGCGGACATCTCGCGGGCGCGCGAGCTGCTGGGGTATGAGCCGCGGGTGGATTTCGCGGCGGGGATCAGGCGGATGATGGGGGATGAGGCGGAGGACTGAGAGATGAGGGGTGAGAGGGTGAGGGGGACTGGGGGCTGCGACGGCATCTAGGATCGACGGAAGATGACGGACCAGGCCGCTACAACCCCGCCTGTTGGATCCGCGGCCGCCACGCCCCCGGTTGGGCGCCAGGTGCCGAGCGTTCTCATCCTGACCAAGGACGAGGAGGACAACATCGGCCCGTGCCTGGAGTGCTTCGGGTTCACCGACGACGTCGTAGTGCTGGACAGCTTCTCGGACGACCGGACGCTGGAGGTGGCGCGGAGGTTTCCGAACGTGCGGGTGGTGCAGCGGGCGTTCGACACGGAGTACAAGCAGCGCAACTACGGCTTCGAGGAGGTGCGGTACAAGCACCCGTGGGTGTACGTCTGCGACGCCGACGAGCGCGTGCCCGAGGACCTGCGCGAGGAGCTGATCCGCGTGGTGAACGACCCCGCGCCGGGGCACGGCGCGTACCGGCTGCGGTACCGGAACTATTTCATGGGGAAGTGGATCAAGCGCAGCTCCGGGTACCCGGTGTGGCTGATCCGCCTGGTGAGGCCGGAGCTGGTGCGGTACGAGGTGCGCGCGACGAACGTGCACCCGATCGTGCAGGGGACGGTGGGGAGCCTGGAGAAGCACTTCAACCACTACAGCTTCAACACGGGGCTGAAGCGGTGGTTCGAGAAGCACAACTTCTATTCGCAGCGCGAGGCGCTGGAGGCCGTGGCCACGCGCCGGCAGGGGATCGGCGGCACCGGCCACCTGTTCTCGCGGGACCCGATGATCCGGCGGCGGGCGATCAAGAACCTCTCGTTCTTCCTGAAGATGCGGGCCCTGTGGCGGTTCCTGTACCACGTGGTGCTGCGGCTGGCGTTCCTGGACGGGAGCGCCGGGCTGCACTACTGCGCGATGATCTCGATGTACGAGTACTGGATCGAGCTGAAGGTGCTGGAGCAGGAGAAGCAGTGGCGCGACCGGACCGAGGCGGTGGTTGAGAGGCGGCTGGTGGAGCCCGGCGGCGCCGCCCCCCTTGCCCCGCCGGCGCCATCGCCGGCTGCTCCGCCAGCGGAGACGGTCGCGGCCCCGGCCGCGGGGGGTGCCTCGTGATGCCGACGCTTCCGCCCGCTCCACCCACTCCCGGCGCGTCGCCGCCCGAGCCGCTGGTGGACATCCTGATCCCGACGCTGAACGAGGTGTCGCACATCGCGCAGACGGTTGCGAACGCGCGCCAGGTGGGGGACGTGTACGTGCTGGACTCGTTGAGCACCGACGGCACGCAGGAGTTGGCCCGCCGGGCCGGCGCGGTGGTGGTGGAGCACCGGTTCGAGAACTACTCCAAGCAGAAGAACTGGGCGCTGGACAACATGCCCTTCAAGGGCCAGTGGATCTTCATTCTGGACGCCGACGAGCGCATCACGCCGGCGCTGCGCGACGAGGTGCTCAGGGTTGCGCGGGCCGGGGGCGGGGTGGACGGGTACTTCGTCAACCGCGTGGTGATCTTCATGGGGCGGGAGATCCGGCACGGCGGGCTGTACCCGTCGTGGAACCTGCGGTTTTTCAAGCGCGGGCGGTGCCGGTACGAGGACCGCGCGGTGCACGAGCACATGGTGTGCGACGGGCCCACCGACTTCCTGCGCCATGAGATGCTGCACATTCGGCGGGAGACGATCTCGGAGTACATCACCAAGCACAACAAGTACGCGGACATGGAGAGCGACGAGTGGGTGAAGTCGAAGCTGGGGCGCGGCGGCGCGGCGCGCGGGCAGGCGCTGTTCCCGCACCTGCAGGGGTTCCGGCAGTGGCTGCGGCGCGAGGCGTGGCCGCGGGCGCCGATGCGCCCGGTGCTGCGGTTCGTGTATATGTACGTCGCGCGCCTGGGGGTTCTGGACGGGCGGGCCGGGCTGCACCTGGCGCTCCTGCAGGCGAGCTACGAGTACATGATCAGCCTGATGTACCGGGACAAGCTGCTGGCGCTGAAGGTGGGGGGGGCGGCGAGGTGAGCCAGGCTGGCGAGCGGCTGGCGGACCGATACGGTGCCCGTGTCGCCCCTCTGGGGCTCTTGCAAGACTGCGTGTACACCAGGGCTCCCGTCCCTGGCCAGGTTCGTGTACCGCTCCGCGGCTAGGTCTCCGCGGCGGGGCCCGTGGGGGCGTCTCGGAGGACGCGCGGACGCGTTGGGCGGGCGGGCGAGCCGGTGCAGAGAGTCCAAGGAGGGAGGTCGCCGAAGACCGACGAGCGGGCGCCGACGACGACGCCGTCGGCGATGTTCACGCCGGGTGCGACGAAGACGTCGGCCGCGATCCAGCAGTTCGCGCCGATCGTGATCGGGAGCGGGACCAGGGGGTGTGCTGAGGCCTCGAAGTCGTGGGTGGCGCCGCAGAGGTAGCTGTACTGGCTGACCGTCGAGCTGGCGCCGATGGTGACGCCGGCGACGTTGTAGCAGTCGACATCGTCGCCGATGCAGGCATGGGCGCCCATGGTGAGCTTCCATGGGGCCCAGATGCGGGCGCGGGGGTAGACGCGCGCGGTGGGGTCGATCTTCGCGCCCGCGAGGCGCAGAATCCCGTTGCGCCAACCGTGCAGCGGGCGCGGCGAGGGACGGAAGAGCAGCGTGTAGACGATGCCCCAGAGGACGCGGGCGGCGCGGTTGCCGGGCGTGTGCGGGCTGTCCTGCTCGGGGACGGGCGTGGGCAGGGGTGCGGTCATCTCGACATCAAGATACCTGCGCGGGGGCGACCGGTGCGACGCCGCTCAGGCCCAGCACCTCGGCGCAGGTCGAAAACCGGTGGCGGCTGAGCAGGCGGCGGAGCTTGCGCTCGGTGGTGCCCAGGCCGACGTAGCACTTGAAGCGCCGGTAGAGCGGCATGGGGGCGCGCGGGCACTGGGGGTCGAAGTCGCGCGGGTGGAGATAGATGACGGTGGCACGCCCGGCCGCGGCTTCCTGGCGGAGGCCGTGCTCGATCATGGGAGAGGGGAGGAGGCGCAGGTACCCGCCGCCGGAGTAGCAGAACCGCTTGGGTCCAAAGCGGGCGATGGACATGGGGAGCTCGGGGATGGTGCGGGCGCGCGGCGTGGTGATCGTGTGCGGGCCGGGCGTGCAGGCGTAGCCGCCGTGCCCGCGTCTGGCGGGGAAGAGTGAGGCGTCGTACTCGATGCCGAGGTCGAGGAGCTCGTCGAAGGCCCATTCGCATCCGCGCGTGATGGAGAAGGAGGGGGCGCGGAAGCCGCGGATCGGGACGCCGGGGGCGCCGGCGCGGATGGCGTCGAGCGAGTCGCGGACGTCCTGGCGGAAGGCCTCCGGCGTCATTTCGTAGACCTTGCGATGCCAGAAGGCGTGCGTGCCGATCTCGTGGCCGGCGGCGGCGATGCGCCGGACGAGGTCGGGGTGGCGCTGGGCGACCCAGCCGAGGATGAAGAATGTCGCGCGGGTGTTGTGATCGGCGCAGATCTCGAGAATGCGGTCGGTGTAGCGCTCGACGATGGACGACTCGGCCGAGAGCTTCGGCCACAGCGCGGGGTCCTCGACCGCTTCGATCTCGACGATGTGGAACCAGTCCTCGATGTCGAACGAGAGGGCGTGGGTGAGGTTGTGCGGGGCGGCGATCACGGTGGGTCGTGGTGGCGGGCACGTCGGCTAGAAGAAGCGGTGGCCGTGCCGGCGGAAGCGACGGACGTCTTCTCTCGTGGGCATGGAGAAGTGGGACATCTCACTCTCGGGATTGGAGGTGGTGGGGACGGGTGCGCGGCGATTATCGCAGTCCTCGACGATGCGCACGCACTCGACGATGCACTCGGCGGCGAGGTCCTTGCCGCGGGCCATGATGTCCTCGAGGGTGTCGTGGGGGTGGATGCGGTAGCGTTTCTGGACGACGATGGGGCCGTTGTCGAGCTTGGCATCGACGAAGTGGACGGAGACGCCGCCCTCCTTCTCGTTGTTGGCGAGGGTCCAGAAGGAAGGCATGAGGCCGCGGTACCTGGGCAGGAGGGCGCCGTGACAGTTGACGATGCCGCAGCGGGTCTGCTCGCGCAGGGCCTTGCGGTAGAGCTGGGTGCCGGAGATGGAGATGATGAAGTCGACGCCGCGCTCGCGGAGCACTTTGAGGAAGGCCTCGCTGTTGACGTCGTCGGCGCGGTCGATCTTCACGCCGTATTTCTTCGCGACAGCGGCGACGGTGTAGCAGCGCCGGGTGGAACCGGCCCAGCCGTTGATGGCCTTGGCCTTCAGCTTGTGCCAGAGGTAGTGACGGAGCTTCCACTGGAAGTACCAGGGACCGTACATCTTCAGAAGGTCGCGGGCGGTCCGGAGGACGGTGCGCTTGCCCTGGGTGTTGGGCTGGATGTTGATGCCGGCGGTGGTGTCGGCAAACTCGCGCAGGTATTTGTCGAGCACCTTGGGGAGGTAGAAGGGGTCGTCCTGGATGAAGACATACTTGGTCATGGGAGCAGCGGCGGCAGGCGAGGGTGTCAGCGCTCGCCGGCGGGATTCACTCCTTCTCTGGCATCATCGGCCGATCGCGCGGGCCGCTTGCCTCCCAGCCCTCGTTCTACCACGTCGCAGAACCTGCCGCAGAGAATCTCCTTGCTCAGTTCGCTGTCGATGACGGCCTTGGCGCGCCGGCCGATGGTCTGGAGCTCGGCGCGGGGCATGGCCGCGAGCTGCTGGATGGCGTTCACCGCCCTGTCGACGTCGCCGTGAGCGATGTGCCGGCCCAGTCCGTGCTTGTCCACAAGGTCCGAAACGTGGCAGAGGTCCGGACCAAGGAGCAGGATCGGCCTGGCGACGGCCATCGCCCCGTACACCTTGCAGGGGTGCACTACGCCGACGACGTCGTTGCCGACGGAGACCAAGTGCACATCCGCCGCGGAGAGCGAGTACTTGATCTCGGAGAGAGGCTGGTAGGGGAGGGAGCGGATGTTGGGCGGCTTGTGCTCGGCGATAGTCTTCTCGACTTCCTTCTTGCCGACGCCGCCGCCGATGAACATGAAGACGATGTCGTCTCGCTCGCGGAGGCGCAGCGCAGCCTGAAGGACGGTGGTGATGGGAGTGGAGAAGCCGTGGTTGCCGCTGTACATCACGACGAACTTGCCGCCCTGGTCTCGGTGCGGGCCGAGGGCGTGCTTCTGGCGGAAGGGGTTGGCCTCGTGCTCCACGACGGCGAGGGCGTCCTCGTGCGGCCAGGGGGGGAGGACCGAGAGCTTGGCCTGCACGTCCTTCTTTTTCAGGAGGCGCGCGGCCATGAAGCGGTCGAGCGCCACCACGTCGCGGGCCCGGCCGAGGATGAGGCGGTTGAACAGGTTGAAGACCCGGGCCGGGAGCGAGCCGGGCTTGATCCTGCCCAGCTCGATCATCTGGTCGGGGTTGAGGTCCATGACCCAGTAGGTGATCGGCGCGCGGCGCAAGAGCGAGATGACGATGGCCGCTGCGGGGCACATGGGGGGCGAGGTGCTGACGAGAATGGCACGCAGACGGGGGGTGAAGAGGCCGCCGACAATGGCCTGCGCCATGAAGACGGCGCCGCCGAGGAGGCGGGCCAGGATGGTCTTCTTGCCGAAGGAGGAGAGGGGCAGGCGGCGGATATCGACGCCGTCGAGGAGTTCGCGCGGCTTGTAGCGGACCTTGGGGTCCTCGTACCCGCGGGCAGAGGCGAGGACACGGACGCGGTAGCCGCGCCGCGCCATCTCCGCCGCGGCGTCGTGCATGTGCTGGCCGACGGAGGCGGGGTCGGGGACGTAGACCTGGGAGAGGACCAGGAGTGTCTTCTTGGTGCGCTCGGTGGGCACTGGTCGTGGTTCCTTCGGCGGACGGCGCGGCCCCGGCCCGGGGTATGTTAGTTCTCCGGGCGCGCGCGACGCTGTGCGCGGGCCGGCGTCTCATAACCATCGGCCGTTGGGGGGCGGCCCGAATCACTTCGGCCCGTCAACCCGCCAGCCGCTTGATGGTCGCGATGATCAGCACGGTGATCAACACGCGGACGGTCGGGACGGGGATGCGGTGGAGGAGCTTGGCCCCGGCCACGGCGCCGATGACGGCCGTCGGGGCCATCACGGTGGCGAGCAGCACGGCCGAGCGGATCGTCTCGCCGTGCTGGGGGAGGGTGACCATCTTCATGGCCGCGCCGATCGTGGCGGTGACGCAGAGCACGGCCGAACTGGTAGCGATCGCGTTCTTGAGTTTCACGTTGCAGACCAGCTGCAGCATGGGGACGAGCAGGAAGCCGCCGCCGAGCCCGAGCAGGCCGCCGACCAGGCCGGTGACGCCGCCGCAGGTCAGCAGTCTCGACGGGCCGGCCCGCTCGACCCGGCCGGTGCCCTCGAACGACCGCCGGCGCGGGCGGGCGATGAGCATGAGGTTCCAAACGCAGTACCCCGCCAGGAAGAACGCCAGAACGAGCTTGAGGATGTCGCCGTGCATGAGGTTGGAGAGCCACACGCCCGCGAGGATCGCGACGGCGTTGGAGGGGAGCAGGATCGGCAGGAGGCCCGTCCGCACCGCGCCCGCGCGGTAGTGCTGGATGGAGGCGGGGAGCGAGACGATGACATTGGTGGTCATCGCGGCGGCCATGAACATGTGGTGGATCTGCGGCCGGCCGTCGGGCTCGCCGAAGAGCAGAGGCCCGTAGACCACGTGCAGCGCGGGAAGGATGAGGATCGATCCGCCGATCCCGGCCAGCCCGCCCAGCGTGCCCGCGACGAGGCCGATCAGGCCGATCACCAGCGCTTCATCGACCGGCAACTCATCACCTCCCAAGACCCCCCTCCCAGAGCCCCTCCCTTGCGTCCGCTCGCGCGGACCCACGGCCGCCGGCGAGGGTCCGAAGTGTACCCCGCCTGTCCGGAGAATCGGCAACGTCTCAGCGCGCGGGGCCGTCGATGCGGTACGCCTCATCGGTCGGGCGCACGGCCCTGGCCAGCCACAGCGGGCGGCGCAGGCCCCCGGGGCCCGGCGCTGGGCGGGTCATCGCGAGCCACTGGCGATAGATCTCCATCGACTTGTTGGTGTCGACCTCGACGTCGCCGTAAAGGTCGCCCGGGTGGGCACGCTCGACGCGGACGGCCTGGTGCCAGCAGTGCATGCCGGAGACGGGGTCGGGGTGCACGGGGAAGGTGAGGTTCTGGTGGACGCCGCCGTCGGTCCACCAGATCCTCCGCGTGTCGGGGTCGGTGCTCTCGTAGGGGTGCACTCCCTCGATGCGACGGAAGCGGACCCTGCCCGGCGCGACTTCCTGCTTCTCGACCAGGGCGCTGACCCAGCGGTGGGTGGGCGTGTCCTCGGAGAGCCGCCATCGCCCCAGGTGGTGCGAGCAGGCGACCACGCCGGGGCGCATGCCCTCGGTGACCCACACCTTGTTGACGAAGTACCCGATGTCGGTGGTGATGCGGACCAGGTCGGCGAGCTCGACCCCGACCCTCGCCGCGTCCTCGGGGTGGATCCACACCGGGTTGGCGTTGGAGAGCTCGTAGAGCCACTTGGAGTTGCCGCGGGTGTGGATGAGCGTGGGGAGACGGAAGGTGGGGACCAGCGCGTATTCGCCCTTGTCGGGGTTGAACTTCCTGCGGTGGATGTGGCTCTCGATGTAGGCCGGCATGGCGTACTCGGGCCAGCCCCAGTCGATCATGGTCTGGCTGTGGATCTCCAGGCGCCTGCTGGGGGTCTTGAACCCGGCGCGGGGCTTGCCATCGGCGAGGATGCCGATGGTCTTGCCGTTCTTGCGGACCTCGCCGGTGGTGGTGTCGGTCTCGGCGCCGGCGGCCTCGGCGGGCTTGAGTTCCTCCATGTGGCCGAGGTAGGTGTCGGCGTTCACCAGGAACGCGCCGAATCGGCGCATGTACTCCAGCGGCGACATGTTGCGCTTGGCCGCCTCCGCGGGAAGCCCGGGGACGGACTGCTCGAAGATCCAGCGGTAGTACTCCTCCACGCTGATCTGCTGACGAGGGCGGTAGGGGGACTCGAAGTACTTGCGGACGCCGAGCGACCCGTCGGGGTCGATCCGCCAGGAGAGGGCGATCCAGAACTCGTCCTCCTCCCAGACCTCGCCGGGGTTGGCCTGGTGGGTCCACTCAAAGTGCTCGCCCATGCGCTCGCGCGCCACGCGCAGCACCGGCTGGCGGAAGCTGATCCACTGCGATGCGTGCGTCTCCTGGCTCATCAGGTCGTGGCGCTCGGCGCCCAGGCCGGTGGGGAGGACGTAGTCGGCGTACTGGGCCGTCTCGCTCCAGGTGGGGGTGATCGCGGCGTGGAGGCCGATGAGCTTCTCGTCGCGCAGCACCTGCTCCCACAGCATGCCGTCGGGGTTGGTCCAGACGGGGTTGTAGACGCGGGTGAAATACGCGGCGATCTTGCCGCGCCCCTCCTTGAGGAAGTGGGGGAGCAGGTAGGAGAGCTCGTGGTAGGCCAGCGGGTATTCGCGGGGGTAGAGCAGCTCGCTCCAGACGTTCTGCGGGGGCGGCTTCATGAACGGCGGGGGGACGAACTTGTCGCGCGTGTTGGGGTTGGTGCCGCCGGGGGTGCCGACGGCGCCGACCAGGACGCTGAGGAACATCAGGCAGCGAGCGACCTGCCAGCCACCGAGGTTCCCGGCCGCGGCGTTGCGCCAGACGTGTGCGGCGAAGCGGCTGCCGGCGCGCCCGATCTCGCGGGCGACGGCGACGATCTGTTCCGCGGGCACGCCGCACTCCTTGGCCGCGGCCTCCGGGGAGGCGTAGGCGTAATGCTCCTTCATCGAGCGGACGAAATCATCGAAACTGCCGCCGGGCGCGCCCGTTGCCCGGAGCATGTCGCGCCAGTTGACCCAGGTCTGGAGGAATGCGCGGTCGAAGAGGCACTCGCGCAGGATGACGTGGGCCATCGCCAAGAGGAGCATCGCCTCGGTCCCCGGCCAGGGGGCGAGCCAGTAGTCGGCGAGCGAGGCGGTGTTCGACAGGCGGACGTCGACGGCGCAGAGCTTGGCGCCGGCCGCCTTGGCCTCGATGATCCGCTGGGCGTGCGGGTTGAAGTAGTGGCCCGTCTCGAGGTGTGAGGAGAGGAGCAGGATGAACCTGGCGTTTGCGTGGTCGGGCGAGGGGCGGTCGGCGCCCATCCACAGGGCGTAGCCGACGCGGGCCGCGGCGGAGCAGACGTTGGTGTGCGAGTTGTGCCCGTCCACGCCCCAGGCCTGGAGCACGCGGTCCATGTAGCCGTCGTGGCCGGGGCGGCCGACGTGGTACATGACCTCGGTCTTCCGGCCCTCCTGGATGGCCGCGCGGATAGGGCGGGCCAGGGCGTCGAGCGCCTCGTCCCACGTGGTGCGCTCGAACTTGCCGGAGCCGCGCGGGCCGATGCGCTTCAGGGGGTAGAGGATGCGATCGGGGTCCTCGATCTGGTTGAGTGTGGCGGGGCCCTTGGCGCAGTTGCGGCCGCGCGAGCCTGGGTGATACGGGTTCCCCTCGAGCTTGCGGATCTGTTTGGTCGCCTTGTCCACGTACGCCACCAGCCCGCACGCCGCTTCGCAGTTGAAGCACGTCGTCGGCACGAGCATGAATCGCTGCTCGACCTTGCGCGGCCACTGCGAGGCGTCGTAGCCGACCCAGTCGTCCCATTGCTCCAGAGGAGGGAAGGACTCCAGCGGCGTGACGGACATTTCCGGCGGGTCTCTCACGGGTGCTCCGAAAGTTACGAGAGGGGCGGCAGTTGCCCCGCCCGCACATAGGCCCATTCATAGAGATACAGCCCCGCCAGCGCCGGGATAAAGGCGAGGGAAGGCACGATCGGGGCGAGGACGGCCGCGAGCCCTCCGCCGATGAGTAGGCCCTCTCGCCACGGCAGCAGCGGGCCGATCCGGATCGTGCCGAGGAACGCCGCGCCCTGCTTGGCGTTCGTGGTCTCGTGCGGACCGAAGCGCTCGACGGCGGCGATCGTCAGGTGCACAACCGCGGCCGCCAGCATGACCATGATGAGGGGCGGATAGGCGCCGCTGAACGGCAGGAAGGCGACTGCGCCGCAGAGAACCGCCTGAGCGAGCAGGTGCGGCAAGAGCCACTTGCTCTGCCAGAGATCGCGGCCTTCGCACTGATCGAACAGGAAAGCGGTGTACCCGGCGGCGCCGATGCCCAGGATCGCCTCGGCCCATCGCAGCGCATCGGCCGCGCCGCCGAGCCCGAGCAGGCGCAGGCCCAGGGCGCCGGCACTGGCGGCCCCGAAGGCGCCGAGGATGATGCCGCCCTTCACCAGCCAGCTCCTCCAGTTTGGGCGTGTGAGAAGGCGGTAGAAAAGCATGGGGCGTGCGAGGTCTTCGATGAGCAGGGTGACGGTGGCCAGCGTGAAGACCAGGGCGAGGATCTCGGGGAGGTACGCCGCGGCCCAACCGGTCAGCCCCAGAGCGGCGGCGAAAGGGGCCAGCATCCCGGCGCCGGCGGCGATGCCCTTCGTGACCAGGTAGAGCGCAACCGGCCAGCCCCATTCGACTCGGTGCCCGGCGTCGAGAACGACGCGGGTGTCCTTGAGCACGGGGAGGCTGATCGGCCAGGCCTCGGGCTTATGCGCCGGGCGATCGCTCCAGAGGTACGTGGAGGGGCGCTCGGGCTCGCCGGGGGCCAGCAGCGCCGGCTCGATGCCCTTGTAATGCACGTTGGGCCCGGTGCCCTGCTCGGGGCGGCGGACGAGCGTGCGGTTGTCCTTGATCAGCTGCGAGATGCGGCTGGCGGGATCATCGAGGTCGCCGGTCACGATCGCCTGCTCGGGGCAGACGATGACGCACGCGGGCTCCAGGCCCTTCTCGACGCGGTGGGCGCAGAAGTGGCACTTCTCGACGGCGCCCAGGTCCTCATTGAGGTAGATCGCGTCGTAGGGGCAGGCCTGCATGCAGGCGCGGCAGCCGATGCACGCGTCGCGGTCGATGTCGACGATCCCGTCGGGGCGCTTCTCCAGCGCGTTGACCGGGCAGATGGTCACGCACGGCGCGTTATCGCAGTGGTTGCAACGCAGCACGGCGAAGTGGCGGCGGATCTCGGGGAACTTGCCCTTCTCGAGGTACTTGACCCAGGTGCGGAAGTTGCCGACCGGGACGCCGTTCTCCGCCTTGCACGCCACGGTGCAGGCGTGGCAGCCGATGCAGCGGTCATGGTCGATCAGGAACCCGTACTTCATGAACCCCGTTCCGTGGCCGCATCCCCGGTCGTCCGATGGTGGCTCGCGCGAAGGCGCTGACGGTATCAGCGGTTCCACCACCGTGCAAGCGATGCTCGCCGGACGAAAGACCGTCCACAGAGTTCAGACAGGAGTGCCGAGTCACCGACGCGCCGGCTTGCGCCTCGCGGCCTTCTTGCCGCTGACCTTGGCCTTGGCGCGCCCCGGCTTCTTCGCCGGCTTGGCCTTGCCGTTGAGGCGCGCCTTCGGCGCTGAGACCGAGGGTGTCTTCCCGTCGCCGTAGGTCTTGACGTACTCGTCGTAGATCCACGCATACGTCTTCGCCATGCCGTCGCGCAGGCGGGTATCCGGCTCCCAGCCGAAGACCTTCTCGATAAGCGTGTTGTCGCTGTTGCGCCCGCGGACGCCCTTGGGGGCGTCGAGCTTATAGCTTCGCCGCAGCGTGATCCCGCCGATCTCCTCGGCGATGGTGACGAGCTGGTTGATGCTCACCAGCTCGCTGGATCCCAGGTTGATCGGCTCGAGGAAATCCGAGCGGGCGATCGTCTGCACGCCCTTGAGGCAGTCGTCGATGTACATGAAGGACCGCGTCTGCTCGCCATCGCCCCAGATCTCGATGTCGTGCCTGCCGGAGAGCTTGGCCGCGATGACCTTGCGGCAGATCGCCGCCGGGGCCTTCTCGCGCCCGCCCTCCCAGGTGCCGAAGGGGCCGTACACGTTGTGGAAGCGGGCCACCCGCGTCGCGATGCCGTAGTCCTCGCGGAAGTGGCGGCACATGCGCTCGGAGAAGAGCTTCTCCCAGCCGTAGCCGTCCTCGGGCATGGCCGGGTAGGCGTCCTCCTCCTTCAGCGCGGTGACGTTGGTGTCCCTCTGCTTGTCGGCGTTGTAGACGCACGCCGACGAGGAGTAGAAGAACCGGCCGACGCCGGCGTTCTTCGCGGCCAGCAGCATGTGCGTGTTGGTGAGCACGCTGAGCATGCACAGGGCCTTGTTGTTCTCGATGAACCCCATGCCGCCCATGTCGGCCGCGAGCTGGTAGACCTCGCCCCCCTCCGCCCCCTTGCAGGCCTTCACGCAGTTGTC
>JBGPJM010000135.1:0-13342 GCA_041485385.1 Phycisphaerae bacterium | reverse complement strand
GCGTCCTGCATTCGGACCATGACCCAGCGGAGCTTGTCTTCGAGCGTGGCGCCGGGGGGGTCGAAGAAGCGGACGAACTCGATGAACTCGGGGGGGCTGAAGGCGTGGACGTGGACCGTGGGGAAACGGGACTTGATGCCGCGGAGGAGCTTGAGGTACCAGTCGAGCGGCAGGGCGGGGTTCATGCCGCCCTGCATGAGGATCTGGGTGCCGCCGATGGCGACGAGCTGGGCGATCTTGTCGCAGATCTGCTGGGGGTCGAGGGTGTAGGCGTCGTGGTCGTGGGCGTCGCGCCGGAAGGCGCAGAAGGTGCAGCGGGCGGAGCAGACGTTGGTGTAGTTGATGTTGCGGTCGATGACGTAGGTGCGGATGTGGTCGCCGTGCACCTGGCGGCAGCGGGCATCGGCGAAGCGCCCCAGCGTGGCGAGGGGCAGGCGGGTGAGGGCCGCGAGGGCCTGCGCGGGCGTCAGGCGGGCCTGGCCGGCCGCGACCGCCTGCAGCAGGCCGGGGTCGGCGGCGTCCAGGTGCGGGTGCTCGGCAGGTGGTGCGTAGATGGCGGTCATGCCGGGTTCGGGCGTGTCTGAAAGTGAAAGTGAGGAGTGAAAAGTGAGAAGTGAAGAGTGAAGAGTCGGGAAGGAAGAGTTTTCAGGGGTGAATGAAACTTGTGAAAGCGTATGCCCCGTCCCCGGCCCGCGCACCCGGTTGACCGGGGGGGGTTATAGGCCCCTCGATCCGGCCCGCGCGGCAGCCCCGACCGCCCGCGATGCGGCCTGCGCAGGGTTCGCGGCCGACCTTGCGGCCGTGGTTCCAGAACGGTTCGGACCTGACCGATAGCACCGAGAGGACCGGTCGCCCTGCGGACCGGCCCGGGAGCGTCTGCGACATGCAACCAAGACAGCACGTGTCCGCCGCCATCCTCCAGTTGCGCAGGTGGGTGACCATCGCGAGCAGCCTTGTGGCGCTGTGCGCCGTGACGCAGATGTTCGTGTTCGGCTTCGTTCACTACACGGACGTGCGCTGGACGAAGGTCCAGGGGTCACCGGACAGGAAGCCGCTGAAGGTCGTCAAGTCGGCGCTGCCGCCCGCTTCCTTGCCGCTGGAGGCGCCCCGGCCGGGGGAGCCCGGCACCGAGGTCAGGCCCGACGTCAGGGTGAAGGACGGGCGGGTGGTGCACGTGGAGGAGACGGAGGAACAGAAGGCCGCGGCGGCCGTGGACGCCAACATCGTCCGCTCGGGCACCGACAGCATGCTGCACACCACCAGCGACCTGGCCGTCACCATCGGGATGGTGGCGACGTGTGTGCTGGCGCTGCTCACGATGCTCGGCACGATCGTGGCGGGCGGCGGGGCGGTCCCGGGGATCGAGCGCGTCGTCACGGCGGCGACATGGTCCATCGTCCTGGCGGTCGTGTGCATCCCCTGGCTGGACATCTTCCCGTCCGTGCCCATCCCCGGTGTCTTCGGCGGCTATGAGAAGATGGCCGCCGCGAGCGACGCCGTCCGGGCCGCAGAGAAGGGCGGGCTGGTGCTCGCGGCCAGGTACGCGGTGCTGCCGTTCATCGCGATGATGTGCGCGGCGTGCGTGGGCGTGTGGTTCCGGGTGGGGGTCGAGCGCGGGATCATCGTGACGTCGGTGAGCGAGTTGGAGCAGCTCGCGGAACGCGAGATGGCCTCGATCAACTCGCAGGGCGTGGGCGGCACCCAGCCGCGGGCGCTGGGTGCCCTGTACCGGGCGATCGGCGACACGGGCGAGGAAACACCGGAGCCCCCGGCGCCACCCCCCCCGCGCATGCCCCTGCGGCGCGACGCGCCGATGAAGGTGGTCAACGAACGCCCGCTTGGGGGAGTGAGCCCCGGCGAGCCCCTGGCGCGCCCGATCTGAGGAAGTAGTAAGCAGTGAGCAGCTCACTTCTCATTGTCTCATTGCTCACTTCTCTTCAAGCTCTCGGGTGATAGCGGCGCTGGACGTCCTTGAGTCTCGAGGAGTCCACGTGGGTGTAGATCTGGGTAGTGGCGATATCGGCGTGACCGAGGAGCTCCTGCACGACGCGGAGGTCGGCCCCGCCGGCGAGCAGGTGCGTCGCGAAGCTGTGGCGGAGCACGTGCGGGTGGACCCGCCGCCCCTCGTCGAGCAGCCCCGCGGCCGCGGCGTTCTTCTTCACCAGCTGCCACACCGCGACGCGCTCCAGTGGGCGGCCGGTGCGCGACAGAAGCAGCTTGCCCTGGTCTCGCCCGTCGGGGCGCAGCAGCCCCGGGCGGCAGTCGCGCAGGTAGTCGTCCACCGCGGCCTGGGCCGGCTTGCCGATCGGCACGAGCCGCTGCTTGTCGCCCTTCCCGGTAACCATCACGACGCCGAGCGCGTGATGGTGGTCCTTGAGCGACATCCCGGCGACCTCCGAGGCCCGCAGGCCGCAGGCGTAGAGCAGCTCGAGCAGCGCCCTGTCGCGCAGGTGCAGCGGCGGCTGGGGCTTCCTCCCGGCGCGCGGCGCCTGGCCGGGTGACGCGGCGGGTCGCGGCGCTTCGAGGAGTCTCTTGACCTGGCGCGGCGAGAGGAGGCCCGGCAGCTTCTTCCAGCGCGTCGGGCGCTCCAGGAAGTCGGCCGGGTTGTTCTCGAGTTTGCCGGTGGAGATGAGCCAGCGGAAGAATACCTTGATCGTGGCGAGGTGGCGCGTGACGGTGGAGCCGGAGTGGTCCTTCACCTGCTTGAGCGAGGCCAGGTGGTCGGCCAGGTCGCGGGCCGTCACCGAGTCCCAGCGGGCGCGACCGCGCCCGGCGAGGAACTCCAGCAGGTCGCGCATGTCGCGCCGGTACGCCTGGACCGTGTTGGCCGCCAGCCCGCACTCGATGCGGATGAACGCCAGGAACGGCGGCAAGGTCGCGCCCAGGCCGGTGGGCACGTCGGTTGTCCGGGATGGAGCGGCCATTACGCCTTCCATCGGCCGCACGTCGGCGCGCCGATCAATCTGCCGGCGCTGGCTACGCCTCCGAGAAGTCGTACCTGGCGGCGTACCTCCCGGCGCCGTCGCCCTTGCCGTGGCGGGCGATCTGCCTCAGGAGGTCGTTCACGAGCGTGCTGGCGCCGAAGCGGAACCAGTCGGGCGTCAGCCAGGCGTCGCCGAGGGTTTCCTTGACCATGACCAGGTAGTGCAGCGACTCCTTGGCGGAGCGGATGCCGCCGGCGGGCTTCATGCCCACCATGTGGCCCGTCGCCAGGAAGTGGTCGCGGATCGCCTCGAGCATGACCAGCGTGACGGGCATGGTCGCGGCGGGGGTGACCTTGCCGGTCGAGGTCTTGATGAACCCGCCGCGGCAATCGCCGGAGGGATCGGCCATGGCCTGGATCGCCAGGTCGCTGGCGCGCCGGACGTTGTCGTAGGTCTCCAACTCGCCGGTCTCGAGGATGACCTTCAGGTGCGCCCCCCCACCCCCCCCGGCCCCCCCATCTCCCGGAGGGCCGGCGACGCAGACCTCCTGCACGCGGGCAATCTCCTCGGCGACCTCGGCGTAGCGCCCGGAGAGGAACGCGCCGCGGTTGATCACCATGTCGATCTCGTCGGCGCCGTCGCGGATGGCCTGGGCCACATCGGCCAGGCGAACGGCCAGCGGGTACTGCCCGCTGGGAAAGCCGGTGGCGACGGAGGCGACCTTCACGCCGCTCCCGGCGAGTTCCTCCTTGGCGATCTTCACGAGGGAGGGATAGACGCAGACGGCCGCGACGTGGGGGAGGGAGTCGTCGAGATCGCCGGGGCGAACGGCCTTGCGGCAGAGGGCGCGGACTTTTTCCGGGGAGTCCTTGCCCTCGAGAGTGGTGAGGTCGACCATCGACAGGGCGAGCCTGAGGCCCGCCAGTTTGGCGAAGGTCTTGATCGAGCGCGTCCTGAACGAGGCCGCGCGGGCCTCGGCCATCACCGCGTCGACCGTGTGCCGGGTCATCGGGGGCTCTCCAGCGGCGCGGGGGTCAGCGCGGGGTGGGCGCGGCGGAGGGGTCGGTCTCGGGCTTGGCGCTGTCGCCGTAGGGGGCGGCGTCGACGAGCCTGCCGGTCTTGATCATCGGCGGGTCGATCGGCCGGGACTGCTGGTTGGTCGGCACGGCGGCCAGGGCCTTGAGCGCCTCCCCGCCGCGGATCGTCTGGCCGAAGGTGGTGTACTTGCCGTCGAGGAAGCTGGTGCCGGACTTGTTGAGGCACATGAAGATCTGCGAGCCGTTGGTGTTGGGGTCGCCGGTGCGGGCCATGGAGACGACACCGAAGTCGTGGAGGAGCTTGCTGGGTTCCAGGTCGATCATGTAGCCGGGCCCGCCGCCGCCGGCCTTGGCCGGGTCGCCGGCGCCCGGGTCGCCGACCTGGAGGATGTCGATGATCCCGTCGCCGGAGAGGTCGGCGATGCGGTGGAAGATGACCTCGGTGTAGAAGCCGCCGCCGACCAGCTCGCGGAAGTTCCAGACGGTGTTGGGTGCCATATCGGGGCGCATGGCGATCTCGATCTCGCCCTTGCTCGTGTCGAGGACGACGTTCTTGTCGGCGTACGCGCGGACGCCGGAGTAAAGCTTCTGGCGCTTGTCGTCCGGGGGGAACATCGGGTTGCCGGCGCGGTCGATCCCGCTGGCGTAGGCCGGTGTCACGAGCGGCTGCAGGACGACGGCCGGGCCGATCTTCTTGCCGCCGACGACGAGCTGCGCGTACAGGAGGCGCGGCGCGCTGGTGGTCCAGAGCATCGGGAACTTCTCGGCGAGGTTGACCGGGCCGGCGGCGGCCGCGGATTTTTCCACGACTTCGGCGCTGACGGGCGCCAGGAGTTGGATCTCGGCGTCGCCGGCGGCGCCCTGCGGGAGGGCGATCTTCATCGGCATCGCGCGGTTGATGCCGTAGTAGGTGCGGTCGGGCGTGAGCTGCGCCGCCGCGTGCGGGACGAGGAGAAGGGGCAGGGCCAAGGACGTGATCATTCCCACGACCCCGGCGCGCATACCCCGTCCGCTCGACATCGCTCCAAGCATCACGTATCTCCTGTTTCCGGCGCGCCCGGCTCTGGCGCGCTCACGGGTGTCGCGGGGAGCCGGACGCCATGACCCGGCATCGTACGCCCACGATGCGTCGCTGCGAACGCCCCACTGTATTCGTTGGGCCCTTTGCGGGTCGCGCGGGGGCTCAGCCCGGCCCGTCGAGGTGGCCCCAGGCGTCGATGATCTTGTCGATCGCGTCGGCGTCGGCCTCGTTCTCGGGAAGGCCATCGGCCAGCCCGCTGTGGTCGGGGAACCACGCCACGCCGAGGTCGGCGCGGAGCAGGTTGGACCCCACGCGGTGGTTGAAGTCGAAGCGGGTGCGCAGGGCGTCTGAGACGAGCGCCACGCGCGGCGCCCACACGGCAAGGTCCGTCAGGCGCGAGAAGCCCCGGTCGATGCCGTGTTCGCGGTACCGGTACCCACGGTACTGATAGTTGCTGACCAGCTCCTCGCTCGAGCCGTCGTACCACTCCTCCGCGTAGCGGGACAGCGGGTGATCGCCCGAGTGCGACGGGCAGTAATACACGCCGGCGGCGGCGAGGTACCCCATCTCGAACAGCCAGCCGAGCCCGTCCCATCCCTGCGAATCCGCGGCCCGACGGACCGTGGTCGTCATTTCCGGGTGGTACTCGCCCGCACCGGGCAGCGGCGCGAATCGCGACGGGGGCATCACGTCGTTGTGGTCGTCAGCGTAGAGCGCTATGCCGTAGCCCTGCTGACGCACGTTGGAGCTGCATATGACACGCCGGGTTGTCTCACGCACGGCAGACAGGCTGGGGAGCAGGATGCCGATAAGCACCGCCACCACAGCCATGGAGACGAGAACATCGATAAGGGTGAAAGCCCTGCGGCTCTCCGTGCCGCCGCGGCTGCTTCCTCCGTGATCGCAGATTGGAGCTGTCTCAGCACCGATCACGCGAACCCTCCACAGGTTCTCTCTCCCGTCGGATACACACGCTGCAAACAACTGTATCGATCCTTTCGAATTCAAGCAAGCAAACTCTGCGGAACCGCCACAATCGGGCGTTCTTCCAAGCGATGGCTAACATTACCCTTCAGGAATCCGAACCGACCGACTTGCCGAACGCGGCCATTGGAGGCATCCTTAGGGTGTGCTCACGCGTATCAGAGGTTGAGTTCATGCCGGTGCACGCCATCGTTGGCGTGCGGTTGGTTTTCGCGCTGTTGTTTCCCCCATGCCCCCGGATTCAATCAAAGACGCCGATCTTGATCTGATGCGACGCGTCGCGTCGAACGACGCGGAGGCGGTCAATCAACTCTATGACCGGTTCGGGTCTCTGGTCTATCGGCTCGCGTACCAGGTCATGCCGTCTCGTGCGGACGCGGAGGACGCGGTGCAGGAGGTGTTCGTGCGACTGTGGCGGACGGCCGACCGGTACGACCCCAAGAGGGCGGCGCTGGTGACGTGGGTGATGCTGATCTCGCGCCGGCACTTGGTGGACCGGCTGCGCCGGGCCCGCGCCCGCGTGCGGGCGTCGATGCTGGACGAGAAGCAGGGACAGACCCCGGTGCCGGTGGGAAGCGAGCCGGACGCGGGGATGCAGAAGGACGAACGGTTCGCCGAGCTCATGGAACGGATCGCCCGGCTCCCGGAGCTGCAGCGGACGGTGGTTACCCGTGCGTACCTGGGGGGGCAGACCCTGCGCCAGATAGGCGAGGAGCTGGAAACGCCCATAGGTACAATCAAATCCGCGCTCTCTCGGGCGCTTGTGCGGCTCCGCGAGCGGGGCCTGAACGAGGAGCTCTCCTCATGACGACGCATGAACTGTTGGAACTGGCGGCGCTGGATGCGCTGGGACTTCTGGACGACGACGAGCGTGAGGCGTTCGACCGCGCCTTCCGCGCGGCCGCCCCGGCCCTGCAGGCGCAGGTGCGGCGCGAGCAAACGCGGATTGCGCGCGACGAGTCGCTGCTCCCGCCGGTGGACCCGCCGATCGGGCTCAAGGCCCGGGTGCTGGCCGCCTGGCGCGAGGCCGTCGAGGCGATGTCGCTCAGGGGCCGCAGGGCCGGGCGGTTCATGCCCCTGCTGCTCCCCAGCCGCGGCGTGACGCCGATCTGGCGTGCGGCGGCGGTCGGGTGCGCGGCGGCGTCGATCGTGCTGGGGTTCGCGACCGTCATGATGAAGCAGCAGTTCAACGAGCTTCAGTCGGCGAAGCGCGACAACGCCATCGCGGACGACCTGCGGCTCAAGTTCGGGGCCACCTTCGAGCGCAACCTGTTCGACACCAACGTGCAGAAGATCGCGTTCGTGCCGCTGGCGCAGGACGCGCCCGACTTCAGGGGCGACGCCGTGCTGTTCCTGGACAAGACCAAGCAGATCGGCGAACTGTACTGCCGGCAGATGCCCGCCGACGGGCGCGAGTTCCGCCTGGTCGTCATGGACAACAAGGGCAACATCGTGCGCAACAGCGCGGGGGAGCCCGCGAGCGTGCTGTCGTTCACATGCCCGGTCGACGGCGGCTCGTACGTGCACAAGAGGATCGAGAACCAGGTGAACCTGCAGCCCGGCTACGGCTTGGCGCTCATCGCCATCGATCCGCAGAGCGAGAAGGCCACGCCGGTTCTGCGGAGCCTGTAGACGAAGTCGATCGACCGGATACGCCCCCTGCTCGGGCTGGGGGCTTTTCTCTGCGCGCCGCGTTCTGCGCGGCGCACCCCGTGCCTGCGCGCTGTCAGGCCTTCTCGACCTGGTCCTTCAACCGGCGGAGCTCGTCGAACGCCTGGATCGGCGACATCGCGTCGAGCTTGAGCTCGCGCAACGCCTCCACGGCCGGGTGCGCGAGGTACTCGGTGAAGAGCCCCAGCTGGCCGTCGCCGGGCGGCCGTTGCCCGCCGACGGCTTTGCGGCGCGATCCCCCCGCTTCCCCCACCACCCTGTCCACCCCGCCCGCCGGCGCCAGCTCGCCAACGTGCTGGACCGCCAGCGATTCGAGAATCTCCCGCGCGCGGGCGATCGTGGTGGTCGGGATGCCCGCGAGCTTGGCGACGTGTATGCCGTAGGACTGGTCGGTCCGCCCCGGCAGGATGCGGTGAAGAAAGACGATCTGGTCCCCCCACTCGCGCACGGACACGTGCAGGTTCTTCACGCGGCCGCCCAGCCGCTCCTCCAGATCGGTCAGCTCGTGGTAGTGCGTGGCGAAGAGCGTCCTGGGGCCGGCCCCGTCGGCGAGCGCACGGGGCGAGGTCCCAGTCGGGCGCGGCGGATTCGCCAGCGACTCGGCGATCGCCCACGCGAGCGACAGCCCGTCCAGCGTCGATGTGCCGCGCCCGATCTCGTCCAGGATGATCAACGAGTGGGCGGTGGCGTGGTGGAGGATGCGGGCGGTCTCGGTCATCTCCACCATGAAGGTGGACTGCCCGGCGTGCAGGGCGTCGTCGGCGCCGATCCTGGTAAAAACGCGGTCGGTCAGGCCGATCACGGCCCGGTCCGCCGGCACGAACGACCCCGCGTGGGCCAGAAGCACAATGAGCGCGGTCTGCCGGATGAACGTTGACTTCCCCGCCATGTTCGGGCCGGTGATCAGCGCGAGCGTCGGCGACCCGCCCCCACCACCCGCCCCGACCCCCCCACCGGCCTCGGGCCCTCCCTCGCTCCCCAGCTCCGCGTCGTTGGGCACGAACCCGGACCCGAGCAGCTCGTCCAGCACCGGGTGCCGCCCCTGCTCGATCCGGAGCACCGGCGGCTCGACCACGTCGGGGCGCACCCACCGCCGGCGGACGGCCTTCTCCGCGAAGCACCACAGCACGTCCAGCTCCGAGACCACCTCGCTCAGTTCGCCGATGGCGCCCAGCTTGGCCGCGGCCTCTTCGCATAGGCCCTGGAAGATCGCCTGCTCCCGTTCCAGGGACCGGGCCTCGGCCGTCGAGACTTTCTCCTCGAACTCCTTGAGCTCGGGGGTGATGTAGCGCTCGGCGTTGCGGAGCGTCTGCTTGCGTGAGAACTCCACGGGGGCCTTCCTGGCCTGCGAGCTGGTCAGCTCGATGTAGTACCCGAAGACCTTGTTGTACCCCACCTTGATCCCCGGCAGCTCATGCTTCTCGATCAGCCGCTTCTGGTACTCAGCGAGCCACGCCGCAGCGTCCCGGCGCAGGAGCCGCGCCTCGTCCAGCTCCGCATCGACGCCGTCGCGCACCAGCCCGCCCTCGCGGAGGTGCGCCGGCGGGCTCTCGACACAGGTGGAGGTGATCCGCGCGGCCAAACCGGCGAGCTGGGCCTGGGCCCTCGATAGCGCCTCGCCCGCGGCGCTGAATGCCGGCGAGTCGGCGATCGCCGCCCCGACCGCGTGGACCGTGGCGAGGGACTGCCCCAACACCACCAGGTCCCGCGGCGTCGCCCTCCGCAGCGCGATCCGCGCGGCGATCCGCGCCACGTCCTGCACGCCCCCGAGCGCCTCGCCCAGCGCGGCCGCGACCCGCCGGTCCTCAACCAGCGTGGCGACGGCGCGTTGCCGCCCTTCGATGCGGGCGATGTCGCGTATCGGCCGGCAGAGCCAGTCGCGCAGCAGGCGCTTGCCCATCGGCGTGCGGCACCCGGCGGCCCCCGCGCCCAGGAAGATCCCCAGGAGCGACCCCTCCCACCCCCCCCTCCCGTCCCCCCTCCCGCCCCCCTCCCGTCCCTCCGATCGGATGGTCCGGAGCACCTCGAGCGAGCGGAGGCTCACGGCGTCGATGTGGCAGAACTCGCCGGGCGATTCGCGACGGGGCGGCAGCAGGTGGGCCAGGGTGGGAGCCGGGCGGTTGCCGGCGACGCCGTTCTCGCCATCGTCGGTCGTCTGCGTGATCCGCAGGTAGCGGACCAGCGCCCCGGCGGGCTGGATGGCGGCCTCGCCCTCGCCGAGCCCGAAGCCGGCCAGCGTCGCGACGCCGTACAGCTTGAGCAGGGCCTCGCGGGCCTCTTCGGGGCGGAAGTGCCAAGGCGGCTGGGCGGTGCCGGCAATGTTCAGGGCGGTGAGCACACGCTCGACGCGTGGGGGCGGCTTGCCGTTGGCCGTGTCGGCGTAGAGGAGCTCGGTCACGGCGCGGCGGGCGACCTCGTCCACGAGCGACTCGCCATCGCACTCCAGCACCACGAACGCGCCGGTGGACAGCTCGGCGACCGCGAGGGCCACGCGCCCGCGCGGATCGTCGCCGGGATCGAGGAAGCACGCCGCGGCGAGCGTGCGGACGTCCTCGCCGGGGAGCAGCGACTCGTCCACGAGCGTCCCGGGGGTGACGACGCGTGTCACCGCGCGCTCGACGACGCCCTTGGCGTCCATGGCGTCCTGCACCTGCTCGCACACCGCAACGCGGAACCCCTGCTCGATCATCCGGCGCAGGTAGACCTCCACCTGGTGGTACGGCACGCCGGCCATCGGGACGCCCTCGGTCCGCTGGGTCAGGGTGAGGCCCAGGGCCTTGGAGGCGGTGCGGGCGTCGTCGTCGAACATCTCGTAGAAGTCGCCGATGCGGAAAAAGAGGATGCACTCGGGGTGCCGCTTCTTGAAGCGGTAATACTGCTGCATCGCCGGCGTGTCGCGCGGATCGGCCATCGCGCGGGCACTGTAGCACGGGGCCCGCTCGCGTCGCCCGCGGGGCGGGGTAAACCGGCGAAAACCCTGTCTGCGACACACCGGGCACTGAGTCCGGCGGACCGGGCTGTGGATCGTTCGTTACCGCTCGACGGGCGCGCCGGCCTCCTCCCAGGCGAGGAACCCGCCGGCGAGGTTGGTGGCGTCGTACCCCTGGCGCTGGAGGTAGGCGCAGGCCCGTGCGGAGCGGGCCCCGGAGCGGCAGTTGACAAGGAGGCGCTCGGAGCAGGGGAGATCCTTGAGATGCTCGGGGAGACGGGGGTAGGCGATGTGGGCGGCGCCGGGGATGTGGCCCTGGGCGAACTCGTCGGCGCGCCGGACGTCGAGGACGCGCACGGTGCTCGATGCGAGCAGGTCCCTGGCGCCGCCAACGTCGACCTCGCCGGAGGCGGCCGCGGGCCCGGCTCGCGCGATGAACGCCTCCAGCCTCGCGGGGCTGATCCACCCGGCGAGGTTGTCCAGGCCGATGCGGACGAGGTCGCGGACGGCCTCTGCGAGGCACGCGGCGTCGGCGACGAGGTAGATTTTCTCGGCCTCGCCGAGGTAGGACCCGGCGACGGCGGGGAACATGCTGTCCTGCGGGATGTGGAGAGAGCCGGGGATGTGGCCGGCCTTGAACTGCTTCCAGGGGCGGGTGTCGACGATGGCCACCTTCCGGCCGTCGAGGGAGCCGAGCTGGTCCTCGGTCAGCTCGGGCGGGCGCGGGAGGTCGCCGAGGACGCGTGGGCCTTCCTTGTTCTGTCGCTTCATGCGGGCGAAGTACATGGGAGGCTCGGGCTGGCCGGAGAGGACGAAATCGACGAAGCCGCCCTCGTTCTTCGCGGCGGCGATGGCGGGGTTGAAGCGCCGCTCGTAGCCCACGGTGGTCTGCGGGACGGCGCCCAGCGCCTTGCCGCAGGCGCTGCCGGCGCCGTGGGCCGGCCACACCTGGAGATAGTCGGGGAACTCGGCGAAGCGCCGGATCGAGCGGAACATCGCGCGGGCGGCGGGCTCCTTGGCGCCGGCCTGGCCCGCAGCGGTCTCGAGAAGGTCCGGGCGGCCGACATCGCCGACGAAGACGAAGTCGCCGGTGGCGATGCCCATGGGCTCGGTCGCGCCGCCGCCACAGTCCGTAACCAGGAAACAAATGTGCTCGGGGGTGTGCCCGGGGGTGTGGACGGCCTTGAACTCGATGTTGCCGACGGAGAACGTATCGCCGTCCTTGAGGAGGCGGTGGGCGTAGGTCCCCGCTGCGGCCTTCTTGTTCAGCCATTGGTACGTCCAGTCGGGCCCGCCTTCATCAGAGAGGAAGACGCGGGCGCCGGTGCGCTCGGCCAGCTCGCGGGCGCCGGAGAGGAAGTCGGCGTGGATGTGCGTCTCGGCGACGGCGGTGATGCGGAGGCCGTTGGCCGCGGCGGCGGCGATGTAACGGTCGACGTCGCGCTCGGGATCGATGACGATGGCCTCGCCGGTCTTCTGGCAGCCGATGAGGTAGGCGGCTTGGGCGAGCTTGTCGTCGTAGAGCATGCGGAGGAACATGGCGGGACTCCCATGGGCCGCCCCGCGCTGTGAGCGCCGGACGACCGGTACTCTACGATCGTCGAGCCGAGCGCGGTATACTCCGCGAAACCATCGGTGGCGCCGGCGGTGCGCCAGCGCGGAGTGCGCCGGATGGACTGCGGAGGTGCCGCATGAGCGAATCGTTCTCGAAGGACCAGGGCCTTCCGGCGGTGATCACGCTGCTGCTGGCGATCCTGCTGTTGGTGGGCGGCGGGGGATCCTTCTTGCTGTATCAGCGGGCCCAGACGGCCCGGGCGATGGCCGCGGCCGCGAGAGAGCAGAAGATGGCGCAGCGGGCGCTCGCAGAACGGGCGCTGATGGAGACGGTTCGGGCTCGGCAAACGGCGACGGCGGCCGGGGCGCGGGCCGACGAGGAGGCCGCGAAGGCCGCTGCGATCAGCCGATTCCTGGTGCAGGTGCTGTCGTCGAGCGACCCCGCGGCGGCCCAGGGCCGGCAGCTCACGGCGAGCGACCTACTGGACCGGGTCGGCGAGCGGATCGACGCGGGAGAGCTGAAGACGAGCCCGGAGGCGGAGGCCTCGGTGCGCTCGACGCTGGGAACAACGTATTTGTCGCTCGGGCTGTACGGGAAGGCCGAGGCCCACCTGCGCGCGACGGTCGAGCTTCGCACGAAGGCACTCGGCGCTTCACACCCCGACGTGGCCAAGGACCAGGAGAACCTCGCCAAGGCGCTCCAGGCCCAGGGGAAGTAGGCGGGCGCAGCGCCGTTGCGCGGGCTAGAACTCGGGGTGACCTTCATGACCGGCCTCCCGAGCTGGGCGGTGTGGCGCACGTCCGAACGATGGACGCGGGGGCGCGCGGGGCCACTATTCTGACGGCGGCGGGGGAGTTGGAGGATGGACATGCCGGTTGCCCGGGGTCTGTATCGGCGGCGGTCCGGCTGGCGAGCAAGCGGGTTGGCCGCGATGGCGTGCGCTCTCGGCGCGTGCGCGGCCCCGATGCCCGGGGAGGCGGTCGGCGTGACCGCCGCGACGTCGTCGGACAACCGGCCCACGCGCGGGCGCGACCCGTGGGTCTTCCGGTGCATATTCGAAGACCGGACGCGGATGGTGCTGGTGGCCGCGGGGGACGGGGTGTGGATGGCGTTCAACCCGGCGACCTGCGCGATGGCGAAGGTGTGGCGGGGGGACGTGCTGTTCCGCGGGAAGGTGTGGGACTTCAGCCAGGACAACTCGATCGCCCGCGGCACGGTACT
>JBGPJM010000134.1:0-13439 GCA_041485385.1 Phycisphaerae bacterium | reverse complement strand
CGCAGGGATGAGATAACCGCCTGCACTTCATGACGAATCGCCATGTGCGTGCTCCTTCGGCAAGCCGGTTGGGGGAATCTGTGCGGCCGCGAACGCGGCCAGGTTGACCGTATCTCAACCCCGCGCCGGGAGCAAGGGAAATCTGGAGGTATAACTCCGATTTGTGCGGCACCCAGCGCCCGAACGTGGCCTATCGGGATCGCGCCGATTGACTCACCAAGTGACGCCCCGGTCGCGCTGAGTTGGACGCACGCCCCGTCCGGCACCCGTCAACCCAGCAGCAGGTTCTTCCCCTCTTCACCCGGCGCGAAGAAGTTCGCCTGCCCGACATCCACCGCCAGGCGCACGAACTGTCCCCCGCTCAGGCCCACCCGCGCCGGCACCCGCGCCACGATCGCGTTCCCCGCCGCCGTCGCACCGTGCAGGTCCATCGAATCGCCCAGCGGCTCGACCACCCCCACCTGCACCCCCAGCGTCGAATCCTCCCCGCTCGCCGCGTCCGCCTCCCGCAGGTGCTGCGGCCTCACCCCCATCACGATCGCGCGCCCCGCCATCGGCAGGAGCCCATCGGCAATCGCCCTCGTAAGCCTCACCCGGGCCTGCGGCCCGCCGCCGCCCCCGACCGACCCCGGCTTCTCCACGAACAGTGTCGCGTCCCCTTCGGCCGTGATGGTCCCGTCGATGAAGTTCATCGGCGGCGTCCCCACGAACGACGCCACGAACCGGTTCGTCGGACGCCGGTACACCTCCAGCGGCGGCGCCACCTGCTGGAGCTGCCCCTTGTGCATCACCGCGATGCGGTCCCCCAGCGTCATCGCCTCTTCCTGGTCGTGCGTCACGTAGATCGTCGTCGTCTTCAGCCGCTGGTGCAGCGCCTTCAGCTCGGCGCGCGTCGTCACCCTCAGCTTGGCGTCCAGGTTCGAGAGCGGCTCGTCGAACAGGAACGCCTTCGGCTCGCGCACGATCGCCCGGCCCACCGCCACCCGCTGCCTCTGCCCCCCCGACAGCGCCCTGGGCTTGCGATCGAGCAGCTCCTCGATCCCCAGCATCCTCGCCGTCCCCATCACCCGGCGCTCGATCTCCGCCCGCGCCACCCTCCGCAGCTTCAGAGCGAAGGCCATGTTCTTGTACACGCTCATGTGCGGGTACAGCGCGTAGTTCTGGAACACCATCGCGATGTCCCGGTCCTTCGGGTGGACCTCGTTCACCACCCGGTCCCCGATCATGATCATCCCCGTCGTCGCCTCTTCCAGCCCCGCCACCAGCCGCAGCGTCGTCGACTTCCCACACCCCGACGGCCCCACCAGCACCAGGAACTCCCCGTCGGCGATCTCCAGGGAGACATCCCGGACGGCCGCGTGCCCGCCGGGGAACGTCTTGGCGATGTGCTGAAGGCTGACGCGGGCCATGGGGAAAATTCGAGGATGAGCAAGCGTGAGAGCGCGGCCGGGACCGGGAATGTACGTCCCCCCGCCTTGTCCGGGCACGCCCGATGAACGGGAGAGGGGGCGGGGGGGGCGGCGGAGCCGCCTAGGTTACAGCACCCCGACGATCATGCCAACCGGCACAAGCCGTACGTCCTGCCGCTCCTCGCCGACCCGCAGCCGATGCGCGGCAAGTGCGCCCGCCCAAGGACCGAAAGATGTAGACAGCGGCGCATCTGCGCAAACGCGGATGGACCGCCGAGAGAACACCCGCCCCCCACAGGGTGGGTCGAGAGTCCGGGCTAGGACGGCCCGGATCGAAAAGACGGCCGCGGCGAGACGGATTCGCCCGGCCCACGGAGGATGATGATGAGCACTTTCGATCACGTGAAGTCGATCCTCGGGAAGCTGGATCGAAACCGCGAGGCCGCCCGCGACCGGCGGTTGTCCGGCCAGGCCCCGCGTCCGATCGCTCCCGCCGCCACCGCGACCCCCCTCGCCCTGGGCGCCACCCCCGAGACCGCCCCCAAGGCCCCCGGCTCCGCCTACGGCCGGGCCACCGCCCTCCGCCTGACCGAGCGGAACGACTAATCCCGCCCTGTGCGCCGCGGCACGCCGGGCTGCCCCGAAGCTCCTTGAACATGGTGTGAAGTATGTTGCGAAGCCTGCTCAACAAGTTGGCGCCCGGAAATCGAAAAGGCGCCGGCAAGCCCCGCCCGTCCGCGCCGATCAACCAGCCCTCGCCCCTGCGCGGCAAGGTCGACACGGTCAAGTACGAGATCATCGGCCGCACCATGGTCGCCACGGTCCTCGACCCCGAGCTCACCGCCCCCAAGGTGGCCGAGCTGACCTCCGAGCTCCAGGCGAACCTCGAGAAGCACGAGAACGTGCCCAACCTCGTCGTTGACCTGCAGAACGTCGAGTACCTCGACTCCTCGTGCCTCTACATGCTCGTCCACCTGCTGGAGCGCGTGAAGGCCAACGGCGGCCAGATCGCCGTCGCCAAGGCCCAGCACCGCGTCGAAGGCATCTTCAAGCTCACCCGCCTCGACAGCGTCTTCCCCATCAAGGCCAGCGTCGTCGACGCCATCGAGGTCCTCGAGAGAGCCGCCGCGGCCTGATCCAGACAACCCCGACGCGCAACGAACCCGACGCGCAAGCGAGGGGCAGGCGCACGCCCCGCGGAACCCTGCCGAAGTGGCGAGCAACGAACCCGACGCGCAAGCGAGGGGCAGGCGCACGCCCCGTGGAACCCTGCCGAAGTGGCGAGCAACGAACCCGACGCGCAAGCGAGGGGCGGGCGCACGCCCCGCGAAAACGCGCCGAAGTGGCGAGTGATGAGGGGTGGGCGTGCCCCTCGCTTCGCGCCCGTACTCTCAACCGCCGAGCTGATCCAACCGCGTCACCGCCCCGAAGTTCGTGCCGGACAACGAGAACCCGCCCGTGCGTGTGTTCGGGCCGGACGCGTGGATGTCGGTGTGCATGAACTCCGCGATGATCGGCACGTCGCTGGTCACGTCCACCGAGTAATAGAACAGCCCGTTGTCGTTGGCCCGGTCGATGATCTGCCGCAGCACCGAGATCTCCAGGTGCGCGCCCGTGCCCCCCGCCACCGTCTGGTTGATCGAGAACGACGAGCCGTCGGTGGAGCGGAACGTGAAGGTGACCTGCGCGTCCTGCACCGCCAGCCCCAGCGCCGCCCCCAGCGGGTTGAACACCGTCAGGTGCTCCTCCAGGAGGTTCGGCCCTGTCCGCGTCGGATCGGTGAACCCCTCCGCGAAGCGGAACTCGTTCCCGGCGCTCACGGCCACGACCGAGCCGTAGCTGTCGTCGTTCCGCAGCAGCGAATACGACGCATGGATCGGCTGCGTGGACGTGTACACCGCGCTCAGCGTCTCGGAAAAGCCCGGCACGAGAAGTTCGGCCCGCTCGCCCGGCGCGACCGTCGCGGCATCCGTCATCGAGAACACCGGCGTCGCCGAGCCCGGCTCGTAGAGGTCGACGCTGACCACCGCCGCGGAGCTCCCCGGGTTGAAGAAGGAGAAGGTCCCGACCCCGCCCTGGATGGCCATCGGCACCACCCCCACCGCCGAGGCCGCGCCGGTCGCTCCGATCGTCGCGAACCCGTCCACCGGCGGACCCAGCGCCGTCAGGCCGTAGTGCGAGAGCGAGGCCAGCACCGGCACCGTCGACACGACCGACGCGGCGTAATGCCCCACGGGCACCCCCGCCATCAGCACGTTCAGCCCGCCGCGCCGGAAGCGGTCGATCGGCATGACGAACGGCGCCAGCGTCGCCCCCCCGTCGGCCGTAAACGTCACCGTCACCGTCCCCTGCTGGTCCGAGGGATTCACCCAGACCAGGAAATCGTGCGTGCCCCGGTCGTTGACGATCACCTCCTGGAAGAACCAGCTCGTCGCCAGCGTCGAGACCAGAGACTCTCCGGTGCCGATCAGGAAGTCGTAATGGCTCAGCGACGCGGCCACCGGCAGCGTGGAGAGAACCTCCAGCGCGTAGGGCACGCCGGCGTACACGTTGGCGCTCATCCACGTCGCCACCGTGCTCATGGTGTACCCGCCGCGCGACCCCGCCCCGATCACCCCGCGGACCACGATGCCGTCCCGCGTGTCCCGGAACGAGCCCGGCTGGCGCTCGTAGCGTGTGCGGATCTCGTAGTACACCGGCTCAGCGTTGGGATTCTCGATCGGGATGAACTCGCTGATCGTGGAGCCCGTGAACCCCTCCGCCGAGTAGATCGCGTGACGGTAGTAATCGGGCGCGCCCTGGGCCTTGACCAGCTGCGTGTCCCAGGTGTGCACCACCAGGTCCGGCGACGCGGGATCGCCGGGGGCATAGGCATGGGTCAGCGGCACGCTGGGGAGGTAGACCTCGATCCCCGGGTACACGTTGGGCGCAGTGCCGAAGTTGCCCGGCGGGAGCGAGGTGATGTCGAGCACCACCGACCACGAGGCATCGTCGACCACGCGCGCGAAGACCACGAACTCATGCGGGTCGCGCGTGGCGCTGTTGTCGGCAAGGTTGAAGACCAGGTACTGCGGCAGGCCCGAGCCGGGCGTCGGACTGTAATGGAAAATCGTGGTCGCGATGGTGCGCTGCGCATTGGCACGCCCGCCCTCGCCCGCACCCGCGAGCCCGTCTCCACCGAACTGGTTGAGCACGTCCGAGCCGTAGTCGCCCGGGGAGGCGGGCTCGAACCAGTACCACGTGCCGCCCGTCAGCGAGACGCCCGGCCGCACGTCGCTGAAGAACGTCTGGTTCGTCGCCGAGCGGCTGTCGAGAACGTTCAGGTACGCCGCGACCGTCAGCGGCGCCTGGTTGGCCAGCAGCTCGATGAAGATGTTCCCGCGCTCCGTCGTGAGCTCGACGACCGGGTTCGTCGGGTCCTCCAGCAGCGCCAGGCTCGGGAACGGCGACCCGCCGAAGAGCGTCCGCTCCTCCAACGCCTCCATCAGCCAATGCGTAGATACAGCCGCGGATCCGCGGATCTCTCGATTGAACCGCATGATGTGTACTCGCAGGGTGGGCGACCCCTGAAGCCGGGAGTGTAGCAACGAGGCCCCCTTCAATCATGCCTTCATTACCCCTTCGAGTTCTTCGTGATCCTCACGTTGGAGCCTCAATCCCTTGTTTTCTCTGTGTCCTCTGTGATACCTCTGTGACCTCTGTGGACGGTCTTCGTTGCGGCCACGCCGCGCTGTGTACGCATCCGATCGCGACCGCGCCGCCCCACCGCTCGCCTCTTCTGGTGCTCCAGGATCCGCGCCTGCTCCAGGATGATCCGGTACGTCGGCACCGGCCCGACGTACTTCACCTCGATGTCCTGGATCTTCCCCTGCACCGTCACCGTGTCACCCGCCTTCACCCGGTCCGTCAGCGGCACCGGCGCGATCACCCAGAACTCCCCCCCGATGATCGCGCTGGTGGAGAACTTCAGCCCCAGCGTCGTCCCGCCGCGCTGATCGTTCACCGCCTCCACCGGCGCCGTCCACCCCGTCGCCGGCACCCACATCCCCTTCAGATCCGCCGCGGCCTGCGCCTGCTGCGGCTGCTTCACACGCGCCACATGCAGCATCACGGCACTCGGCGTCGTGTCGGTGTCCAGATACTCCGCATCCGCCGGCGGCGGTGCCCCCGTCGAGGCCGACCCGTTGGACGCCACCTCCTCGCAGGCGCCCGCAAGCAGGCTGGCCGATACCAGGGCCGTGATGATGGCTCGCGCATGAACGTTCATAGGTGATCCCCGTCGAGAGTCTGACCGTCGCTCCCGAGTTTATCGGCCGACCGGCCCGGGTGCACGTCCTTCAGCTCGCCCGCACCGTCCACGCACGGTCGCGCCCGACCTACCTTTTCTCGTCCCCCGGCCCCTCCGGCCCCAGGAGCCCCGCATGGAAATCGCGTTCCTTCTCCTCCTGATCGTCGCCAACGGCGTCTTCGTCATGTCCGAGTTCGCGGTGGTCTCCGCCCGCAAGACCCGCCTCCAGGCCGCCGCCGACCGCGGCAACCCCCGCGCCGCCGCCGCCCTCGCCCTCGCCGAGTCCCCCACCCGCTTCCTCTCCACCGTCCAGGCCTGGATCTCCCTCATCGGCATCACCATCGGCGCCTTCGGCGAGGCCGCCCTCTCGACCAGGCTCGAGGCATCGCTCAAGCAGCACCCCTCCCTGGCTCCTTACGCCGGCGCCATCTCCCTCGTCGTCGTCGTGCTCGCCATCACCTACGTCTCCCTCGTCATCGGCGAGCTCGTCCCCAAGCGCATCGGCATGGGCCGCCCCGAGACCATCGCCACCGTCATGGCCCGCCCCATGCTCTGGATGTCGCGCCTGGCCGCGCCCATCGTCTGGTTCCTCTCCGCCTCCACCGACCTCATCGTCGGCGTCATGGGCCTCGCCCGCCCCCCCTCGCGCGACGTGACGGCCGAGGACATCAAGGGCATCATCGAGCAGGCCGCCGAGACCGGCGTCGTCTACCGCGCCGAGCAGGAGATGGTCGAGGGCGTCCTTCGCCTGGGCGACCGCAAGGTCAAGGCCCTCATGGTCCCGCGCACCGAGATCGAGTTCCTCGACGTCGCCGACCCTCCCCAGCGCGTCCGCATCGCCGTCGCCACCAGCTTCCACTCGCAGTACCCCGTCTGCCGCGCCGGGCTCGACGACGTCGTCGGCATCCTCCACGTCAAGGACATCGTCAAACACGGCCTCATCTCCGACACCCTCAACCTCGAGGAGATCGCCCGCCCTCCCCTCTTCGTCCCCGAGTCCACCCACGCCCTCAAGCTCCTGGAGACCTTCAAGAACAAGGGCACCCACATGGCCCTGGTCGTCGACGAGTACGGCGCCGTCGAGGGCCTCATCACCTTCAACGACATCGTCGAGGCCGTCATCGGCGACGTCTACCGCCCCGGCCAGGACTCCGAGCCCCTCATCGTCCAGCGCAGCGAGACCTCCTGGCTCCTGGGCGGCTCCCTCCCCATCGACCAGCTCCAGGACCTCATGCAGACCGACGCCCTCCCCGGCGGCACCGCCGCCACCGAGGGCAGCGACTACCACACCCTCGGCGGCCTGGTCATGACCCACCTCGGCCACATCCCCCGCACCGCCGAAACCTTCGAATGGGGCGACTTCCGCTTCGAAGTCGTCGACATGGACGGCCAGCGCGTGGACAAGGTCATGCTCACCCGCCTCCCCCCACCCTCAGAAGCCCAGACCCAGCACTCGTCCGAATGAGCAGCCCCCCGGCAGCGGACGAGAACCGGCCCGCGCCCCCCTCGTACTGAGATCCGTCGCCGCCCGGACCTCATCATGCCCAGCAGCCACTACATCCACGGCAGCCACGAAGAGGAGCAGGCACGCCTCTCCCGCCTCAACGACCTCATCAACGGACTCTGCCTCCGCGAGCTTGCCCTCACGCCCGGCCGGCGCATCCTCGACGTCGGCTGCGGCCTCGGCCAGCTCTCCCGCGCCATGGCCCGCGCCGTCGCCCCCGGCGGCAAGGTCGTCGGCATCGAGCGAGACCCCGCTCAGCTCGCCGAGGCCGCCCGCCAGGCCGCCGCCGCCAGCGAAGAGAGCCTCGTCGATTTCCGCCCCGGCGACGCCCTCGCCCTCCCGCTCACCACCGCCGAGCGCGCCTCCTTCGACGTCGCCCACGCCCGCTTCATCCTCGAGCACGTCCCCGATCCGATCGCCGTCGTCAAGCAGATGCTCCGCGCCGTCCGTCCCGGCGGCAGACTGGTCCTCGCCGACGACGACCACGACCTCCTCCGCCTCTGGCCCGAGCCCGCCGGCCTTGCCCCGCTCTGGGACGCCTACTGCCGCACCTACACGCGCCTCGGCAACGATCCCTTCATCGGCCGCAAGCTGGTGCAGCTCCTCCACGACGCCGGCGCCCGCCCGCTCCGCAACACCACCCTCTTCTTCGGCGCCTGCGCCGGGCACGCCGACTTCCACCCCCTCGTCACCAACATGCTCCGCATCCTCGAGGGCGCCCGACCCACGATCGTCCAGCACGGCCCCCTCGACGACGAGCACGTCCGGGCCGGCATCGACTCCCTCCGCGCCTGGTCCACCCGCCCCGACGCCGCCCTCTGGTTTGTCATCTGCTGGGCCGAAGCCGTCGCCCCGTAACCCCCCCGAAACCGGCGCCAGGATTCGCTAACCCGCCGCGACGGGCATCCCCCGCCGCCGGTCGCGCTGAAACCTCAGGAACATGCCGGTCAGTCCACCGAACGTGCCAAAAAACGCGCCGTTTCGATGGGGTAATTCCCGATTTGGGCGCGCAGAATGGGCCCATCACGGTCCCGGGGGAGGGGACGGGGCGGCGTGCCCGGAGAGGTTCAGGCCGATCACACCGAGAATCACCAGCCCCAGCGAGACCAGCTTCAGCGGCGTCACCGGTTCCTTGAAATGCACGATCCCCGCGCCGGCAATGATCGCCGCCCCCACCCCGGCCCAGACCGCGTACGTCACCCCGATCTGCAGCTTCCTCGTCGCCAAAGCCAGAAAAACAAGACTGAAAACGTACATCACGATCGTCGCCGCCGTGGGCCACGGGCGCGTCAATCCTTGCGAAATCTTCATCGCGATCGCCCATCCGGCCTCGAAAACGATCGCAAGCGCCAGGTAGAAGTAGGTCATGGGGCTCAGCGTAGGGGCGCGGTATGCTGGGCGCGGAGGTGCCCGATGAGCGACCGGTTCACGCGGCGCGAAATGCTGAAAATCGGCGGAATCGCCGCCGCAACCGCCGCCATCACCTCGCTCCCCGCGAGTGCTCGCGCCGTTCTTCAATCCGCCGTTGCGCCGTCGTCCGCAGCACGAAAACGCGTGCTGCGCCTTGCGCATTTGACGGATATCCACGTGCAGCCGGAGCTGCACGCCGGCGAGGGATTGAGCGCGTGCCTGCGCCACGTGCAGCAGATGAAGGACAAGCCCGAGCTGATCATCACCGGCGGCGACCAGGTGATGGACAGCATGGCCAAGGACCACGCGCGGACCAGGACGCAGTGGGACCTGTGGAAGAAGGTGCTCACGGACGAGTGCTCGCTGCCGCTGGAGCACTGCCTCGGGAACCACGACGTGTGGGGGTGGGACAAGAAGAAGAGCGGCACAACCGGAGCAGAGCCGGAATACGGCAAGAAATGGGCGATGGACATGACCGGCATGACCCGCCCCTACCGGAGCTTCGATCGCGCCGGGTGGAAGGTCGTGGTGCTCGACAGCATCCACGCCAAGGACGACTCGTACATCGGCAAGCTCGATGACGAGCAGTTCGAGTGGCTCTCCGGCGAGCTGGCCGGGACGGACGCGAAGATGAACGTGCTGGTCGTCTCGCACATCCCGATCCTCGCGGTGTGCGTCCTGACGCAGGGGCCCGACGGCAAGACCGGCGATTTCGGCGTCTCGGGGGCGATGATGCACCTGGACTCGAAGAAGATCCGCGGCCTCTTCGCGAAACACACCAACGTGCGCGCATGCCTGAGCGGGCACGTTCACCTGCTGGACCGGGTCGAGTACAACGGGGTGCGGTTCTACTGCAACGGGGCGGTGTGCGGGTCGTGGTGGAAGGGGGCGAACCACGAGTGCCGCGAGGGGTACGCGGCCGTGGACCTGTACGACGATGGGACGGTGGAGAGGGAGTACGTGGAGTACGGGTGGGTCGCGGCGAAGTAGCTCCGCGGCGGGCGCGCAGGTCGGCGCTTCATGAGTTCGAGCCCAAGTTCGCCGCTGCGGCCCCATTTCTTGCGGAACCAGCCCCGCGAGTTGCAGAGCGACCGGTCATGGGGCACTCTATGAGAGGGCGTGGGGCCGATCATCGGCCTGGGGGGGGGCGATCTTGTTGGCTGTGCCTGCTCGACAAAGGAATCTCCCATGACGCGCTCTCGCTCCACGCTTGTGCATCTCCTCTCGTCGCTCGGCTTGGCGCTCAGCGCAGGGGGAAGTGCACTCGCGCAGTCCTCCGGGCCGGACGTCATCGTCGGCGACATCCCCAACACCTGCCACTACACCCCCACCCCCATCGACGGCAAGCACGCCTACTCCATCGGGACGACTTCCTGCAACCTGGGCGATCAGAACCTCCTCTGGCACGGCGGGACCAACGAGCACCCCGTGATCGCCACCAACATGTTCCGCCTCCTCAACGGGCGCTTCGAGCAGGTCGGCCAGGCCTGGCCCAAGCACGGCTTCGGCTCCGACAACGGCACGCTCTGCGGGACCTGCCCACGCCCCACCGACGGCACGGCGCTGGGGCCGGGCTGCTCCGATGCCTACGACTGTTTCACCAACGGCCTCCAGGTCTTCCTCGGGCCCAAGTGGCAGATCAACGGCGCGACGGGCGTCTTCCCCTACCCCCACGCCGAGGGGTCCGGCTCCGGGGCGCTGTACAAGCGCCTGCAGGCTGCCGAGATCGACCTGGCCAACCCCGGCGCGCTCTACTTCGTCGAGGGGCAGTACATCCAGTTCCAGGACGCCGCGGCGGGGAACGACAACAACAACGCCTCCTACCGGCGCATCACGGTCGACTCAACATTCAACCTCACGCTGACGGACACGGTGCAGCGGACCAAGCCGGCGATCCTGGCCTGGGCGGACCACGGCGGCGGCGCGGGCGTGCCCGACCCCGGCGTGATGATCACGTACGTGGACATCCCGGATGACGGACGCCTGATCGTCGCCTCCAAGGCCACCGACCTGGGCGGCGGCGTGTGGCACTACGAGTACGCGATCCAGAACCTCAACTCCGACCGCAGCGCCGGCTCGTTCACCGTGCCGCTTCAGACCTCGGAGACCGCCGCGAGCCTCGGGTTCCACGGTGTTCTGTACCACTCCGGCGAACCGTTCGACAACACCGACTGGGCCGGCGCGCAGGCGGGGGCGGCCGTGCAATGGACCAGCCCGCAGACCTTCGATCAGAACCCCGACTCCAACGCCCTCCGCTGGGGCACGCTCTACAACTTCCGCTTCGACTCGGCGGCGGCGCCCGCCGCCGCGCCCGGCGCGGTGACGATCGGCCTGTTCAAGCCCGGCACGCCTGTCACCATCGACGCCGCGGCCATCGTCCCGACGACCGGGCCGGTCTGCCCGTGCGACTGGAACTTCTCCGGCAACCTCACGAGCCAGGACTTCTTCGACTTCCTGAACGACTTCTTCATCGGGGACGCCGACTTCAACGCGGACGGCATCACCAACAGCCAGGACTTCTTTGACTTCCTGAACTGCTTCTTCACAGGGTGCCCGTAGAGTCGATGTGCAGGAGCGACGCCGGTTCCACCGACATCCTTCGGTTCGACCAGGACGCTGCTCGCTGGTGAACATCGGTGCCTGCACTGAGCGGTGTTACTCGGCCTGTTTCCCGCGACCGCGCCGGAATGAGGAGCACGGGGGTCCGCCGCCCCGCACTCCGGACACGGCGCACCGGCCTGCACGCCGCCCAGGTCGTACCCGCAAAGCGGGCAGCGGCCGCGACGGCGGCGGCGAGCGCGCCGTATGGCACGCGGCATCGCCAGCAGGACCCACCAGGCACCGGCGTACAGGGCGGTGTCGGCCAGCAGGCCCGGCCAGTAGGGGAGGAGGGGGAGATCGATGAGCGGGCGCTCGCCCGCGGCATTGCTCGGGCGAAGCGGGAGCAGGACCACTCCATAACGGTGTTCGGTGCTTCGGTCTGTAGAAGGCAGGTTCGTGATCGACCAGCCGCGGGTGGCCGCACAGGGCCAGCCGGCCTCGTAGAAGGACCAGATGCGGGGCGTCCACTCCGGGATGCCCACCATGATGGCCGACCCCGGCTCGAACTTCCATGCGTGGGCCTCTCGCCATCGGACGACGCCCTCGCGACGATCGGACGGGCCACACTCACCTCGGCGCGCGTCATGGCATAGCGCGTGGACAACCAGAACCGGGTCCCCAAGCGCGTCGCGCCGTGACCGCGCGCGTACCAGAATGCCATCTGTTCATGGCTGAACGCAAACGATCCTCCCACCGCCACGCCGAGCGTGGTCGCCAGCCCTGCACCAAGGAAACGTGCCGCCGCAAGGAGTCGCTTCGTGTGGGTGCGCCCAGCGGGCATGCGGAGAAGTCTAAGGCGAGCGTGCGCGAACCGTGGCTTTACGAGGTCGATGCTCTCCACGCCCGGCGACAGGGGCCCGTCGCTGCCGGCCTGTCCCCGAGGCATCGGCCCGCGGACGGGTCGACGGCACGACCCGAGGCAGTGGCGGCCCGGGCCGCCCGCCGTGCGCAATGACTCGGCAGGGACGGCCGAGAGGGAAGGCCCGTAAGTTGTCCGGGCCTTCCCCTTCTCGTATTCCTGAAGCCGGGCACACGCGGCCGGGCGGTCCATCGGCCAAGGGAGGGGACCGGCCCGTGTACCACGGCGATTTGGCGTCAGCATCCGGCGAAGAAGGCGGTGAGGAAGTCGAAGAAGTCCTGGGAGTTCACGACGCCGTCGCGATTGAAGTCGGCGCCGGGGCTGCCGGCGAAGAAGGCCGTGAGGAAGTCGAAGAAGTCCTGCGAGTTGACGGCTCCGTCTGCGTTGAAGTCGGCGGCGCAGCCGCACGGGTCGGTGGAGAGTGTGGCGCGGTAGCGCGATCCGCACGCGACGCCGGAGAAGGCATCCGTGGCGACGAACGCGGAGTACGTGCCGGCGGCGAGGCTGAGCGCAATCGTGGCCGGGAGGCACGCGTCGGCCGCTGTCGTCCCGAGCGACACGGCCGGGCATGTGCCCTCCAGGATGAACACGCGGGTGCGCGCCTCGCCGATGGCTGTCCATATGACGCGCGCGGGTCGTGCGAGCGTGAAGTGATACCAGTCGGTGTCGCGGAAGTTGGCGCCGCCCGCGCTGAGGAACGTGCCGTAGGTCCCGGAGACAGTCTGGCCGCAATCGATCGCCCCGAAGATGTTGGGCGCCGAGTTGCACCCGCCGTTGAAGGTGTCGACGGATCCATTCGCGCAGACGGCTTCGCCCTCCACGAGATCTCCGGGCTGGCGTCCGACCGGGCAGCACGGATCGATGGTGAGCGTGGCGCGGTAGCGCGAGCCGCACGGGACGCCGGTGTTGGCGTCGGTGCCGACCCAGGCGGAGTAGGTGCCCGCGGCGAGGTTGGGGATCGTCACTGTCGCCGGTGTGCACGCATCGGCGGCGATGGTGGCCAGCGACGACGCCGGGCACGTGCCCTGCAGGATGAACACGCGGGTGCGCGCCTCGCCGACGGCGGTCCAGGTGACGTTGGACGGCTCGGAGATGGTGAAATGGTACCAGTCGGTGTCGCGGAAGCTGGCACCGCCCGGGCTGAGGAACGTGCCATAGGTCCCGGCGACCGTCCGGCCGCAATCGATCGTGCCGAAGGCGTTGGGCGTCGAGTAGCACCCGCCGTTGAAGCTGTCGACGGACCCGTCGGCGCAGAGCGGCTCGCCCTCGATGATGTCGCCGGGTTGAGTCGGCCCGACGCAGCAGGGCGTGATGGTGAGCGTGGCGCGGTACCGCGAGCCGCAGGGGATGCCGGTGAAGACGTCGGTG
>JBGPJM010000133.1:0-13585 GCA_041485385.1 Phycisphaerae bacterium | reverse complement strand
GGAAGATGTTGTCGGCTCCCTTGATGAGCCATTCGGCGCGCTCGCCGACCGCGTTGGTCAACGACGGGTTCCAGGCGAGGCGGTGCGCGGCGGTGCTCGCGGCGGTGAGGATCGCCCACGCGCCGAGCGCGAGACCGACCCGGCGTGGAACTCTTGTGCGCATGCGACTGGTCAATCAGTACGACATCGCCCCCGCCGGGTTCGCCGGGTCCGGGAACGAAGGAAGCCGAGACGGGGCGCGGCTTCCTGGGAGTCTTAAGAAAGGATGGGACTTACCGGGCGTAGTGGGCGAAGGCACGGTTCGCCTCGGCCATGCGGTGGGTCTGGTCGCGGGTCTGCATCGCCTTGCCCTCGCCGCGGGCGGCGGAGTAGAGCTCTTCGGCGAGCTTGCGGTGCATGGGGCGGCCCTTCTCGGAGCGGGCGGCGTCGATGATCCAGCGGAAGGCGAGGGACTGCTGGCGCCGGCTGCTGACGGGGATGGGGACCTGGTAGTTGGCGCCGCCGACACGCTTGGAGCGGACCTCGACGAAGGGCTTGACGTTGCTGATGGCGCGGTGGAAGACGTCGAGGGCTTCCTTGGGGGCGTCGGGGTCGGTCTCCTTGCCGAGGCGCTCCTGGATGAGGGCCATGGCGTCGTAGAGCACGCGCTGGGCGGTGGCCTTCTGGCCGTCGCTCATGACGCAGTTGATGAACTTGGAGAGGACCATGTCCTTGAAACGCGGATCGGGGCGGAGCTGCTGCTCGGACTTGGTGATGCGACCGGCCATGTGGACTCCTGGGGGGCTCGGCGGGCCTTTCGGCCCCGTCGTTCACCGACCCATTCCCGCCAGGGATGGGTCGATTACTTGCCTGTGGTGATTGGGACTCTTACTTGCCCTTCTTGGCGCCGTACTTCGAACGGCCCTGCTTGCGCTTCTCGACGCCGAGGCAGTCGAGCGATCCGCGGATGATGTGGTAGCGCACGCCGGGGAGGTCGCGGACGCGCCCGCCGCGGATGAGGACGATGGAGTGTTCCTGGAGGTTGTGTCCCTCGCCGGGGATGTAGGCGGTGACTTCCTTGCCGTTGGAGAGGCGCACGCGGGCGATCTTGCGGAGGGCCGAGTTGGGCTTCTTGGGCGTGGTGGTGCGGACGATGAGGCACACGCCGCGCTTCTGCGGGCAGGCATCAAGGTCGCGGACCTTGGACTTGGTCTTGGGGGAGCGGCGCGGGTTGCGGATGAGCTGATTGATGGTCGGCATAGGGGTGCGCTGCGGATCGTGGTTCGGGTCCGTTTTTGGAGAGCGGGAAGTCTAGCGGTGGGGGCGGACGAAGCAAGCGGGGACGCCGACGCGGGGGTCCGGGACTCTCCGGATTTCCCAGGATGTTGGCGGTCTTAGGCGTTTCTTGGCGGCCTTAGGGCTGGCGCTGGCGCCAGAGGGGTTCAAGTTGGCGGTCTTAGCTTGGCGGTGTTGGCGGTCTTAGGGGGCGAGTTGGCGGCCTTAGGCAGGGGGCGGAAGGGGGTGACGACGAAGAAGAGCATGAAGGTAGAAGTTAGCATATTGGAAGGGATATGTCAAGGGCGTAAGCGCGAGAAAAAAGCACGGGCCGATTGCGGCTCGTGCTCGTGCTCGGGGTCGACGGCGATGGCGGCGGCGCGCTCAGCGCCGCACGATCTTCTTGATGTCGTGGGAGCCGATCCAGAGCTTCTCGTTGGACTCCAGGTTGATCAGCTCCAGGGTGACCTTGTAGGCGGCGACCATGGTGCGGTCGTCGCCGGAGCGCTGCTTCACGGCGGTGATGCGGCCGATGAGCATGATGTCGGAGCCGAGTTCGGCGCGCATCTGCTTGCGGGTCTCGGGGGTGTTCCACTCCTGGCCCTGCTGGCGCTCGTCGCGGACGGCGCCGCGCTGGTCCTTCATGGCGACGAACCGGACGCGGTCGGAGTTGAGCAGCTCGCGCTCCCACTCGGTGGTGAAGTTCTCGGTGTCGATGTAGTCGTCGGTCTTGTTCTCGATGGGGCCGACGATGACGACGGGCTTCTTGCCGCTGTTCTGCTCCTGCCAGCGGTTGATCCAGTTGCGGAAGAGGGCATCGTCGACCATGGCCTGGTAGGTCATGCGGGCGTCGTCGTCGTTGAAGCGCCAGCCGACGTCGGTGACGACGTTGGGGGGGACGCGGGTGACGGTCTGGCTGCCGCCGTTGCAGCCCATGAGGACGAACGGAGCGGCGGAGAGGACGGTGATGGCGGCGAAACGGGTGGCATTCATGACGGGCTCCTGGGTGGATGGTCGCGGTGGGTGTTCGCGGGCGCGTCCCAAATGCGTCCAAAGAGGTCACAGAGGTCGCACAGAGGACACGGAGAAAGGCGGGGAATGCGTGAAGACAAGAGTGAGCATGGCTAGCGCCAGTAGTGGTCGACGATGGTGGTGAGGTGGGTGGCTGGCGACACGGCGGGGACGCTGACGTTGCGCCAGGGGCTCGAGTACACGACGCCGCCGGAATGTGAGCAATACTCCACCCTGATTCTGTGCTTGCCGGGCGGCAGGTCCAGCAGGCCGACGTGGGCCTGGCCGGGGAGGAAGACCCAGCAGCGGAGGTCGGCGCGCTCGGTGGCGGTGACGGCCGCGAGGCCGATGAGGACGGCACCGATGGCCGCGGCCTGCTGGTTGCGGCTGTGGGACTGATGCCGGATGGATTGGGTGATGGCGAAGGAGGCGCCGGCCTTGAGGGAGGAACGGAGAAGGGTGCGGGCGTAGATGTTGGGGAGCTCGCGCCGGTGGTTCTCGTTCGAGACAAGGCCGAGGTCCTCGACGAGCGCCAAGGGATACGACTTGCCCCCTCCGCTCCCCCCGACGGGCTCGCCGCCTTCCGGGCCGCGGCGATTGTCGTTGCCCTCTTCCTGCGGCGGCTCGGCACTGACATCGCCCGGGGAGGCCTGCGAGACGAGCACCCGCACCGAGCCGACCTCGCGGGAGCCGCCGACGAGGACGGGGAGCTCGAAGTACACGGGCCAGTCGAAGGCGGGGATGGGGCCGATGCGCTGGGCTTCCTTGGTCGGGCAGCGGCCGGAGAGGGCGACGATGAGGACACTGGCGGATTCCGGGGCTCGCTCGCCAAGTCCCTGGAAGTCGTCTTCGCGGACGGGCCCGATCAGGGCGTGCTGGAGGCGGATTGAATCGAGCAGGCGGCGTCCGGCGACGCCCTGGTTCTGCGGATCGCCGGCTTTCATGAAGGTGATGGCGGTGAGGTAGGTGCCCAGGGGGGATTCGAGGAAGTTGCCGGCCTCGTTGATGGAGACGAGATCGGGCGGCATCTCCGACGCGGCGCGGTCGAACCCCCCCCCACTCTCGCCGCCCTTCTTGGAGATGGCGTCGCGGTATTCGAGGTACTTGTCGCGGAGCTCGTTGGCCTTGTTCGCCAGGCGCCGGGCCTCGACGGTGGCACCGCCCTCGATCTTGCCCTGCTCAAGCTGGGCCAGGAGCTTGAGGACGTTGATGTAGATGTCCTCGTAGGGCTCGGCGATGTAGGGGACGGCGGTGTCGTCGAGGAGCCAGCGCGAGGCTTCCTGGCCAGCCGTGATCTTGCGGTGGGCGTCGGCGTATTCCTCGGCCTGCTCGAGGAGGCCGATGCACTGCTGGTCGTCCTTGAGGGCCAGGGCGACCGAGCCGCGGTCGAGATTCCAGAGGAGCTGGTTCTTGTCGCCGTAGAGGCCGCGGGTGGAGGGGTCGTCGAGGTCCCTGGCGGCGGCCGGGTAGTCGCCGGCGGCGTGCATGCGTTCGAGGGCCTTGCGGTGGTCCTGGAAGGCGCAGCCCGTGGAGAACAGTCCACAGAGAACACAGAGGCAGCACAGAGGGGGCAGAGAAGGGAGTTCAATGCGGAGGATGCGGAGGGAGAGAATGGACTCAGAGACGCAATCGAGGAAGCCGCCGCCACGTCGGGTCGCTGGCCGCCCGGGCACGTGCGCCGGCGAGTCGTGGGCGACGTGGGCATGGCGGGCGTCGGTGTGGAACGGGGTGGACGGCATGGCGGTTGGGTGTATCGACCGTTCGGCGGTGTCGGGGCAGCGGCCCGAGGTCACACGGCGGCCGTTTCGGCCCCTCCGCATGTATAGTAGCGCCTAACCTCGACGCGGCACCTCGGGCGGAGGGGGCGGTGCGGTCGGGGGTGATACCGTCCGTGCATGGCTACTCCTGACCGGACTTCGGGATCGTCGGGCATCACCGTCGGGGCGTTCCAGCGGCTCATTCGGGATCGGTACTACCGGACCGACGCCGCGAGGGGGACGCCGGGGACGTTCATGTGGCTCATCGAGGAAGTGGGCGAGCTGGCGACGGCGCTGCAGGACAACGCGCCGGGGAAGTCACCGCCCCCTACGGCGGAACAGCGCAAGAACCTGGAGGAGGAGTTCGCGGATGTGCTGGCGTGGCTGATGACGCTGGCGAACATCAACGGGGTGGAGATGGAGACGGCGCTGGAGAAGTACACGACGCCGGGGGGGGTGCAGGGGGTGAAGGATTAACGCGCAGCGGGCGAATAGTTCTCGGCGTACCTCACCGAGATCGGGCTCGACCCGTCGTCTGCGGGTGGGGGACCGCGAACGTTCAACCGGAGCCCACGTCCCCGATCTTCAGCCGTTTCACCTCTTCCTCGACCTGATCAGCATCTGTCACGGTCTCCGCCACAACCTCGCGCAGGCGGGCGTCGATGTGCCGGCGGACCTGCTGCACCATCGAGCCTACGTCGGCGGCGCACTTCCTTCCCAGTGTTATCGCCAGCGCCGCGTGGGACACCTGCGAGATCGGCCCAATGGCCGGGCGGAGGTGCCTGGCCTCGAACGCGGCCCAGTGGTCGGCCATTCCGCTGTCGAGATACTGCTGGCGCGTGCGCCGAACGGCCTCCTCGAGAACTGCGTGCTGCCAGCGTCGGTCGAAAACGTCGGCGGGATCGGTGCCGGGCAGTTGCGCGATGAGCGCCTCCTCCCGCTCGATGCTCTCGAGGGAGACGTTCGACTTACCGCCTCGCGCCTCCCGACGCCGATTCCTGTCCACGGCGTATCGAGTGACCGCCCGACGGATGAATGTGCGGAGCTTGCCCAGCGCGGGGTCGGCCCTCGCGAAGAGAGCCCGGTGCACGACAACCGTGGCGAAGAAGTCCTCGGTCAGCTCTTCGGCGTGGTCTTGGCTGAAACCCGAGCGACGGAGGAACGCGTAAACCGGCGGCCAATAACAGCGGTACAAGGCGCCCATCGCGCGATTCCGGTCGGCGGGATCGCCATCTCGCAAGGCCCCCACGAGCGACCATTGGGTGGTCAAGAATGCTGCGCTTGTGTCCGCGTGGTTCATCTCGGATGGTCCGCGATACAACGGCCAGTCTACGCGGACACGGTCTCTGGACAAGAGAATTCTGTCAGAGCGGACTCGTTTCTGCTCTATGTTGGCAACGAGCCTGCGTATGCACCCCTAGACAACAGGCGTGGTAAGACAGCATCGGTACGCGCCGGTGCGGTTGCGAGCCCGATCGCGCGATCAGTCGCCAGTGATGGTTGAAGATGCCCTCGCGCCCCAAAAAAACACGAGCACCCGAGGAGGTCCACATCGGACTTGGCGCAGCCGCGGAGTTGATCGCGGCGCTGTCGGGCAAGAGCAATGGCCCCAACGGCGACGAGGAGAGCGTTTCTCAGCTTCCGTCTCTGCCTCAGTTTCGGCTGATCGAGCAGATCGGCGCTGGGGGTGGCGGAGTGGTGTACCGCGCTGTCCGCGAAGGCGGCTCCGACCGGATGCTCGCCGTAAAACTGTTGGCACGCCATGTTGTCAATGGTCCGCAGGTGCAGCGCGCCTGGCGCGAGCTCGCCATCCTGTCGCAACTCCGGTTGCCGGCCGTCCCTCGGGTGATCGACTACGGCACGCACGAGGGTCGCCTTTACATCGCGACCGAATACATCGATGGCCTGCGGCTGGATGACTACTGCAAGCGGGGCGCTCAGGCTCCGGATGCAGGCGGTCCACCGGGCCCATTGTGCGCGGGTCCCTCCCCGCCTCCCCTGTCCGTCCGTGCCCGCGTTGAGCTCCTTGTGGGTGTCGCCGAGGCTGTTCACGCCTTGCACGAACGCGGCGTCGTCCACCGGGATCTCAAGCCCGGCAACATCCTCATCGACTCCGCGGGCCAGCCAGCCATCATCGATCTCGGCATCGCGTCCCTTCTGGCCGATTCACCGTTGGAAACGCTTACTTCCGACGGCCAGCCCATCGGGACGCCCGCGTTCATGTCCCCGGAACAGGCCCGGGGTGACCGCGCGGCCATTTCCACCCGCTCCGATGTCTACTCTCTCGGCGCGACCGCGTTCCTGGTTCTCACCGGGCACACGCCGCACGACATGCAGGCGACGATCCACGAAGCGATCCGGCGTGTAGCGCAGGAGCCCGCCCGCGACGCACGCACGCTCGCGCCGACCTTGCCGCGCCCCTTGTCGGCCGTGCTCGGCAAGGCGTTGGCCCGTGAGCCGGGGCAGAGGTACGCCTCGGCGGCCGAGTTCGGCGCGGATCTGCGCCGGTGGCTGGAGGGTCGGGCGGTGGAGGCGGCGAACGCTTCGGGCTGGGATCGTTCGCTGCGGTGGCTGGCCGGGCGACCCGTGGCGGCGACGACTGCGGCCTGTGTCACGATCGCAGTGGCGGTCATCTCGGCCTCATTCGTGACGACATGGTGGTTGAACTCCCGGCCGGCTCAGGTCACCCTCAGCGAGGACGGACTGACAGCCACGGTGATGTCGGCCTCCGGACGGGTGATCAAGGCGTGGCATGCCGCTCCGGGCGCCCGAATTCGGTGCGCCAGGATCGTCGAGCGCCCGCCCGAACTCGGCGGGGGACCCGTGCTGTTGACGGTCGTGAGGAACGATCCGCCGGACCCTGCGACCGACGACCAACTCTGCGTGTGGGACCTTCGCGACCTGCGCTCACCGCTCTGGACGACCCCGAGCAGCGCCCCGGACATCCAGCGGCCGCTGCCCGACCGCTGGGAGCAGGATTCGTTCGAAGTCAGCGTCGTGACCGTAGCGGACGTGTTCCCCGACCTGCCCGGGCCGGAGATCGTCACCGTCCATGCGGATACACGGTCGGCCCGCTGCCTGCGCGTGTACAGCCTCCAAGGCGGGCAGCCGCTCTTCGAGGCCTGGCACGACGGGGGCATCGAGTCCATCTATTGGATGAGCGGGCTGGGGCTGATTGTCTGCGTGGGAGACAGCGCCGAGTACTCGCTCGCCGAGCTGGGGTACGTTCCGCATCAGAACCACAACCCGAAGGTGCTGTTCGCGGTGCGGCCGGTCCGCGGCAGGCTCGATGGGTGGACGACTGGGAAGGATGTTCTGCAGCAAGGGCAGGCCACACCCGGCTGGTACCGCTGGATTGCTCCGATCCGAGCCGCCGACGACTTCGAGTTCAAGCTGGCGGCCCCGCACCGGCGTGACCTCCGGTCGGGACACGTGATGCTCACACTCACCACGGTCAACGGCAGGGCGGAGGTTTCGTTTCTGATCGATGCGGCTGGACGACTGGAACCTGGTTCGGAGAGTCCGGGCGATTGGTACCCGGAGGACCCTCGCCGGCTCGGGCCGGGCGAGTTCGAGCTTCGTGAGGCGCCGCCGTTGCCAGCGATTCGGGACGAGCACCGCTAGGCGGCGAACGGTACGAGCGCCCTCGATCGCGAGCCAGTGCCGAGGGAGCGGCCGGGCCCACATGCACTACTCATGGCTATTGGTTTGTTCGCGCGAGTCCGAGGCACGGCGGTCACCGGCTCCGGCTTTGGGCTATTCACGTCGTTTCCGCGCGCGTCCGTCTATGCGCTTCGACCCGCTGCGTATGGACTCGCCAAGGAGGTGGTCGATGCAACCGATCAGAACGATCACTGTCGGATCCGCGGTCTGTGGCAGCCTCATCGCAATGGTGCTGAATCCTGCGGCCTCCGCCCAGGACTGCGGACTCTGGACTCGCGCGACAAGCTCCGGGCCGAGTTACCGGGAGGGCGCGTCGCTCGTATTCGACGCTGAGCACGGGCGTCTGGTGCTGTTCGGCGGCTACGACGGCACCTCTCTGGACGACACGTGGGAATGGGATTGCCAGACGAGGATTTGGTCCCAGATCGGAACCGGGGGCCCGGCGCGAGGGTATCACGCATGTGCCTACGACGCCGAGCGGCGTCGAATCGTGGTGTTCGGGGGCGAACGAGTGGGGCAGGGAGACCTTGGAGATACCTGGGAACTGGATGGCACAACCTGGACACGGATCTGCTCGGATTGCGGCCCTTCGCCGCGCTCAGGGGCTGCGATGGCGTTCGACGGACACAAGGTGGTCCTTTTCGGCGGTTTCGATCACGCCACGCAGCAGTTCAGGGGTGACACGTGGACATGGGACGGCAGCAGCTGGAGCCAGGTCCCCACGTGTCCCGAGTGCGCGCCGACCGCAAGAGATTTTCACTCAATGACCTACGATCCGGATCACATGTCTGTCCTGCTCTTCGGCGGCGACGATGGGACCGACGGCTCAGGCGACACCTGGAGATGGGACGGCGGCGGATGGACGCGCGTGGCGACGTGCGGGCCGTCGCCCCGGCGGGGTGCTGGAATGGCCTATGACGGAATCCGGCATCGCGTTGTGCTGTTCGGCGGGCTGGACGAGAGCCGGAGCGTCCGAGTCAGCGATACCTGGCTCTGGGATGGGAGTTCCTGGCAGCCGCTGCCGAGCAGCGGCCCTACCCCGCGAGGGTGGCACGCGATGGCGAACAACCCGCAGTGCGGCACCGATGTCGTGTTTGGTGGCACCGGTGGCACGTTGGACGACGGACCGTTCCTGAGTGACACCTGGGAGCTCATCACGGGAGGTGCCGCCATCGACTATCAGCCGGCGAATCAGACGGTGATTCAGGGTCGAAGTGCCACGTTCTTTGTGATCGGTTCGTTCCTTGCGGGGGCGAGATACCAGTGGCGTCGGAACGCAGTGCCCCTTGACGACGACGGTCGGGTCTCGGGCACCGCGACGCCCGTACTCACGATCTCGCCTTTGCTGGCCGACGACGCTGCTTCCTACGACGTGGTCGTCGAGACAGCGTGCGGGACTCTCGCGAGCGACCCGGCGTCGCTTGCGGTGGTATGCCCATGCGATTTCAACTATGACGGAGCGATCACCTCGCAGGATTTCTTCGATTTTCTGAACTGCTTCTTCGCGGGCTGCCCGTAACCGCGTCCGCTACAGCCGCACGAAGGAGGGACTCTCGTCGCTGCTCAGCCGACCGGAGGACCGACGGCGCACCCCGTTCCTTGGGGGGAGCCATCCTCAGGGGTGGTGCGAGGCCTTCATTGTCGTGATTCCGGCGCCCGGGGCGGCGTGGATACGGTGGTAATGGGGGTGTGGCGAAGGGGAGGTGAGGGGCGACGGGGCGACGGGGATGCGTGTCGTCGATAGCGCTGTCGTGAAGCGGGTACGCGCACGACGGGCCGTGTTGCTCTGCAAGCCAGGCGTTGCGCACGGCGTCCTCGTCAGACCAGGCCCGCTGTTTCCTCGAGTCCCATCATCAGATTCGCGTTCTGCACCGCCTGGCCGGAGGCGCCCTTGATGAGATTGTCCTCGGCGGCGACGACGACGACGCGGCCGTGGACGACGCGGGCGTTGACGTGCACGGCGTTGGTGCGCTGGACGTCGCGGAGCGTGGGGGCGTCGTCGCGGACGACCACGAACGGTTCATGCGCGTACGCGCTCGTGAACGCGGCCTGCAGCGCGGCGGTGTCCACGGACGGCGAGGAGGGCTCGGCGTAGATCGTTTCGAGGATGCCGCGCTCGATGGGGAGGAGGTGCGGGACGAAGAGGGGCTCGCGCCCCCCCGTTGTGGTCTTCGCCTGCCCGAACGTGCGGAGCGACTGGGCGATCTCGGGCTGGTGGCGGTGGGTGCCGATGCCGTAGGCGTTGAAGTTCTCGTTGGCCTCCGGGAAGTGCAGGTTGGGCTTGGGCTGGCGCCCGGCGCCGCTGACGCCGGAGGCGGCGTTGATGACGATGGTGTCGGGCTTGATGAGGCCGGCGCGGAGGAGGGGGATGAGGCCGATGGCCGCGGCGGTGGGGTAGCAGCCGGGGTTGGCGACCAGGTCGGCGGAGCGGACGCGGTCGCGGTTGAACTCGGTGAGTCCGTAGACGGCGCGCTCGAGGCCGGCGGGGTCGGTGTGCGGGTGGCCGTAGGCCTTCTCGTAGACGGCGGGGTCCTTGATGCGGTAGGCGGCGGAGAGGTCGACGACCTTGAGGCCACGCTTGAGCAGGGCCGGGGTGTGCTCCATCGCGGCCTCGTGGGGGAGGCAGAGGAAGGCGAGGCGGCAAGCCTGGGCGATCCTGTCGTGGTCGATGGGGCCGCACTCGGGCGGGGCGCCGTTCATGCGGCCGAGGAGGCGGGGGAACTCGACGTCGATCCGCGGGGCGGGGGTGCGGGCGGAGGCGAGGTAGGCGATGCGCATCGAGGGGTGGCGCCCCCCTCCCAGCAGCTCGATGAGCTCGAGGCCTGTGTAGCCGGTGGGGCCGAGGATGGCGACGGGGATGGTCTTGGGTTCGGGCATCGGGGCATTGTTGGGGGGGGCGGGCGCACGTCAATTGCGGTCATGAGGCCCCTGTCTCTTGCGTGGTGCCCAAGACCGTTCCACGGAGATCACAGAGGTTCCACAGAGGTCACGGAGGGAGGAGAGGGGTTTCAACGCGAGGAGCAGAGAGCTCGAAGGGGAGTTGGTGTCACGATCCTTTCTCTGTACGACTGACCTCCGAAATCTCTGCGTCCCGCGACGATACTGCGCCTCCCAAATGCGTCCACAGAGGTCTCAGAGGTATCACAGAGGGCACAGAGATTGGAGGAGTGTTCGGATTCCCTCCTCCTTCTCTCCTGGTTCCCTCTGTGTTCTCTGAGCAACCTCTGTGACCTCGGTGGACGCGCTGTGACCTCGGTAGACGCATCTGGTCGGTCGGGCGCGCGAAGGTGGTCATACTGTCGCCGGGGCCTCGCCGCGCGTGCGTGCGCGGCCTGTTTTGACCGAGTCGGTGTCGAGCCCGAGCATCCGCACGATCTCCACCACGAGCGTGTCGTCCGTGGCCGGGCCGAGGCGGTGGGCCTCGACGGCCGAGACGATGACCGAGGCCCAGCCGCCGTCGAAGGCGGGCGGGGCGCTGGCGAGGATGCGCTCCAGGCCGGCGACGCCGAGCATCCGCCCGTTCTCGTTGCGGGCTTCGATCGCGCCGTCGGTGTAGGCGACCAGCGTGTCGCCCGGTCCGAAGCGGCGCATTTCCTGGCCGGGGTCGAAGAGATCGTTGCCCACGGCGCCCAGGACGAACGAGGTCGAGGGGAGCTGGTCGATGGTCCCGTCCACAGCGCGCAGGAACGCCGGCGGGTGCCCGCCGCTGGCGTACTCGAGCTTGCCCAGCGTGGGGTCGATCCGCAGGCAGAGGGCGGTGGCGTAGATGGAGTGGTTCGCCAGCGTGAGGTGCACGTAGCGGTTGAGCGCCCGCAGCACGTCGCCCGGGGAGGCGTGTGGGTCCTCGGCGAAGACGCGCTCGACCTCGCCGTAGAGCCGGTTGACGGTGAGGGCCGCGGCGATGCCGTGCCCGGTCACGTCGATGAGCAGGGCGTTGAGCGCCTGGGCGGCGCCGGGTTGCACGGGGGAGAACTTGGCGTACAGGTAATCGCCGCCGATCTGGCGCATGGGCTCGTAGCGGTAGTCGAAGCGCACGGGCCCGCGGTTGTGCGGCTTGGGGAAGAGAGATTCGTGGATGCGGCGCGCATCGGTCAGCTCGCGCCGGATCTGGCCGTAGCGGTTCTGCAGGAATCGTAGCTTGAATCGCTCGGTGCGCCGGGAGTGCCGCAGGATGCACGCCGCGCTCCCCGGGACCGCGGAGAGCGCCGAGACCGTCAGCATGATGAACCGCACGGAGACGGGCCAGCCCGTGAAGGCGAGGATCGTGGCCGCGTTGAGGATGAGCAGCGGCACCATGGGGCGTATCGCCTGGCGCGGATCCCACGGCAGCATGAGCGACGCCAGCAGGTGCGAGGCCGCCAGGAGCCATGGGAAGCCGACGGAGTGAACGAAGATGGACGACGCCACCGACACCGCGCCCATGCAGAAGAAGACCCACTGGCTGATCTGCGCCAGGTCGGCCGGGCCGAGGTTCCGCCGGCGCACCGAGGAGACGCTGGCCAGCACGATCGCGCACTGGGCGATCGTGAGCAGGATGATCGCGGTGAGCCCGCCGCGGTTGGTGAAGTACGCCGCGAGGACCGTCTCCAGTTGATCGTTGAGCTTCTCTCCGGGGCGCTCGCTGAAGACGACCAGGAGCGTGGAGAAGAGCGGGAGACAGAAGTAGGTGAGGACGAACAGGGCGAGATTGGCCACGGCAAAGAGGATGAAGCGGCGTCGCAGCAGCGAGGCGGTCTCGGCCGCGAACTCCTCGCGGAAGTCGGCTGTGTAGGTGAAGGTGGAGGTCATGGGGGGAAGGGGCGAAGTGGCAAGGGGCAGAGGGGTCCGTGTTTCGGCCCCCCACTCTCGGCTCTCGACGCTCGCAGAGCGATCTGCGTGGGCGCGAACGTGGTGGCGCGTCTTGGCGTCATCCTGTCGATTCGAGGGTGCGGACCGAACGGACCGCTTCCATCACAGTGTACCGCACCCAGGGGCGTGTTCACAATGGAGATCGGCCCTGCGGCGGGGGGACGTGGTCAGCGATTGGCGCCGGGGGTCCAGAGAACATCCGCGGCGCCGTCGTTGTTGGCGACGCGCGCCAGCACGAAGAGCAGGTCGCTCAGACGGTTGAGATACCGGACCACCTCGGGGTTGGTCGCACCCGCCCCCTCCCTCGCGGCCAGCAGGACCGTCGCCCGCTCCGCCCGGCGCGTGACCGTGCGGGCCATGTGCAGGGCCGCGGCCAGGGGGGTGCCGCCCGGAAGGACGAAGCTGTTGAGGGGCGTGAGACGGTTGTTGTGCTCGTCGATGGCGGCCTCGAGGCGGGCGGTCTGCGAGGGGGAAACGCGGAGTCTCTTGTCGGGCTTGCCGCCCGGTTTGGAGGGGGCGATGGGGCAGCACAGATCGGCGCCCACATCGAAGAGATCGTTCTGGACGACGCTGAGCAAATCCCGAATCGCCGCGTCCTCGATATGGAGCAATGCCAGGCCGATCGCGGCATTGGCTTCGTCCAGGCCGCCCATCGCGGCTATCCGCTTGTGGAATTTTGGAATGCGGGTCCCGTCTCCGAGCGAGGTGAGTCCGGCATCGCCGCCACGGGTATAGATTCGATCGAGCTTCATGAAACTCTCCACCTCGCTGTGATCGTTTCCCGGCCTGAGCAAGATAGTCGACAAATGTGCCAGCGGCGACTCCACCGATGGTGTCTTGCTCATTGGAATTGTGCACGTATGCCCGCGTAGAAGGCGCGACCCACCCCGCGAAAACTGAAGACTTCCTCGGATTTCTTGTCGAGCAAGTTTTCCACGCGCCCGTAGAACTGCCATGTCTCACTGATGCGGTAATCCGCTCCGAGATTCACCAATGTGTAGGATGGGAGGTTCACGCGGTTGGATCCGGCCGGGATGAATTGAAAATCCTTC
>JBGPJM010000132.1:0-13855 GCA_041485385.1 Phycisphaerae bacterium | reverse complement strand
GACCCCATCGCCGGTCGCCATCATCCGGACAAATCCCTCGATCAGGTCGTCGACGTAGCAGAACGAGCGGGTCTGCTGGCCGCTCCCGAAGAGGGTGATGTCCTCGTTCCGGAGCGCCTGCCGGATGAAGTTCGAGACCACGCGACCGTCGAAGGGGTGCATGCGGGGCCCGTAGGTATTGAAGATCCGGACCACGCGGATGTTCACGCGGTTGGAGCGGTGGTAGTCGAAGAAGAGCGTTTCGGCGGCGCGCTTCCCTTCGTCGTAGCAGGCGCGCGGGCCGATGGGGTTCACCGACCCCTTGTAGCTCTCGGGCTGGGGGTGGACCTCCGGGTCGCCGTACACCTCGCTGGTGGAGAACTGCAGGGCCTTGGCGCGGCAGCGCTTGGCCATCCCGAGCACGTTGATCGCCCCCATGACGGACGTCTTGAGCGTCTTGATCGGGTTGAACTGGTAGTGGCCCGGTGCGGCCGGGCAGGCGGCGTTGTAGATCTCGTCCACCTCCAGCCAGAGTGGATGCGTCACGTCGTGGCGGATGAGCTCGAAGTTGGGCCGGCCCAGCAGGTGCGTCACGTTGGACTTCTGGCTGGTGAAGAAGTTGTCCAGACAGATGACGTCGTGGCCCTGCTCGACAAGACGGTCACAGAGATGCGAGCCGAGAAACCCGGCGCCGCCGGTGACCAGGATCCGCTTGACCTTCAACACCAGCGACCTCCGTCAGCGTCACCCGCCCGAAAACGCTCTCCACAGAGTCCAAGATCGACCACAGAGAAGACTCCGTCGCTGCGCCCTTCGCGTGCCCGCGAGAACGCTCGGCGTGCGACGTACGCCGCGAAGCATACGTGGCGTTCGGCTGTGCGGGAGCCTCAGCGCGGTGGGATCTTGATCTTGGCGCCAAGGGGGAGCGAGTCGGGGTCGGAGATCACGGCGCGGTTGGCGTCGTAGATCCTCTTCCACAGCCCCGCCTTGCCGTAGAACGCCTTGGAGATGCCCGAGAGCGTGTCCTCGTCCTTGATGACGTACTCAACGTCGCCACCGGGCGGCGCGGCCGCCTCATCGGGGGACTGCGGGGACCCTGGCGCAGGCTTGGCGGGTGGTGCCGGAGCCTCGACGAGGACGCCCTGGATGTTGGCGGGGTCGACAGGCATCCTCAGCTTGGTCCGGCCGGGGATCAGCTTGTCGGGTGTGACGAACGGATTGGCCTGCGACACCACTCTCCACAGCGAGCGATCCCCGTACACGCGCTGGGCGATTGTCTCCCATCCGGCATCGCCCGACTGGACGACGTACTCACGGAACTCGGGGGGAACGACCTGGAACTGCTTCTGGGCGGGCTGCTCCGGCTTGGGCGCCGGGAGCGGGGCAGCTGGGGGCCGGGCCGGCTGGCTTGCGGGAGGGCGGCCGAGCGGGCGATCCGGGGGCGGGGCGGGTCGGAGGGAATCGTCGGGACGGACGTCGGAGAGTTCGGCCAAGGGCTGGGGGCTGGGAGGCGTGGCCCCGGCGGCGGTCCGTGGACCCTTGTCAAAGGTCACCCGCGGCTCCGCGGGCTCGTAGAGCCAGTACGTGGCGATCCAGATCGCCACCAGCAGGCACATGAGGCCGAACACGCGGGTCGGAGTGTCGTTCATTCTGGGGTTTCCCAGCGAGTTCATCGGCCGCACACAGGCCGGTTCATCAGCCCCGGACGCACGCATGGCGCCGGACCCATGAGAACAATACCGCCGGGGGTTCTCAGACCGTGGCCATGGTCGGGGCGGCGACGGTGGCCCCGGCCCCCGGCGGACCGCCGCGGTGGTGCGTTTCGTGGGCCTCGGACCAGACCAGGGGCGACGCGACGGCGATGGAGGAGTAGGTCCCGACCACGACTCCCACCAGCATCGCGTAGGCGAACCCGCGAACGGCCTCGCCTCCGTACAGGTACAGCACCAGCGCGGCCAGGCCGGTGGTGCTGGAGGTGATGACGGTACGGCTGATGGTCATGTTGATGGAGCCGTTGATAATGGAGCGCGTGGCGTTGGGGAGCTTGCCCTTGTTCTCGCGGATGCGGTCCATGACGATGATGGTGTCGTTGAGCGAATAGCCGAGGATGGTCAGCACGGCCGCCACGAGGTTGAGATCGACCTTGAAGGGCATGATCCCCAGCGTCGTGGCCACCCCCGGCGCGTTGTCGAAGAGGATCTCGGCGAAGGCGATGGCGCCGACGGCGACGAGGCAGTCGTGGAGGGTCGTGATGATGGCGGCGCCGGAGTAGCGGATCGAGCCGAAGCGGACCCAGACGTAGATGACGACCAGCACGGTGCTGAGCACGACGGCGAGGATGGCCTGGGCCCTGAACGTCTGGGCGATCTGCGCGCTGAAGGACTCGACGCTGGCGAGCGTGGTGATCTGCGTCAGGGCCGAGGTGGCGAGCTTCCATTCCCGGGCCTGCACCGAGGATTCCCATTGCTGCTGGTTGTCCTGGAACGAGACCGCCGGGTCCTTGACGAGGATGACGGCGGAGGTCACGGCGCTCTCGGTCCCGGCCAGTCGCACGACGTGCTGGTCGCGCGCGGCGATGTCCTGGAAGTCGGTCTGGGAACGGAGCTGGGCGAGGCGCACCGGGATCGAGGCTAGGGGCACCGGGGGGTTGATGTTGTCCAGCACGATGGCCGCGCCACCGATGAAATCCCGCACGTCGTTGACGACGTCGGGGCGGTCGACGTTCTTGCCAAGGACGGGGTCGAGGATCGGGTAGACGGGGGCGGCCTTGGGGTCCTCGACGCTCGCGCGGTCGAAGGAGAGGCGGGGCTGGGCGTCGACGACGTTCGCGAAGGCATGGATCAAAGCGGCCTGGACGGCCTTCGCGTCGGTGAGAACGGTCTTGATCGCGAAGACCGAGGAGGTCACACCGTCGGCCTCGGGGTTGACGACGAGGATGACGGAGGTCTGCAGGTTCTTCAGGACCGGGTCGTCGGAGGCCTCGGCGGCGGTCTTGAGGGTCTTCTCGACATCGGCTCGCGTCATAGTGATGCGTTTCCCCGGGGCGGTCTCCTTGAGCTGGAGGGTGACCTTGGTGCCGCCGAGGAACTCGTTGTCGAGCATGTCCGAGCCCTGGTAAAACATGAAAACGACCGAAGCGCCGGTGAGGACCAGTGAGACGGACATGAAGACGTAGCGGAGGCGCATCCAATCGATGGCCGTGTGCCACATCCGGTGGATGGCCGGGACGGCGATGGGGAGCATCGAGGCCCTTTTCCACACGCCGGTGTACTCGACGAGCCATGCGAAAAGGAGGCGGGTGACGAAGAGCTGAGTGAAGAGGATCATCACGTTGCCGATGCCCAACGTGATGGCGAATCCCTTGATCTCCTGCGTGCCGGTAAACCCCAGGACGATGCAGGGGATGAGCGTGGTGAGGTTCCCGTCAACGATGCTGGCGAGGGCCTTCTCGTAGCCCAGGCGAACGGCGGTCTTGAGGTCGAGGCCCTTCTGCAGCTCCTCGCGCATTCGTTCGTAGATCAGCACGTTGGCGTCGACGGCCATGCCGAAGGTGAGGACGACACCGGCGATACCGGGGAGGCTGAAGGCGGCGTTCTGGATGGCCATCGCGCCAACGACGAACAGGGCGTTGAGCAGCAGCGCCAGGACCGAGACGAGGCCGCACGAGAAGTAGTACACAACCATGAACGCCGAGCAGGCGACGAAGGCGACAGCGCCGGCGACCAGGCCCCGGCGCAGGTTGTCGGCGCCGAGCTCGGGGGCGATGGTGCTGGCGCTGATGGGCTCGGAGGAGAGCTTGGCCTGCAGCGAACCGGAGGCGAGCACGCGGATGATGTACTGGAGCTCGGCCGGGGAGAAGTCGCCCATGATCTGCCCGGAACCGCCGATGGCACCGTTGATGTTGGGGGCGGTGTAGATCTCGTCGTCGAGCAGCACGGCCATGCTGTTGTTGATGTTCTTCTCAGTCAGGGCGCGCATGCGGTCGGCGCCGAGGCGGTCCATCTGGAAATCGATCGCCGGCCGGCCGAGTTGGTCCTGTCCCTGGCGGGCGCTGGCGAGTGTCCACTGGCCGTCCTCGGGCGTGAGGCGCATCCCGGGGCGGTCCCAGCAGAGGAAGTAATACTCGCCGTCGTACTCCTCGCCCACGAAGCCGCGACCGGCGAAATAGGCCGCCGGATCGGCCTGCAGGGCCAGCACCTGCTTGGCGGTGCTGTACCAGTTCTGGATCTTGTTGATCTTGAACCAGCGGGCCTGGTCGGATCTGGCGTTGGCCGGCCCGACCTTGTGCAGCAACTCGCGGAGGCGGCCCTCCTCGGCGTATGTGCCGCGGTCGACCGTGATCCGGAACGTGAGCACGCCCGCGCCCTTGAGCAGGCGGATGAGGTCGGAGGGATCGTTGAGCGTGGACTGCCGGGTCTCGTAGGCGTTCCATGCGGCGACCACGCGATCGAGCTGGGCCACGGCCGAGGGGTGCCTTTGGCGGAGTCGCTTGAGCGCGACCTCGCGGGGCGAATCGAGCTCGACGATCTGATCGCTCTGGGTCTCGTCGCGCACCTTGATCTTGTCGTTGGAGAGGCGAAGGGCCCGGCGGACCTCCGCCGGAGAGATGACCGACGCCAGGGCATCGTCCCGCGCCTTCTCGTAGGCCAGCTCGGCGCTGGCGAGCGCCAAGGCCAAGGGGTCCAGGGCCTGCTCGTCGGCCAACACACCGGCCCGCAGCAGGTCCACGAACTCCGGACCACCGACCGACTCGGGGACCTTCTCGGCCGCGTTCAGCCGCTCCCTCGCGGCGTCGAGCTTCTTCTTCTGCTCCTCGTACGCGGGGCGGGTGGTCTGGGCAGCGTCGAAAGCGGCGGCGGCGGCCTGGAAGAGCCTGAGGCGCTCGGCGTCGCCGCCCGCCAGCGCCTGGAGCTGCGCGCTTCGCTGGTCGGCGGGGAGGCGGATTACGCGCTCGAACTCGTCGGCGGCCACCGAGCCGGTGGAGAGCCTGGCCAGCTCCTCGTCGAACTTGGCCAGCAAGGCCTTCACCTCGGGCCGGGGCAAGGGCATGGAGATCTCGATGCGGTCGTTCCCCTGGGCGACGATCGAGATATCGAGCAGGCCCTTGGGGTCGAGTCGGTCGTGCACGACCTGGATGACCTTTTCCAGCACGTCGCGGGGGTTTTCCTCCGCGCGGATATCGACCTGGTAGACGACGTTGAACCCGCCGGTCAGGTCCTTGGCGCCGCGGAGCTTCTTGTCGGGTGGGATGATCGCGGCGATGGCGATGAGTGTGGCCAGGATCACCAGGACCGAGTTTCGTACGAGGTTTCGCATGGCGGATGCAGTCCGGCTGGCTGGTTCTCAGGGTGGTGCGCAGGAGAGGGGCGTCGGCGGGGCAGCGGGACGGGCTAGACGGTCGCCTTCTCGGACTTGGGCTTGGCCTCCAGGGCCGAGGCGCCGTCGGAGGAGCCGCCCCCATCGGCGCTTCGGAGCACCTGCTGCACGGCCGACTTGGCGAAGCGGATTCGCGTGTTGGAACCCTCGTCGACCTTGAGCAGAACGTCCTCGTCGCGAACCTCGACGACGGTGCCGATGATCCCGCCGATCGTCTGAACCCGGTCGTGCCGCTTGAGCGTGGACAGGAGCTGGACCCGGCGCTTCTTGTCCTTCTTCCCCGACATGACCTGCGTGATGATCATCACGGCCACGAGCGCCAGCGGGATCAGCAGGATCGTCGACATATTGCTTGACGATGTCGTCGCGCCGGAGGGCTGGCCCTGCGTGCCCGAGATCGGCGCCGACGAGCCGGGGTCGGCTTGCCCGCTGAGCTGATGGACCGAACTGTCGGCCGCGTTGTTGCCGGGCTGCGCCGGCACCAGCGACGCGAGGATCTGGTCGGCGAGAAGGCAAGGATGCTGGAGCGTGGGGGCGTGGAGCATCGAGGGATCCAGAACCGACCGGCCTGAAGCCGGGCAGCGGGTGCGTGTGCCTTGGCGGCCCGTCGGCCTCCATGCAGAGACGGGCGGGGACCCCAGCGCCGGCATCGGGTGCGCGGGGGGAACGACGGCTCAGGCCCGCGCTGGGAGCGCCGGGAGGCCCGCCGCCGCGCTGGGCCAGCGGCCCACAAATCCGAGCCAATCATCATCGCGGATGGTGGCGCGTATGTCCACGATCAGGCGCTGGACGTACCGAAGGTTATGCAAACTGACGAGGATGGGGCCGAGCATCTCCTTGGCCATGAACAGATGACGAATATAGGCGCGGGAGAACGGTGAGTCACCGCCGGGTCCCCGGAATGCGGCGCCGTGCAGCGCCGGCGAGCAGGCCGGACAATCGCACCCCGCCTCGATCGGTCCGGGGTCCTCGGCGTACTGGGCGTTGCGCAGCCGGATCTGCCCCGCGCGCGTGAACGCGCCGGCGTTGCGGCCGTTGCGCGTCGGCAGCACGCAATCGAACATGTCCACGCCCGCCAGGACGGCGCAAAGAATGTCGCGCTCGTACCCGACACCCATGAGGTAACGTGGCTTGGCCTCGGGCAGCAGCGGCGCGACGTGGCGCACGACGCGCGCGATGTCGCCGGACATCTCCCCCACTGCGACGCCGCCGATGGCGTAGCCGGGTAGATCGATCCCGCAGACCTGCTGCGCCGACCAGGCGCGGGCGTCGAGGTCCGTGCCGCCCTGCACGATTCCGAAGAGCGCCTGGTCGTGATCGCGGCGGTGGGCGGCCTTGCAGCGCTCAAGCCAGCGCACGGTCCGTTCGTTGGCCTGCTTGAGGCGGGCGGGGTGGTCATAGGCGCGACTCGCCTTGAGCGAACGGCGCGGGGCGGCGGCGGCGTCGGGTGCGTCGCGACCGGCGCCGTCGGGCGACGCCGCGTCGCGCGAGGCGGCCAGGCGCAGGCGCGTTTGGTTGGTGGGCGCCGCCGCGGGGTCGACCGAGGGGGGACAATCGTCGAAGGCCATGATGATGTCGGCGCCGAGGTTGTTCTGGATGTGCACCGCCCGCTCGGGGGTGAGCGTCACCATGCCGCCGTCGACGATGGACTTGAACGTGACGCCGTCGTCGGTCACGGTGTTCAGGTCGGCCATCGAGTAGGCCTGGTAGCCGCCGGAGTCGGTGAGGATGGGCCCGTGCCAGTTGGTGAAGCCGTGCAGGCCGCCGAGGCGGGCGATGAGTTCGTCGCCGGGCCTGAGCATGAGGTGGTAGGTGTTCCCGAGGATGATCTGTGCGCCCGTCCGGGCGACCATGCCCGGCAGCAGCCCCCTCACCGTCGCGCGCGTGCCGACGGGCATGAAGGCCGGCGTGTCGAAGGACCCGTGCGGCGTGTGCACGCGCCCGAGCCGTGCGCCAGTGCATGCCGAGCGGGCGAGGATCTCGAACGTAATCGCCATGAAGGTGGATTGAAGGCGGCCAGCGCGCCCGGGGATGCCGCGGGCTCAGCCGTATTGCCGGCGCGCGACGCGGTGGAGGATCTGCCGCTCCTCCTCGGTCAGGCTCTCGCTACCGCCCTGGTGGGCCTTGGTCAGGATCCCATCCACCCTGGCTTCGTCGGCGAGCCACTCGGCGGAGGGCGCCGGCATCCGACGGTCGGGTCGATGCGAGTTGCCGATGATGTCGAAGAAGTCGCGGAGCAGGTGCGTGTTGCGGATGAAGTAGAAGCCGGCCAGGATGCCGCCGACGTGGGCCGCCTCGCCGCCGGCGTTCTGGCGGCCGGTGAACAGGTTGAAGAGCGTCACGAGCACCATCGCGGCGACGGCGGTGCGCAGGCGCATGGGGATGACGAACATGAACCGGACCATCGCGTTGGGCTCGATCCTGGCCGCGGCGATCAGCACGCCGAAAACGCCGGCGGAGGCGCCAATGAGGGGCGTGTAGATGTCGTTGAAGAGCAGGCCGGGGATGGCGACGGTCCCCAGCCCCAGGACGTGCACGACGAGGTAGCCCAGGAAGTTCAGGAGCAGGTACATGAGGCCGCCGCAGATGCCGCACACCAGGTAGAAGGCGGCGTAGCGCTTGGACCCCAGGAACTGCTCGACCATGCCGCCCGCGAACCAGAGGCCCAGCATGTTGAGCAGGAGATGGACCTCGTTGTAGTGCAGGAACTGGAACGTGACGAACCTCCACACTTGGAAGCCGGGGATGAACCCCTTCCCGGTGGAGAGGTGGCCGATCGCCTCAAGGGCCGGCATGGCCCCGAATCGCTCGCGCCCGATCTGCTTGTACCTCGGTACGATCTTGCCGTTCTCGATCGCGACGACGGGCAGCCCCTGCGGGTTGGTCTCGGGCGTCTGCGGGTCGATGATCGGGTGGGAGAGCCAGCCGGGCACAGTGGGGTGGGTCCCCGTCTTGGTCGTGAGCACCTGACCCCGGGCGATCTGCTCCTTGGTCACGCCGGGGACGTACTCATCGCCGAAGGAAACGCGCACCTGCAGCCCCGGAGCGCTGAGGACCCAGTTGTTCAGGATGAACACGACGACGTTGATGACGATCAGCCACGTATTGAACGAGACAAATCGCAGGTTCCCCAGGCCGCTGGAGGAGCGGGGACCGACGCGGACGTAGGAAGGGACGGGGGACATGGGGAGTGCTGAGTGCTCGTGCTGAGAGTGAGTTCGTGCGAAGGTCGCTGCGGCGCGATGGGCGTGGCGTGGCTGGCGCCCTGGGTCATTCCTGCCGTTTTCGTTCGGTTTCACCGCGGAGAGTTTTCTGCTCGGCTCTGGTGAGGCTGCCCATGCCCGAAGCGCGGATCTTGGCGAGGATACGGTCGATCTCGGTCTGGTGTTCTTGCTCGCGCCGGCGGTCCTTGATCTCTCGCTTCGAGGGCCCGCAGGGGGGAGCCGGGGCCCGCTGAGCTTCGCGGCCCGCGCTGTACGCTGTCCTACCACTGGCCAGGATCGGGTCCTCATCCTCCTCCACGAACTTGAGGCGCCGGCGCTGGTCGAAGCAGGTGAACCCGCCGAAGAGGGCGATGGCGAAGAGCGTGGACTGATTGGTGAGGCTCGCCCACACGCCCACGACAACGGCGCCGAACAGGCCGACGTTCGTGGCGATCCACATCGATCGCCCGTAACCGAGGCGCCACCAAAGCACGCTCTGCATGATCCGGCCGCCGTCCATCGGGTACATCGGCAACAGGACGTTGAAGAGCAGCAGCACCCAGTTTGTGAGGTAGAGCGACCAGAGGAAGACGAGCCAGTAGGGGTGACCACCGCCGAGGGCCTGCGTCAGCCGAAGGTCGAAAATGGCCTTGTATGGCTCCAGCGGGCTGAAGATGACCGAGCCCCAGTTGTGCGTGAGCCCGAAGACGATGGCTCCGAAAACGGGGATGAGCAGCAGGTTGACCATCGGACCGCCGATGGCGGTGATCAGATTGGCCCTCCAGGTGTGAGGCGGGGCGCACATCGCCAGGCCGCCAAGGGGCCACAGCAGGATCTCGTCGGCCTCGCCGCCGACCTTCCGGCACGCGATGACATGGCCGAACTCGTGCAGAAGGACAATGCCGAAGAGTGCGGCCATGCTCGCGGCCATGTAGCCCACGCCGATGCCGCTGCGCCGCCCCGCCATCAACAGTTCGCCTGCCACGACGATGATGAACAGCAGGTGGACCTTCACCCGCACCCCGATCACCGTGAACAGAGGCAGGGCCCAACTGAAGAAGTTGTCCCCCTCGACGAAGATCCGGCGCATGGCTCGCCCGAAGCCTCCCCCTTCGTCGCGCGGCCGGTAGTTTCGTTCCTGCCAACCCATACTTGCGTCCCCGCCTCTCCGGACCTTCACGCCTCCGCAGCCTTCTCCCGCGACAAGAGCCCCCGCCTTTCCGCCAGGAGCAGGGAGAGCATCGACTTCGCGTCGGTAAGCTCGCCCTGTTCGATCATCTCGATCGCTCGCCGTGCCGGCACCGGCTCGACGGTGATGTTCTCGTCTTCCTCCAGCTGCTGGCCCACCTCGCTCAGTCTCCGGGCCACGAATGCGTGCATCTTCTCATCGGTGAATCCCGGCGTCGTGTAGAACCAGCCCAGCGGCCGCATGGTTGCGGCACGATAGCCGGTTTCCTCGATCAGCTCGCGATGGGCGCACTGGTCCGGGTGCTCCGGGGGCTCGAGCGTGCCGGCTGGGCACTCCCAGAGTGCCTTCCCGATGGCGATCCGGTGGTTGCGGATGAGCACCACCTCCCCGCTATCCAGAACCGGGACGATCACCACGGCGCCGGGGTGACGGACGACCTCGCGCTGGAGGGTCTTCCCGGCGGGAGTGCGCACCGTCACCATCTCGAAATCGAACCTCCTCCCGCGGTGGATGAGCGTGCGGGTCCCCAGCGCAGGGTCGTGCGGCGTTGGCGGAGTCGTCGTCACGCGGGATGATACGGCCGGCCGCGAGGTGGCCGGTCGCGCGGAGAGGCGCGGGCTGATGCGGAGCCGGAGGGCCCAGGCGGTCGGTCAGTGGCGTCGCCGGCGCGGGGCGATCATGATCGCGCCGAGCAACCCCAGCGCAAACGAGCCCGGAGCGGGCGTGACCGTGACGTTGTCTACCTGCCAGTACCAGTCCCAGTCGCTCGTGCCGGGGTCGTAGTAGTGGAAGCGGACGCGGACGTCACTCCCGGCGTACGCGCCCAGGTCGAGGGAGACGTTCTCGCCGATGGGCTGGAAGAACGAGTCGCCGTGATCCTCGTTCCAGCGAAGGAGGTTCACCCATCCACTGCCGGCGTCGAGGTCCACGTCCGCGAAGTCGGAGCCGGCGAAGTTCTGGTAGTTCGCCTGGAACGTGAGCGCCAGATCTCCCCGGGCGGGCAGGTGCATGGTGGGCGTCAGCAGCGCGATGTCGAACTCGATGCCGTCGCCGGCAAAGTCCGAGTCGGCCATGGCGGCGCGCCCTGCACCGCCGGTGTAGTTGCCGCGTCCGGTGTCGGTGTTCACGCCCCACGCGATGGAGCTGCCCGTGCTGCGGTAGTCCTGGCGCGACCACGACGACGGGATGCCGTTGTCGAAGGACTCTCGCAGGACGTCGGCGTTCGCGGCGGCGGCGGTGAGCGCGCCGGAGACCACGGCCAGTGGGGGAAGGCAACGAATCTTCATTTTTCGGCTCCGCGACAGGCGCCGGAATGCGCCGGGTTTGCCTGTCACGTCAAATCTACGGACAGGGCGCGGGATGCCAGAGCATGGGGTCTGCGCGAGGTCGGATCGCTCGCATTCGGCCGCTGCGGCGGGCACGGTTGATACAGACGGGGAGCCGGCGGGCTATCGGACCCAGGTGCTCCCGCCGTACTCCGCCTGGTCCCCCAGCTCATCGGCGATCCGGATGAGCTGGTTGTACTTGGCGTTCCGGTCCGACCTGCACGGGGCGCCGGTCTTGATCTGCCCGCAGTTGGTCGCGACGGCGATGTCGGCGATCGTTGAGTCTTCGGTCTCACCGGAGCGGTGGCTGAGCACCGCGGCGTATTTGTTCCGCATGGCAAGGTTCACCGCGTCGAACGTCTCGCTGAGCGTGCCGATCTGGTTGACCTTCACCAGGATGGCGTTGGCGCAACGGTCCTTCAGGCCGCGGGCCAGGAACATCGGGTTGGTCACGAAGAGGTCGTCGCCGACAAGCTGAACCGTCTCCCCCAGCCGCGTGGTCAGCGCCGCCCACCCGGCCCAATCGCCCTCGGCAAGGCCGTCCTCCAGCGAGCGGATCGGGTACTTGCGGCACCATTCAGCCCAAAGATCGATCATCTGCGAGCTGGGCACCACGTCCTTGCTGGATTTGAAGAAGCAGTAGCCCTCCTTGCCCTTCTTGGCGGCCTCGTTCCAGAGCTCGCTGGTGGCCGGATCCAGGGCGACGAAGATCTGCTGGCCCCACTTGTAGCCCGACTTCGTCGTGGCCTCCTCGATGATCTTCAGCGCGTCCTCGTTGGTCTTGAGGTCGGGGGCGAACCCGCCCTCGTCGCCGACCGCGGTCGAGAGGCCCCGCTCGTGGAGCACCTTCTTGAGCGTGTGGTAGATCTCCACGCCGGCCCGGAGCGCCTCGCCGAAATCGTCGAACCCCCAGGGCTGGATCATGAACTCCTGGAAATCAACGTTGTTGTCGGCGTGCGTGCCGCCGTTGAGGATGTTGAGCATCGGGACGGGGAGCATCTTGGCGGCCGATCCGCCGAGGTAGCGGTACAGGGGCAGGTCGGAGGCCTGGGCCGCGGCACGGGCGACCGCCATCGGGACGCCCAGGATCGCGTTGGCGCCGAGCTCCGACTTGTTCGCCGTGCCATCCAGCTCGATCATGACCGCGTCGATGTCCTCCTGCCGGCGGGCGTCCATCCCCTCGACCGCCGGGCCGATCCGCAGGTTGACGTTGTCCACGGCCTTGAGCACGCCCTTGCCAAGGTAGACACCCTTGTCACCATCCCGCAGCTCCACCGCCTCGTTCTCGCCGGTCGAGGCGCCGGACGGGACCGCCGCCCGCCCGACGATGCCGGAGGTGAGGGTCACCTCCACCTCCACGGTCGGGTTGCCCCGCGAGTCGAGGATCTGGCGACCGTGGACGAGCTCGATTTCAAACGGCATCAGGAACCTCCGGACAAACGGTCGAGGAAGGCGTGGCAACTGGGGGAACGGGCAGGATAGTACCTCGCGGGGATAGGGGATCGGCGTTGGCGGGAAGGCGCCGGGAGAATGGGGACGGGGGGTAGATCGCGGTGAGGAATCGCGTCAGGGGGTGTGCGGCGGGCGCGGCGCTGGTATTGTTGAGGGCCAGCGACCTGGTCTGCCCCGGCTGGGAGGCCGCATGCCGACGACGACGGAAGGATTCGCGACACGTCTGGCCCGCTTGCGGGCGGACCTTGTGGACCAGGGCCGGCGCGTGCAGGCGCTGATCGAGGCCGCGTTCGACTCGGCCTTCGCCCGGGACCCGCAGCAGGCGGGGCGCGTGCTGGGGATGGACGAGGCCATCGACAAGGTTGACGTGGCAATCGAGCGGGCGGCGGTCGAGCTGCTCACCGACGCGACCGGCGCGGGCGCCCAGCTTCAGCCGGAGCAGCTGCGCATGGTGCTCACGATCGTGAAGATCAACAACGAGCTGGAGCGCATCGCCGACGCCGGCGTGTTGATCGCCGAAGAGGTTAAGCCCCTCGCTTCCGCCTCGATCACGCTCCCGGATACGTTCCGGGTCATGGCCAACAGCGTGATCGGAATTCTCCGCGACGCGGGCACCGCGTTCGCTCGCGGGGATGCCGAGCTCGCCAAGGTCGTCCTCGCCAGCGAGGACGCGGTCGAGGAGTTCAAGAAGGCGATCCTGCGCGATGCGCAGAAGCAGGTGGCCGCGGGGAAGATGTCGGTGGACCACGCCTTCTCGCTTCAGGAAGTCGCGACGTACTGCGAGATCATGGCGGGCCACTGCACGAATATCGCCGAGCAGGTGCTGTACGCGGCGACGGGCACCATCGTGCGGCACACGGGCGGGCACTGGGAACAGTACAGCCTGCCGGTGTAGACCTTTGCCGGACGCTCTGGGCGCGGTCATCTTCAACGTGCGCGGCGGGCGCTCAGAGCCTCCGACATTCCGGGAGGTTCCTGCGGGTTCTTGGAGGTTTGCCATGGGTTTTTTGAGGTTCGATGGGGGTTTTTTGAGGTTCGGCGAGGTTTTTTGAGGTTTTTGGAGGTTTTTGGAGGTTCTTTTTCGGGGTGGTTTTGATGTAAGTGCTTGTGGAATCGTGAGTTCGATCGGTTCGTGGTTGCTCGGTTGGGCGGGACCCGAAAAAGTGAGCAGTGAGCAGAAAGCAGTGAGCAGAAGAGAAGAGGGGCGCGAGGAGGGGAAGGCGGAGGTGGGGGGCAGGGGTCGAGAAGGGTCGAGAGATGTTGAGAAGGGTCGAGAGTTTTTGAGAAAAGCAGAGAAGGGCGGGGAAGGGTCGAGAAAAACAGGGCAGGTT
>JBGPJM010000131.1:0-13919 GCA_041485385.1 Phycisphaerae bacterium | reverse complement strand
GCAGCGCGTGGTTCTCGGTGAGGAGGGGCTCGGCCTCGGCGAAGCGGTGAAGCATGGTGAGGCAGCGGCCAAGCTCGACGCAGGCCGCGGCGGTGCGGCGGTCCCTGGGCCCGCGGCTCTGAACGTCGACGTCGACGATCTCGCGGAGGAGGGGCTCGGCGGCGGCGGTGTCGCCGGTGTCGAGAAGCAGCGTGGCGAGGGTGAGGCCGTTGCCGGTGAACGCGGGGTTCTTCTCCCCCAGCGCCGCCTTGGAGATGGCGATGGCGCCCGTGAGTTCTTTCGTCGCGTCGGCGGTGCGGCCGAGCTTGATGAGGGTCTCGGCGTACCCGCCGCGGGCGGTGGCGGTGTTGGGATGTTTGGGGCCGAAGACGCGGGAGAAGCGCTGGATGCACTCGCGTCCGAGGGCCTCGGCCTCGTCGAGGCGCCCGAGCTCGCGCGCGACGACGGTCAGGTTGTACTGCGTGATGATGGTGGTGGGGTGGTTCTCCCCCTGGACTATGGTGCCGGTCTCGAGGGCCCTCCTGATGTACGGCTCGGCATCGGCGTAGCGGTCCTGGCGGAGCAGGAGAACCGCGTAGCTGTTGTTGACGATGATGGTTCCTTCGTCGGTCTCGCCCATGACGCGCGGGTAGATCTCCAGCAGCTCCTTGAAGCTCGCCTCGGCCTCGGCGGAGAGGTCGGCCGCGACGAGGATGTTCGTCAACTTGAGGCGGGCCCCCAGGGTCTTGGGGCCCTCGGCGCCTTCGATGGCGGTCAAGGTCTCGACGGCCTCCCGCTGGACCGCGACCGCCCGGGTGAAGTCCCCCATGCGGTTGAGCATCTGGGCGAGGGACTGCTTGGTCTCGACGACCGTCAGGGTGTTGTCTCCCTCGGCGTGCCGGCGGATGGCGAGGCACTCTTCGTAGAAGGGGAGCGCTTCCTTGAAGCGGCCTTGGTTGTCGTAGAAGCTGGCCAGCGCCCACGCGGCGGAGGCCGTCTTGGTGTGGTCCTCGCCGAAGACCCGCTTGATCGCGCCGTACCCTTCGGTCAGCAGCGGCTCGGCCTCGGCGAGCCTGCCGCGGGAGCGGAGGATGCTGCCCAGGTTCATGCGGGCGGTGAGGGTGTCGGGGTGCTCGGGGCCAAGCACCCGCGCGCCGATATCGACGGCCTCGCGGTAGAGCAGCTCGGCTTCATCGAGGCGTTCCATGTTGTGCAGGAGCACGGCGAGGCTGTTGACCATGATCTGCGTGTCGCGGGTCTCGCGCCCGAAGACGCGGGTGCGGCTCTCGAGCGTCTCGCGGAGGATCTTCTCGGCCTCGGCGTTTCGGTCGAGCCGCACGAGGGCGTTGGCGTAATCGCCCCGGAGGCCGAGCGTGAGCTCGGCCTCGGGGCCGCTGGCGCTCAGGGCGATCTCGGCGCCCCGGCGGTACAGCTCGGCCGCCGCGGCGTCGTCGCCACGCTGCTGTTTCAGGAACCCCAGGTCGCCGAGGCTCCGGGCGAACTCGGCGGAGGCCTCGCCATGGACGGTGCGGTTGAGCTCGAGGGCGGCGTTCACGTGGGGCTCGGCGTGGTCGAGCATGCCGATGGAGGTGTAGGTCGAGCCGAGGATCCTGCGGACGGCGGCCTCGACGTCGGGCCGATCCTTGAAGGCGGTGCCCACGCCGGCCGCAGCCTTGTCCAGCGCCTGGGACACCTTGGCTTCGCGACCAAGCTCGCGGACGTCGGCCGAGCCGAGCATGTCGAGAAGGACCGTGTTGATGGCCGCGGCCTTCTGCTCGGCCGCCTCGGCGAGCGTGCGCTGTTGCGCCTCGGCGGCGCGGAGTTGGACGGCGGCGTCGCGATCTCGCTCAGCGTCGGTGCGAGCGGACTCGGCGAGGGCACGCTGTTCCAGGGCGCTGCGCTTGGCGACGGTTTCAGCGTCGCGAGAGCGGACGGCGGAGATGAACCCGACGGTCGCCACGCCGAAGCCGATGACCACGGCCGCGGCGACGGCGGAACCGGCCGCGACAGCCACGCGGTGGCGCCGCACGAATTTGCGGAGCGTGTAGCCGGCGCTGGGGGGCACGGCGAGGACGGGCTGGCCGGTGAGGTATCGGGCGATATCCATCGCCAGGCCGCTGGCGGTCTCGTAGCGGCGGGTGCGGTCCTTCTCCATGGCGCGCATGACGACCCAGTCGAGCTCGCCGCGGAGCGTGCGCATCAGCGTCGGGGCGTCGGTGCGGCGCTGGCCGGCGAGGGTGGAGAGGTCGGCGGACCTGCGGGCCCTGGCAGCGTCGGCGCCGGCGCCCTGGGGCTTGGGGCCCGGCGGGGCGAAGAGCGTGCTGAGGCGGGTGCTGGGCTTGGCGGGGTCTTCCTCGCGGATGATGCGCTGGATCTCGCCGAAGGCGGCGGAACGGAGGCGCTGGCTGTCGAAGGGGGTGACGCCGGTGAGCAGCTCGTAGAGGAGGACGCCCAGGGAGTAGATATCGCTCCGCGTGTCGATGTCGCCGTAGGAGGGATCGGCCTGCTCGGGCGACATGTACTCAGGGGTGCCGATGAGCTCTCGCCGCTCGGTGAAGAGCGTGCGTTCGGTGAGGCGGGCGCTGGTGGCCTTGGCGATTCCGAAATCGATGACCTTGCAGGTGGCGCCGCCGTCGTGGCTGGAGACCAGGACGTTGCTGGGTTTGAGGTCGCGATGGATGACGCCCTTCTGGTGGGCGTGCTGAACGGCCGCACAGACCTGCTGGAAGAGCCCGAGCCGCTCGGTGATGGAGAGGCGGTTGGCGTCGCAGTAGTCGGTGATGGGGACGCCGCGGACGAGCTCCATCACGAAGTAGGGGCGGCCGGCGTCGGTGGCGCCGGCGTCGAACACGCGGGCGATGTTGGGGTGGTCCATCATCGCCAGGGCCTGCCGCTCGGCCTCGAAGCGGGCGATGACCTCGCGTGTGTCCATCCCCAGCTTGATGATCTTGAGGGCGACGCGGCGCTTGACGGGCCTTTCCTGATCGGCATGGAAGACCGTGCCGAACCCGCCCTCGCCGATGCGCTCCAGGAGCTTGTAGTGGCCGATGACGTCGCCGGGGCGCTCGCCGATTTGCGCCGCGCTAGAGGGGGCGGGCGGGTTGCCGCCGGTCAACGTCGGAGCGGCCTTGGGGTCGGCGAAGAACTTCGAGGTTTCGACGGCCGGGCGGCGGGAAGGAGGGGGGAGTGGGGGGACGGTGGACGATTCCTCGGCCATGATGGGCGGCTCCGGGCGGAACGGGCCCATCGTAACCGATTCCGGGCGAAACTCGATGCGGGAAGGGGGTGCACGGGCGCGATGGCGCAGCAGCCGGGCAGTGCGCCGCCGAGGCGCCCGGCGAGGCGGGCGCGTTCAAGACGCTCACGGACGAGGAGTGGCAGGCCGACCTTGATGCGCTGCGCGACGGGCTGGCGCAGAAGCACAAGGACGCGTTTGCGCGGGTGAAGAAGGAGGACTTCGAGCGTGCCGCGGCGGAGCTGCGCGAGAAGATCCCTGGGATGAAGGATTATGAGGTGGTCACGGGGTTCATGAAGCTCGCGGCGATGATCGGCGACGGGCACACGATGATGGTGACGGAGGTCGGCAATCCCGCCGGCACGGACGAGCTACCCGCTCGGGCTCCTGTGGCTGAGCGACGGGGTGTTCATCGGGGCGGCGACGGAGATGCACAAGGGGCTGCTGGGGGCAGCGCAGGTGGGCGGAGAAAAGAAAGAACCCCGGCCGCTTGAGCGACCGGGGTTCCGTCGTTGTGTATCTCGCTCTCGGTCCCGCTGGAGACGCACGTAGACGTCTGAATTAGACCAAGCGGGCGACCGGATGTCAACCTGGGGGAAGTACGGGGCCGTTCGGCTGGCCGCCGCCACCGCCGCCGCCGCCCGCCACCCCTGTTACGGGGAAGTTATGGATGGCGTCGACGGTGCCGATGGAGGAGTCCATGTTGAGGGAGACGTACCGGCGCCCGGTGACGACCTTCTGGGTGTAGCTGGGCCAGTACTTGTAGCCGTTGATCTGGCGGTGGACGTAGTCGGGGGCGTTGACGATGAGGTGGCCCTGGTAGTAACGGATGGACGCGGCCTCGCCGCCGGCGTCGGTCCACTGGGAGGGCTCGACGGTCTGGACGATGATGTCGACGATCTCCTTGGCGTGATCGTCCATTTCCTTTTTTCTCTGCTCCTGGTTCTGCCGAGTCTGCTGATCGTCCTTGAATGGGCTCCGACCGCCGCCGCCGCCGCCGCCGCCGCCCTGGGACTGCTGGAGCAGGCCCTGGAGGTCGATCTGGGGGACGTCGTAGTGGTTGGGGATCACGAGGAGCAGGTCGTGGATGTCGTAGAGCTCGATGCGCCTGGTCTTGTTGAGCTGGTCCTTGGGCCCGCACTCGAGGGAGCCGGTGGAGGTCATCTGCCAGGTGTTCTCGCTGAACTCCGTCTGGGCCTTGGAGAGGATCCGTTCCAGAAGGTCGAGCGCCGGCATGTTCTTGACGCTCATGGTAATGGGGAGGTCCTTTTTCATCCCGTTGCCGCCCTCTTCGCCCCAGAGGACGTCGATGTCGGCAGTTGTGCTGTCCTTCAGGTAGTTGATGACAGCTTCGAGGGGCTGGTCGGTCAGTTCGATCGTTATGCGCTTCGACATCTTCGCGAGAGTCGTGCGCGGCGAGGTCACCTCTCCGGTGTCGGTCGCGGCGGGAGCCTGCGCGGTCAGAGCGGGCTTGGCGGCCGGCTGCGCGGGCGTCGCGGGCGACTTGGTCTGGGCGGAGGCAAAGGTGGCGAGCAATGCGACGAGGCCGGCGGCGAGGATGAGCCTTGCCGCACGAGCGCCCGCAGACGGAGAAGAGGTCAGCATAATCAGCTCCTGGATCACTGGCCGCGGAAACCCGGCCGTCGCCTGAACATCCCCCCTTCAAGATACATCACCTTGAAAGTCCCTGCTCGCCCTACACACTAGGTTCGACGCTTCGGGGGTGCGAGAGTTCCAGATTTGCGAAGTCTGGTCTGCGTATGGGTGTTGATCGGGTCAGGGTTGCGCGAGGAAGGGCGTCAGGAACGGGGGTCCGGGACATTCTCTTGCGGGTGCTCGGAGCTGGCCCTGTGCGGCGAGGTGAAGCCGTTAAGGGCCGGGGCGTGAGCCTGGCCCGGTGCGAGCGCGACGGCGCCGGGGGCCCCGTGGCCGCTGCGCGAGATCACGGCCCGCAGGCCCGCGTGCATCTGAAGGACCAGCCCGAAGACCAGGGGCACGAGCACGAGGGTGAAGACGGTGGAGACAACCAGCCCGCCCAGCACGACCGCGCCCAGGCCGCGGTACATCTCCGAGCCGGCGCCCGGGGCGATCACCAGGGGCAGGCCGCCGCCGACGGTGGTGAGGGTGGTCATGAAGATGGGGCGGACGCGCGTGCGGACGGACTCGGCGATGGCGTGGAGGGGCTCCATCGGCTCGGCGTCCTCGGCGCCGGGGATCTTGAAGTGGCCCATGAAGTTGCGGGCCTGCTCGACCAGGAGGATGGCGTTGTTGACGACGGTGCCGATGAGGATGACGAACCCGATCATGGTGAGCACGTCGAGCTGCTGGGGCGCGACGGTGGGGTTGGACATCGTCCAGTCGTGCACGATGCGCAGGGCCGCGAACCCGCCGACGATCCCGAGCGGCACGCTGAACATGATGACGAATGGGTAGAGGAAGCTCTCGAAGAGCGCGCACATGAGCAGGTAGGTGACCAGCAGCGTCCAGACCATGCGGGCCAGGAGGAGCTGCGGCTGGTGGGCGATCCCCAGCAGCAGGCCGCCGATGATGACCGAGAGGAGGATCGCGCCCAGCGCGCCGTAGACGAAAGGGCTCATCCCCGGGGCGCCGTCGCGCCCGGTGCGCCGTGAAAGGGCCCGGGCCATGGCGTAGAGGCCGACGAGCAGACCGGCGATGCCGATGCCGTAGGAGACCATCGACAGGGCCTTCTGCCACGGCGCCCTCGGCGCCGACGGGTTCAGATCTCCGAGGAGGGCAGTCTTCACCTGGGCCAGCTTCGCGGCCGAGCCCTCCAGCCGGACGCGCATGTTCCGGTCGATCAGCCCTGCGCTCCGCGCGGGGGCGATGACCTTCTGGCGGAGCTCGTCCATCACGGTCTCCAGCGCCTGCCCCTTGGGCGGACGGATCTGGATGGTCACGCTGGGGAGCTCCTCGATCCGCTGGATCTCCTGGGGCGCCTGGGCGGGCTCGATGTCGGCGACGCTGGCCACCGGGACGACGCGCCAGCTGGGGGTCATGACGGGGATGCCGGGGAGGATTTCCTTGTACGCCAGGCGACCGCCCTTGGGGAGGACGACCATGTCCACCGTCTTGCCCTCGAGGCGGAAGTCGCCGGCGAAGGCACCGTCGATCAGGCCGCGGACGGCGGTGCCCAGGTCGCTGGTGCGCAGGCCCAGCTGCCTCCCGGCGCGCGAGAGGCGGATGCGCGACTCGGGCTGGGTGAGGTTGAAGTTGGACGGGCTCCCCTGCACGTTGCCGAAGCTGTAGAGCATCGCGGCCTGAAAGAACATGGCGTTGGCGGCAGTGACCACGCGCGGGAGGGACGGGCCGGAGATCTCCAGGTTGATGTTGTCGCCGCCGCCGACGCCGCGCCCGAAGATGGAGGCCTGCGCCGCGCCGCCGAAGGCGTCGGGCATGCCGTTCATGTTGGCGGTGAGCAGCGAGCCGATGGGGATGACCTTCTGCGGGTCCTGGCTGGTGGCGCCGACGAACATGCCGCCGTTGAAGCCGCCGATGAAGAAGTTCTCGATGGGGACGGGGTCGAAGGTCTTGCCGGGGGCGTCCATGCGGGGGATGGGCGCCAGCGAAGCCATGCTCGCGGGGTTGTGGATGTCGGCGTTGATGTACGGCTCGACGTTGTGCTCGATGTGCTCGGCGTAGCGGAGTTGCTCCTGGAGCGAGAGGCCGGGCGGGATGAGCAGGCCGCCGAAGACCAGGTTCTGGTTGCCGGCGGGCAGGTAGTCCAGCGGCGGGACGAGGTAGCGAGACGCCAGCACGCTGGCGGTGGTCATCCCGACGATGAGCGCCGGGCGGAGCGTCCAGGCCCGCCAGCCGGTCATGAGCCAGTAGATTCCGCGGCTGAAGGACGCGACGAGGCGCCCGCACAGCGGCGCCAGCCCGAAGAGCGTGGACCACATTGTGTCGGGCCGGCGCTCGTGCAGCGCGGCGTCCTGGCCGACGCGCAGGGCGTGCAGGCGGGCCAGCACGGCCTGGGCCGCGGGGACCACGGTGATGGCGACGACCAGCGACAGGATGATCGACACCGAGAGGGCCAGCGTGAGGTCGAAGAAGAGCTGCCCGGCCTCCTCGCGGATGGTGAGGATCGGGAAGAAGACGGCGACATGGCAGAACGTGCCGGCGAGGATGGCGCCCCAGACCTCCTTGGCCCCGCGGTAGACGGCCGCGAGGGGCGCATCCCCCATCGAGCGCCGCCGCTCGATGTTCTCCAGCACGACGATGGCGTTGTCGACGACGACGCCGGTGGAGAAGGCCAGCCCGGCGAGCGAGATGACGTTGAGGGTGCGCCCCGCGGCGAGCATTACCAGGAACGTGCCGATGATGCTGAGGGGGATCGCCAGGGCGATGACGGCGGTGGCCTTGAACGAGCGCAGGAACACCATCAGCACCAGGATGGAGAGGGTGCCGCCCACCCACAGGTTCTCCAGGACCAGCGCGATGGAGGAGTTGATGTAGTTGGTTTCGTCGTACACCTGCCGGAGGCGCAGGTCGGGGCCGGCGACAGGATCCAGGCGGGGGAGCATGTCCTTGCGGACGACCTCCAGCCGGTCGCGGACGGCGGCCATCACGCGCATCACGTTCGACCCGCTCTGCCGGATCACGTTCATCGCCAGGCACGGCACGCCCATCGCGCGCACGAAGCTGCGTTTCTTCTCGAAGCCCACGTCCACGTCGCCCAGGTCGCGGACGTAGACGGGCTTCCCCTCGCGGTAGGCGACGATGGTGCCCAGCACGTCGTCGGCGGTCTCGAACTGCCCGACCACGCGAACGCGGTAGTCGCGCTTCCCCTCGGAGAGGCTCCCCGCCGAGATGTTCCGGTTCTCGTTCCGCAGGGCGCGGATGACCTCCTCGTGGCTGAGCCCGCGGGCGGCCATCGCGGACGGGTCCAGCAGCACCCGCACCTCGCGCTCGCGCCCGCCGTAGATGTTCACCTCGGCCACGCCGTCCACGCGTTCTAGGTACGGCTTCACCTCGCGGTCCAGCGCGTCGAAGAGGGTGGTGATGTCGTAGCCGGGGTGGGCCGCGGCCTTGGCCGGGTCCAGGTCGATGATGATCCAGGCGATGGCGCTGGAGGAACTCCCCTCGGCGGCCTTGATCGTCGGCTCCTTCACCTCGTCGGGGTACGACGGGACCTGGCGGAGCGCGTCGGAGACCTCCTGCAGAGCCCGGCTGATGTCGGCGCCGACGTAGAACTCCAGCGTGATGGTGCTCAGGCCCTCCTGGCTGGTGGACTTCATCGACTTCAGGTTGGCGACGTTCTTGAGCCGCTTCTCCTGCTCGCGTGTGATCTCGTCGACGATCTCCTGCGGGCTGCGCCCGGGCCACGCGGTCGAGACGGTGACGACCGGCTGGTCCACCGTCGGCGTGAGCTGGATGGGGATCGCGCCCAGCCCGATCAGGCCGAACATGATCAGCAGGATCACCGCCACGCTGACGCTCACCGGCTTGTTGATCGCCCAGCGGATCAGGTCCACGGCCTACTTCTCTCCTTCCTTCTTGGCGCCCGGCCCCGCGGGGGCCGCTTCCGGCGCGCTCCCCTTCGGCCCGGCGGCGGGGGCGGAGGAGGGAGGAGGGGGGGCGGCCGGCATGAGCGGCTGCCCCGGCGACAGCCGCTCATTCCCCTGCACCACGATCTGCACCCCCGGCGCGAGCCGGTCGGACCGCACCGCCAGCCGGTCGCTCAGCGCAAAGAGCACGTCTACCCGCGCGATCTGGGCCACACCCCCGGCGCTGAAGAAGACGTACGCCCCCGCGTCGTTTCGCATCAGCCCGTCCTTGTGGATCGTCAGCGTCGGCTCGGCGTTCCCTGTCGGCACGAGCCCGGTCACGCTCATGCCCGGCTTGATCAGCTCGTCGGCGTTCTCCAGCAGCACGCGCACGGGGATGAGGCGCGACATCGGGTCCGCCGCCGGCACGATCCCCACCACGTCGGCCTCGCGCACCTCGTCCAGCGCCGTGATCCGCACCTGCACGCGCACCGGCGGGGCGGCGGTGTTGTCGGTCCGCTTCTTCTGGATCCGCCGGACCAGCGCCTCGGGCACGTCCAGCCACGCCTCGACCGAGTCGAGCTGCACGAGCTCGACGACCGCGTCGCCCCGGGACAGCCACTGCCCGATCTCCGTCTTCTTCGCCTTGACGATCCCGCTGATCGGCGCGCGGATCGTCATGTCCTCCATCCGCTTCCGCGCCAGGCCCAGGTCCGCCGTCGCCGACGCCTGCTCGGCCCTGGCCTGGTCGAGCCTGGCCACCGACGAGGCGACCTCCGTCTGCGCGTCGGCCACCTCGGTCGCCGACGCCGACTCCTTCACGCTCGCCGCCCGGCGCCTGTCCAGGTCGCGCTGCGCCTTCTCCAGTCCCGCCTGCCGCTGGGCGATCTCGGCCTCCCACTTCTTCACGACCGCCTCGGCGCGCTGCACCTCCAGCTCCGCCAGCTTCCCGTCGAGGCGTGCCACGATGTCGCCGGCCTTCACGTGGTCGCCCTCTCGCGGCAGCATCTCCAGCACCCACCCCTCCTGCTGCGCCGCCAGGATCGTCCGGCGCACCGCCTGCAGCTCCCCGGTCACCTCGCGCCACTGCTCGACGGTCTGGAGCTTTGCGACGTCGAGCACGACCATCGCCGGCGGCGGGCCGCCTCCCCCGCCGGGCTGGGCGCGGGCAGCGACAGGGACCACTCCCAGCAGAGCGAAGGCCAGAAGAATCGATCGCATGGGGGAAGACACTCCGTTGATCGCTCGCTGCCCGCCCGCCGGATCCAGCGCTGGAGGCCGGGGACGACCGGGAAGTATTGGTGGGCTGTGGAGGTGATACCGGGGCATCCGGGCCGCGGCGGCGGGCGCATGGCGTGATTCGGCGGGGCGTCGTCCATCGTCCGGCCCGTGCCCGGCCGGCCGTGCGGGCGACCCCGCCCCCCGCCTCTCACCGCCCGCCCGGAAAGCCACCTCAGGGATTTGAACCCTGGACCTATGCTTTACGAAAGCATCGCTCTACCACTGAGCTAAGGTGGCGGTGGGGGAAGTATCGCCTGCTTGAGGGGACAGTCAATGCACGGCCGACGCTGCGGATCGGCACGGCCGGCGTGGGATCCCTCGCCGCGCGCGCGGCCGACCCCGGGCGGGTTCCCGGCGCGATTCGTGGCCGGAGAAACAACAAAGGGCGGTCGCGGGGCAAGCCCAGCGAAACCGCCCTGTTGGGGCTGTCGGGTTGACGCGGCGCCGCTCAGTCCTGCTGGGTGAAGGACCGCCGGTTGGCGACGTTCAGCGTCTGGATGTTCGTGTCCAGGCGCAGGTGCGACGCGGCGCCGGTGCGGTTGGCGAAGAGAATCTTGATCTTGTGCGAGCTCCGGTCGTCCAGCGCGAGGCGGTCCAGGTCGATGCGCTCGCTCAGCTGCGGCACGGGGACGGGGGCGCTGGAGCCCGACGAGCCGGACCCCGACGAGCTCGCGACGCCCGTGAGCGAGACCAGCACCACAAGGTCCTGGAAGTCCGCGGCCGTGGAGGTCAGGTTCGTCGTGCCCAGCTCGAACAGGTAGATCGCCTGGTTGGGCGCCAGCGTGACCTTCCTGGTCGTCGCGTTCAGGTAGGGTGTGAGGAAGCTGGAGATCGTCGCCTGGTTGGCGAACGGCACGATATTCGGGACCGCATCGCCGTTACGCAGCACCTTGACGGCGGCCGAGCCGGTCTTGGAGTCCACCGTGATGTACTTCGCCCAGGTCGTATCGTTGGTGTAGTTGGGGCTCGAGCCGGTCCAGAGCCAGCTGTTGGCGATCACCGAGATCGCCGTGTTGGCGGGCACGTTCGTCCCGACCACCGCATTGCGCGGGTTCTTGTTGTCGTTGAGGTTGCTCGAGATGGGCTTGCTCGCCACGCCGAAGGGGTCGGAGACCGTGCTGCCGACCCGCACCTGGGCCGTCACCGGGACCATGTGGGTACCGGAGGCGATCGCCGCGCCCAGGACCGTCACCGTCGCGTTGAAGTTCGCCGAGGGCACAACCGTGCCGTTGGTTATTGTGAATGGCACGTCGCCGCCACGACCGCCGTCGATCACCAGCCTCCCGTCGACGAAGACGAACGCCTCGGCGTCGGTGACGGCGTCGAAGTACCAGCTCTTGCCCGCCTCGTACACGAACGGATACTCGACCTCGGTCGTGTAGGCGTAGCTCGGCGTGCCCGACAGCGAGTCCAGCGACCCGTCGAACACGTAGAGCCCGGAAGAGCTGTTCCGCGTGAACGCCAGCGACGACCGGGTGCTCGTGTTGACGCCCGGCACGTCCCTGAACCATTGCCCGAGCGTGTCCGCCGACGTCACCGCGCCGCCCGCCGCCGTGTCGGCGGCGCCCGCCACGTCCCCGGACTTCGCGGCGATGTACGAGCGCGGCGGCGAGATCGCCTGGCCGGCAGCGTCCTTCCAGTTCGCGGTCACCTTCTGGCCGGTCGAGCGGAAGACCGGCTTGCCATTGGCGTCCAGCGAATCCGCCATGATGTTGATGTACCGCCCGCCCCCTGCGCCGGCCGCCTTGCCGAAGTCGGCGTTGGCGCCGGGCGTGAACTTGCGGACGACCGCGCCGACCGAGACGCTCTGCTTACTGGCGTAGCTCTGGTACGCCGTGCTCCAGGCGCCCGTGTCCGGTCGCGCCCCGGCGGAGCCGGTCACGGCAAGGACCGCCGCGACCAGCGCCGCTCCCAGGCACGTTCCGTTCCGCATCATTCTGGTCGACATGGCGTAATCTCCGGCTTCGAACGGTGGCTCCGAAATCTGCCCGGCGCGCCGGACATGGGCGCTCGGGCACACTCAACTAGAAGAAGTTCCGTGCGTTTCTGCAACGCTGCTTGACGGCCGGTGCGCCGATGTCAGCGATTGCGCTCGCCACGCGCGGCAAATCCACCCCCGGTTCACATCCGCGAGGCTATCGGACGCCCGCCGGAGCGAGATCCCCGCCGCCCCGCGGGCGCCATCGCTACGTGCGCCGGGGCAGCACCCGGACCGCCCCCCCCGTCACCGACTTGAGCTGATCGAGCTGCCGCCGCCCGATCCGCACCGTCAGCAGCACGTGCCCATCGTCGTACTCACGCTTGAGCACCTGCGAGCGGTTCTCCACGACGCTCACCGCCTTGGCGTCGTGCATGTCCAGGCGCAGGACGACCTCCTCGACACCCCCCTGCGCCGCCTCGCGCACCAGATCGGTCAGCTCCACGTGCCCGCGCCCGCCGACCGCTTTGGCGATGATCGGGATGCACCCCGGCACCTTTCGCTGCCACACCAGGAGATCGCGGTTGTCCTTCAGCCGGTCGACTTTGTTGAGCAGCAGGACGCGCCGCGGGCCCGGCTCGATCCCGGCCCCCTTCAGCAGCCCGTTCAGCGTGCTCTCCACCGTGTCGTAGTGCATCTCCGCCGCGGGGTCCGAGACGTCCAGCAGGATCAGCAGCAAGTCGGCGTTCACCGCCTCCTCCAGCGTCGCCCGGAACGACGCGACCAGGTGGTGCGGCAGGGCCCGCACGAAGCCGACGGTGTCCGACAGCATCACCCGCAGCCCGCCCCCAAGGTCCCATTCGCGGGTGCGCGTCACGAGCGTGGCGAACAGCCGGTCGTCGGCGTAGGCCCCTCCGGCGGTCAGCGAGTTGAAGAGCGTGCTCTTGCCCGCGTTGGTGTAGCCGACGAGGCCGACGGTGAAGTGGTCGAGCTTGCGCTCGGCGACGGCGCGGCGCTTCCGCGCGTTGATCGTCTCCAGCTCGCGCTTCAGGTCCAGCTTCTTGTTCTGCACGAGCCGGCGGTCGATCTCCAGCTGCTGCTCGCCCGGTCCCCTCGTGCCGATCCCCCCGATCCCGCCCCGCCCCACCAGCCGCTCCAGGTGGTCCCACATCGCCCGCAGGCGCGGGTACGTGTACTCCATCTGCGCCAGCTCCACCTGTAGCTTGGCCTCGTGCGTGGTGGCGCGAGACGCGAAGATGTCCAGGATCAGCTCGCTGCGGTCGATCACCTTCCTCCCCACCGCCTCCTCGATATTGGCGATCTGCCGCGGCGACAGGTCGTGATCGAAGATCACCAGCGTCGCGCCCGTCGCCTCGCACAGCCCCTTGAGCTCGCCCAGCTTCCCCTTGCCGATGAACGTGGCGGACTCGGGTTTCTGCTTCCGCTGCTCGAGCTCGCCGACGATGACCGCCCCGGCCTGCTCGGCGAGGGCCTTGAGCTCGCCGAAGGGGTCGCGCTCGTCGAAGACCGAGTGGGGCAGGCGGACGGCCGCGACGATGGCCCGCTCGGACTGAACCTTGATCGACGTGCGGTCGCTGGACTTTGGCATGGTCGCCCGCCCCCCCTCCCGTTCCCCTCCCGATTCCCCTCCCGATCCCCCGGCGGACGACGATAGGCGCAGCGCCGGGAGCACGGGCCCCGCGGGCGCGCCGGGTGCGGCGCGATCATTCGAGCGGTCTTCGGTCAATCAGCACCCAGCAAAGTACGCCCCGAGGAAGTCAAAGAAGTCCTGCGAATCCGTGACCCCATCGGCGTTGAAGTCAGCGCCGGGCGACATCATGAAGAACGCATTGAGGAAGTCGAAGAAATCGGAGGAGTCCACCGATCCGGAGTTGTTCCAGTCCGCGGGGCATCCGGCGGTATTGGCCAGGAAGACACCGCTCGAGCCGTCCGTGAACGTGACCGAGAGGACGAGCTGGCCGCGATCGTTGAAGATCAGCGG
>JBGPJM010000130.1:0-13932 GCA_041485385.1 Phycisphaerae bacterium | reverse complement strand
TTCGTCATGGACCCGACCAAGAAGATCAAGGACATCGTCGGCCCCAAGGCCACGATCGTCTCCTTCTTTCGCTGGCAGGTCGGCGAGACCTCGTAAGCCGCCTCTCCGCTCCCCGTTCCCTCAACTCTGATCGACCGTTCCAACGGGCGAGCGCACGGGCCCGCCCGTTTTTGCTGAGCTCGGGATCTTCCGCCTCCCGCTTGGTACATTGTCCCGCACATGACCGCCCCGGCGCGACCATTCCCCGCCGACCATCCCGGCGACACCGAGGGCCCGCCCGCTGTGGACCCCGAGCGCGCCCCGCCCGGCGCGATCCTCTTCGAAATCGCCTGGGAGGTCTGCAACCAGGTCGGCGGGATCTACCAGGTGCTGAGGTCAAAGGCCCCGCGGATGATCGACCGGTGGCGCAACCGCTACTGGCTCGTCGGCCCGTACGTCGAGCACAAGGCCGCGCTGGACTTCGAGCTCCGCCGCCCCACCGGCTGGGCCGCCCGCGTGATCGAGTCCCTCTCCCACGAAGGCCTGGTCGTCCACCACGGGCGATGGCTGATCCCCGGCCGCCCGAAGGCGCTGCTGCTGGACTGCCACCTCTCGCGCCAGCGGCTGGACGAGCTCAAGTACATCATCTGGCAGGACCACGGGATCGAGTTCCCGGTCGGGTTCTCCGATCCGATGATCGACGGCGTCGTTGCGTTCGCCGACGCCGCGCGGCGCCTTCTTTGTGCCGCCTGCGAACAGATACGGGGCGCCCCGGCACTGCGGGCCGGGTCCTCCTCGGCCCTTCCCGGTAGGGGCAAGGATCCGACACACCCCGAGCGCCGCGTCCTGGCCCATTTCCACGAGTGGCTCGGCGGGCTGGCGATCCCGCTCATCAAGCGGGAGCGGCTCCCGATCGGCACCGTCTTCACCACGCACGCCACGCTGCTGGGCCGCTACATCGCCTCCGGAGACGAGTACTTCTACGACCATCTCCCCTTCGTCGACCAAGCCGCCGACGCGTCCCGCTTCAACGTCCGCACACAGCACGGCATCGAGCGCGCCTGCGCCCACGGCGCCGACGTCTTCACCACCGTCTCGCAGGTCACCGCCGAGGAATGCACCCAGCTCCTGGGGCGCACCCCCGACCTGGTCCTCCCCAACGGCCTGAACATCGACCGCTACAACGTCGGGCACGAGTTCCAGACGATGCACGCGACCTACAAGGAGCGGATCAACCGCTTCGTGATGGGTCACTTCTTCCCCTCCTACTCCTTCGACCTCGATAAGACCCTCTACTTCTTCACCAGCGGGCGCTTCGAGCCCAAGAACAAGGGCTTCGACCTCTGCCTGGAGGCGATGGCCCGTCTCAACGCCGACCTGAAGGTCGCCAACCTCGGCGTCACCGTCGTCTTCTTCATCGTCACCCAGCGCGCCACCCGTTCCCTCCACCCCCAGGCTCTCCAGAACCAGGGTGTGCTGCGCGAGCTGCGCTCCGTCTGCGAGAGCATCACCGCCGACCTGGGCGAGAAGCTCTTCCGGCGTGCCGCGGCGGGCGAGCGCGTCAACCTCGACTCCCTCGTCGAGGAGTACTGGCGGCTCCGATTCCGGCGCACCCAGCACGCCATGCGCACCGGCAACCTCCCGATGGTCGTCACGCACGTGCTGGACGACGAGGCGAGCGACCCCCTCCTCGCGCACATCCGCTCCCTCTGGTTCTCGAACCGGCACGACGACCCCGTCAAGATCGTGTACCACCCCGATTTCATCAACCCCGTGAACCCCTTGTGGGGGATCGAGTACGAGCAGTTCGTCCGCGGCTGCCACCTGGGTGTCTTCCCCAGCGCCTACGAGCCCTGGGGTTATACGCCCCTGGAGTGTGTCGCCATGGGCGTCCCTGCCATCACCAGCGACCTGGCAGGATTCGGGCGCTACGTCGCGGAGACGCTCCCCGACCATGACGAGTGGGGCCTGACCGTCCTGAAGCGCCGCGGGCGCTCCTTCCACGACGCCGCGGGGGACCTCTCCCGGCACTTCCTGGATTTCTGTAAGCTCGACCGTCGCGGGCGCATCCGGCTGCGCAACGAGGTCGAGCGACGCTCCTGGGAGTTCGATTGGTCATCGCTCGGCAAGGCCTACGACTGGGCCCACGACCTTGCGATGGCCCGGGCCGGCGCCAACGCCTGACTGTTCTCCTGGATCGAGCCGCCTTAGTCTTCGAATCCGACGAAAACTCAACGAGGGCCGCTGAACGATGCCGCACACCACATCCCCGCGCCGCCACCTGCTTGCCGGTTTGGCCATCGCGATACCCGCCATGCTCGCCCACCCCCCTATAGCAACCGCGCAGCCGGAATGGCGCCCCGCCAAGGGCCCCCTCATGACGCAGTGGGCCGCCGATGTCTCGCCGCGGAAAGTCCACCCCGAGTACCCGCGCCCACAGTTCGTGCGTGAGAAGTGGGTCAACCTCAACGGCCTCTGGCAGTTCGCGCCCGCGGCCCCCGACGAGCCGCCGCCGCTGGGCAAGGACCTGCCCGGGCGCATCCTCGTGCCCTTCCCGGTCGAGTCGGCCCTTTCCGGCGTGATGGAGCGCCATGAGCGACTGTGGTACCGCACGAGGTTCACGAATCCCCTCGCCGGATTCGTCGGCATCGGCGACGCGGCGACCGACGGCGTCGGGCCGACCCTGCTGCTCCACTTCGGCGCGGTCGATTTCGAGTGCGAGGCGTACGTCAACGGCAAGCTCGTCGGCCGCCACCGCGGCGGCTACGACCCCTTCACCTTCGACATCACCCGCGCCGCCGACACCACCTCCTGCGAGCTTATCGTCGGAGTCTCCGACCCCACCGACGCGGGCACGCAGCCCCGGGGCAAGCAGGTGCGCAAGCCCGAGGGCATCTTCTACACCTCGACGACCGGCATCTGGCAGACCGTCTGGCTCGAGGAGGTCCCAGCCGTCGCTCTCGACAACGTCCTCATCCACACCGACATCGAGACCAGCAAGGACCACCCCTCGCCGCGCGCGATCATCCAGCCGGTCGGGCGCCCGATCGCCCGGGGCTTCAGCGTCGAGGCCGTCGTCCTCGATCAAGGGAAGGAGGTTGGACGCGGCATGTTGACGGGCACCGACGAACGGGACGCCGTCATCGAGATACCCCTGCCGGGCGCCAAGCTCTGGTCCCCCGAGAGCCCGTTCCTGTACGACGTCCACCTGACGCTCCGCCGCCCGGCCCTCGGCAACCGCGTGGTCGACGAGGTTACGTCGTACTTCGCCATGCGCAAGATCTCCCTCGGCAAGGACGAAGCGGGCACCACCCGCATTCTCCTTAACAACAAGCCCTATTTCGCCGTCGGCACCCTCGACCAGGGCTTCTGGCCCGACGGCCTCTACACCGCGCCCACCGACGAAGCGATGCGCTACGACCTCGAGCAGACCAAGCGCCTCGGTTTCAACATGATCCGTAAGCATGTCAAGGTCGAGCCCGATCGCTGGTACACATGGTGCGACAAGCTCGGCATCCTCGTCTGGCAGGACATGCCCAGCGGCGACAAGTTCATCGACCCGTCCGACCCCGACATCACGCGCACGCCGCAGTCCGCTCAGCAGCACGAGGCTGAGTTGCGGGCGATGTTCAATCACCTCCAGAACCACCCCTGCATTGTCATGTGGGTCGTCTTCAACGAGGGGTGGGGCCAGTACGACACGCCCCGCATCGTCAACCTGATGAAAAGGCTCGATCCCAGCCGCCTGGTGGACAATGCCAGCGGATGGACCGACCGGGGCGTCGGCGACGTCATCGACATGCACGAGTACCCCGGGCCCGGTGCGCCAAAGTGGGAGCCGTCCCGTGCGGCGGTGCTCGGCGAGTTCGGCGGTCTGGGCCTCCGCATCGACGGGCACACTTGGGCCAAGGATTCCTGGGGATACCAGGGCATGGCCGACCAGGACGAGCTCACAGACCGGTACATCTCCCTCCTCCGTGGCGTCTACCAGCTGCGCGACTCCGCGGGCCTCTGTGCCGCCGTCTACACGCAGACCACCGACGTCGAGACCGAGTGCAACGGCCTGATGACCTACGATCGCGCCGTTCTCAAGGTCGACGCCGACCGGGTCGCCGCCGCCAACCGCGGCGTCTTCCCCGGGCTCCGCACGATTCTGGCCACCGCCCAGACCGACGCGGCTCTCTGGCGCTACACCACCGCGCCGCCCAACGCCGCCGCGGGCGCCGCAGTCTCCGACTGGTTCAATCCCGGTTTCGACGATTCAACCTGGCCGCGTGGCGCCTCCGGCTTCGGCACGCCCGGCACGCCGGGCACCATCATCAGCACCAAATGGGACACCACCGACATCTGGATCCGCCGCCCGTTCGAGCTGCCGGGCGACTTCCACGCGCCATCGCCCGCAAACCTCCGCCTGCTCATCCACCACGACGAGGACGCCGAGGTCTACCTCAACGGCGTCCTCGCCGCGAGGCTCACCGGCTACACCACCGCCTACGGAGACGTCCGCATCCAGCCCGCGGCGGCCGCGACCCTCAAGCCGGGTAAGAACTCCATCGCCGTCCATTGCAAGCAGACCCGGGGCGGACAGTACATCGACGCCGGCCTGATCGAGATCGAGCCGCCGACGAAGTAGGGCCGCCTTGCCGACGTACCAGGTGTCAGCGGCCCGACCGCGCGCCAACCGAGGCCCCGCCGGTAGTCATCACCGCGGTGCCGTTGATCGCCGGTCCGGGGTGCAACGTCGCCCTGTCCTCGCCCCTGTACACCGCCTCGATCTCCACCGCGTGGTCCTCGATGTCCTTCGGCGGCCGGACGTTGGCCCGCATCCGCGTCAGCCGCCACGGCTCGCGGATCACCTCGGCCAGCCTCCGGGCCAGATCCCACGCGTCGTTGCCACGGAAAAGCAGCCCGTTGTGCCCATCGATCACGAAGTCGGGGATCCCCCCCACTGCCGCCCCCAGCACCGGCACGCGGCAGGCGAAAAAACTCGAAGACCGTCTGCGGCGCGTTGTCCCACCAGACGCTTGGCACGATCCCCAGGTCCTTGCCGCCCAGCATCCACGGGATGTCGTGGTAGTTGTACCCGCACACGAAGGTCAGCTTCGCCAGGCGAGGCTCCATGCGCCGGAACATCCACTCGATGCTCTTCCCGTCGAGGGCGAAGATCGAGACATCCAGCCGGCCCAGGTACTCGGGCGTGAGCATCTCCAGCGCCTCTACGAAGATGTGCAGCCCCTTGTAGTAGTTGTTGTACCCCATGAAGATCAGCCGGATGGGCCGATCGGGCGTCGCGACCCGTCGGACCGCGCCGTCCGGCCCGGCAAACGGCGGCGGATCGAACACCAGGTCCGGCGCCCTGGCCACCACCCGATTGATCCGTGAACCAATGGACATCGTGCGGACGACCCGCTCCTGGACGCCCATCGCCATGAACTTGTCCCGCACGAAATCCGAGACCGCCAGCACCCGATCGCAGGAGTTGAGCATCCCGACCATGGCCGCGCGGCGCCGGCCGTACTCGTTGGGCGGCTTGCCGCTCGGCGGGTCGGGCTGCACGATGTTGAGCAGAGGGAGCCGCTCCGGCGATTCGACATCCACGCGCAGCGGCTTGGCGTTGATCTCGTTGAGGACGAACTGCGTCTGTCCCCGGTGATCGCTCGGTCCCACGCTTCCCGGCAGCGCCGTCACCGGTTCGTTGCCCTCCTTGTCGCCGGCGGGGTCCTTCCGCGATTCCGGGTACGGCAGCGCCCGATGGACCGAGTCGCTCGAGTCCGCCACATGCCCCGGCATCGCGCCGGCCCGTCTCCCGCTCGCCCCCTCGGCCCGGCGTACCGCTGCCCGCAGCGCCAAGAGCCGCCGGACGCCCTTCCCCACCCGCATCGGCCAGGAAAACTCGTGCTTGAACCCTCCCCACTCTCGCTCCAGTTCCTGGCGCGCCTGCGTCAACTCCGCCGCCCCGGGCCCATCGCCGGCGCCCTTCAGGTAGCCCGCCTCCAGAAGCCTCCGCTCCTCCCGCAGCGTCTTGGTCTTGATGCACCCCGCGCAGTTGTGCCCATTGTCCGAGTCGCGGCACACCCGACTGTGCCCCTGCATGAGGTACACCTGCGGGCAGATGGTGTGGTAGTTGTGCAGGCTGAAGACCACCCTGGCCCCGGCCTTCCGGGCCTCCTCGATGCAGCCGATCGAGAACCCCTCGATGTTGTGCACGTGCACCACGTCGGGCCTGAGTATCGCCAGCAGACGCCCGATCTCGGCCTCAAGTTCCGGCGCGCTCAGTTCGCCCAGCGGGTCCTGGAACTGCACGATCGAGGGCGCCATCACGGGCGAGTTGATCACCTCGAAGACCTTCACCCCCAGCCAGTCCTCATGCCGCCGGATCGAGCACGGGCCGCGCGCCCCTCCTGGTCGTCCCGCCGGCACGTACGTCCGCCCGCCGAAGAGCGACACGACCTCGTGTCCGCGCTCTACCAGTGCCAGCGCCAGCGACTGGCAATAGCCGTTCGCCCCACCCCCATGCCCCGCCCCGTCCCAGATCTTCGCCCAGTTGAGCAGCACGATGCGCATCGGAGGGAGAGTAGGGCGGAACCATGCGAAAGGCAGCCGGAGAAAGGCGCGACCCCGAGAACCGAACAAGTGGCAGAGAACGATCTCCCGGCGACTCCCGCCCCCGCACCCGGCCCCTTGCCACCGTTTCTGCTAACCTGACCACCCATGCCCAACATCGTCTGCGACAAGTGCGAGGCCCGCTTTGATGTCGGCGATGACGCCGCGGGGACGACCGTCTACTGCCCCAAGTGTGGCGCCGCGAACGGCGTTCCGGCGGGAGCGACCGCGGGCCCCGCCGGCCGCCCGGCGACAGGTTCGGCCGTTGCGCCCGAACGCACGCTCCTCCGCCTCCGCCCGGCCATGTTCCGGGCTCGCCCCGCCCTGTTCACGCTCCTCATGCTCATCTTCCTCGGGGGTGTGGTCGGCGGAATCTATTTCCAGTCCCAGTCGCAACAGGCCCGGGCGATCGCCTGTGGGATCGCGGCCATTGCCGGTCTTGTGCTCCTCGCTGTCTGGCGAGTCGCCAAGCTCGGCACGGCCATGGAAGTCACCACTCGACGGACCATCGTCTACCGGGGCCTCCTGAGCAAGTCCTCCAGCGAGGTCATGCACACCGAGATCAGCAACTTCCAGATCAAACAGTCCTTCCTCAACCGGATCTTCCACGTTGGCAGCATCGGCATCTCCAGTTCGGCCCAGGAGGGCATCGAGATCCTCGTGACCGATATCCCCGGCCCCTACCGCGTCCGAGAGCTGATCGACGCCAACCGCAATATGGGCCGTCCCGCTTGAGGGGCCGCGCCGCCCGCGCACTATCTGCCGCTCCCATGCGGCGCTCCTTGGCGCTGTCATCCGTCGCCCCCGCCGGACCGATACTGAACTCAGGCCGCGGGCATCGCTTCCGAAAAGCCCGTCGCGGGTAGACTCGCCGCCGCCGGGCGGCAACGATGTGCCCGTTCTCTCCGGAGATCTTTATGCCGCTCCCGTCCGCCGAGCCTCCGCCGTCTTCCTCCCGTGTCGTGCCGGGTCCTTTGGTCGCTGCGCGCCAGCGCCTGGCGTGGATCTACCGCACCAAGCTCAAGGTCCTTGCGTGGGTGCTGGGCATAACGCTCGCGGCCATCGGCAGCATCTCGCTCGCCGGCATCCCGTGGCTCCCGGCGGTCGGCGTAGCCTTCGCCGCCGCCGCGATGTCCGTCGGCAAGGCCACCGGCCGGCTGAACAGGCTCACCTGCCTGTCCTGCGGCAGGGATCTCTCGGACCACCCGATCGGCGTGCACGGGATCGCCTGCACCGACTGTGGCGCCGTCAACCAGCCGCGCCGCGGAAACAGGGACGCCCCGGCCATCGACGATGACCAGGGCGAGGCCTGATCCCCCAACATCCTGATTGCCGGCGCCACTCGGTTCTAGGGCTTCTTCGGCGTTTTCCTCGTTGTCGTCTTCGGGCCCTTGTGACCCTTCTCGGCCTTCTCGGGCTTGTCCGCCTTTCCAGACTTCTCCACCTTGGCGGGCTTTGCGGTCGATTCAGGCTCCTCAGCTCTTGCCTCCGGCGCGGCCTTCTTGGCGCCCGAGCCGCCGGCCTTGCCGCTGGTCCCGCTTGTCCGGCTGGCGCCGCCGGTGTGGGCCGATGCGCCCTTGCCCTCCTCGGCCATGGTCTTGTTGAACTCCTCGGCCGACATCTCCGAGACCTTGGCCTTGGCCAGGATCGCGTCCATGGTCTTGTGCTCGCGGATCTGCTGGAAGACCGCGCCCACCTGGTCCCGCTGGATCAGCTCCTGACGCAGTTTCTCCGGGCGCATGCTGCGCGACTCCGCCATCTGCGCGATCCGCCCGTTGATCTCCGCCTCGCCGACCTTCACGTCCAGCGCCTCGGCGGCCTTGTCCATGATGAAGAACAGCTTGAGCTCGCGCACGGCGACATCTGCCGAGGACGCCCGCAGCTCGGCGATGTGCTCCTCGATCTTCTGCGCCTCCACGCCGCGGTGCATCAGCTCGAGGCGCCGCCGGGCCAGGTTCCGCGTTGCCTGGTTGGCCGTCACCCGCTCGGGCAGGTCCATCTTCACTACGCCCAGGAGGTGCTGGGCGACCTGCTGGCGCATCACGCTCTGCTGCTCGATCCCCACGCGCTGCTTGATGCGCCCCTTGATGGCGTCGCGCAGCTCGGCCTCGTTCTGCATCCCGAAGCGGTCGGCCAGGGCCTGCGTCGACGCCGGGATGATGCGGTCGATCCGGGCCACCCGGAACGTGATCGTGAGATCCTTGCCGCGGATCGCCTCGGTCTCGTGCGCGTCGGGACCCGAGGTCTTGATCGTGGCGGTCTCGCCGACCTTCGGCGAACCGAGCTGGTCGGCGAAGTCGTCGACGAAGATGCCCAGGATCATCCCCTTGCCGTGCCTCTCCGCGCCGGGGATCTGCACCACCGCGTCGGCGATGTCCAGGTGGCTCGTCTCCTCGGAGTCGACCATCTTCGCGTGCCCGGTCAGGTAGTCGCCCGGCTCGGGATGGTCGCGGGACTCCAGCTCGCCCTCGTGCTGGCCAAGCGTCGCCAGCTCCTTGCTCACCATCTCGTCGGTGACCTCGATCGTGGGCTTGCGGACGGCAATGCCCTCCAGCGAGGGCAGCTCGAACTCCGGCAGCACCTCGACCTCCAGCTCGAACGCCAGCGGCTTGCCGTCCTCCAGCTCGATCTTCGGGAGCATCTCGCTGGTGGGCTCGCCGATGACACGGAGCTTGTTCTCCTCGACGGCCCGCGAATAGGCCGTGGCGACCAGCTGGTTCTTGGCCTCGCGCCGGACGGTGGAGCCAAACTTCTTCTCGATCAGCCGTCGGGGCGCCCGCCCGCGCCGGAACCCGGGCAGATCGACCTCGATCTGGATCGTGTCCAGCGAGCTGCCCAGCTGCTCGGCCACGGTCTCGGCCGGGATCTCGATGGCGATCTTCTTGCGGCTGGGGCCCGCATCCGTGATGGTGACCTTGTTGGGACGCTCGGTGGACGCTGCGGGCGCGGCGGTGTCGGTCGTCATATCGGCATTCTCCGGGGTCCAGAGCGGCCGCGCTCACGCAACGATCGGCCGCTCCCCACCCGTGTGCGACTGGAAGTGTACCGGCGAGCCCGACCATGGCAACCGACCCCCTCAGGCCCGGCGCCTGATCGCGTCGGCCTTCCGAGAATCACCCGTTCCATTTCCGCAGCGCCGGCCCCGTGTACGCCGACAGCGGCCGGATCAGCCGGTTGTCCGCGTGCTGCTCCATGATGTGGGCGCACCAGCCGGTAATCCGGCTGGCCACGAAGATCGGCGTGTACTGCGGAACGGGGATCCCCATGACGAAGTACGTCATGCCGCAGGGGAAGTCCACGTTGGGGTGGATGCTCTTGTCGCGCAGCATGATCCTCTCGACGATGTCGCCCATCTGGAACCACTTGAGCTTGTCTGGCCCCTGCTTCAGCGCGATCGTCCTCCCCAGCTTGTTGAGGATCGGCGCCCGGTGGTCGCCGTTCTTGTACACGCGATGACCGAAGCCCATGAGCTTCCGCTTGGTCCGGAAGGCGTTCTGCATGAACTCCTCGATCTTCGGCTCGTTCACCCCTCCCTGGCCGCGCCCGCAATAGACGTCGATCTCCTTCAGCATCTCCATCGCCATCTCGTTGGCCCCGCCGTGCAGCGGGCCCTTGAGGGCCGCGATCGCGCCCGTCACCGCCCCGTGCATGTCGCTGAGCGTTCCGGCGATCACACGGCCGGCGAACGTGCTGGCGTTGAGATCGTGCTCGGCGTACAGGATCAGCGACACATCCAGCACCCGCGCGTACTCCTCGCCGGGGACCTTTCCGCTCATCAGGTAGAGCAGGTTGGCCGCGTGGCCCAGCGACTGATCGCCCCCGGTATCCGGCGCCACCAGCGGACGCCCGTCGATAACGTTCTGCATGTGCCCGATGACCGTGGGGATCTTCGCCAGCAGCCGCTTGGCCTTGCGCAGGTTCGCGTCCGGCGCGACGCTCTGCGAATCCTGGTCCAGGTTCCCCAGGATCGAGACACAGGTCCTCAGCACGTCCATCGGCACCGCCGTGCCGCCCTTGAGCATCGGCCCCGCGGCCCGCAGGTAGTCGATCGCCGGGCCCGGCAGCGCCCGCTCCGAAACGATCTCCCCCTTGAAACGCGAAAGCTCCGTATCGTCGGGCTTGTGCCCCTCCAGCAACAGGAAGGCCACCTGCTCGAACGTCGCGTGCTGGGCCAAGTCGTGGATCTCGTAGCCGCGGTAGATGAGCGCCCCCTGCTCGACGGAGCAGATCGACGTCTGGCCGGCGACGATGCCCTCCAGGCCGCGGGCAAAGGCGGATGCGGACGCGCTTGGGTTGGACGACATACCGACTCCTTCAAGACCCGCGGCGTACGACCACGGCATGCCGCCGGCGACAAGCCTCCTGCCGGGGAGAGCCTCAACTGTAGAACGCGACCCGGCGCAGGGATGGCCCGCACGTCCGATCGGACGCCGCGCCGCCCCTGCTGCCATCCGCCGCGACCCCGGCGACCACTTAGCCGTCACGATCGCCACTCGGCCCCTGATCCTCGTCCTCCTCCTCGTCGGCGCCCGGCTCCATTTCCTCTCCGCCGCCGAATCCGCCGCCACGTTCCCACGGCTGGTAATCGGGGTACTGAGGATCGGTCTGGACCACCAACGGCTTCGTGTAGAGTTCGCCGTCCACCTTCAGCGCCACGCGGTACGTGCCGGAGGGAACCAGCCGCCCGCCGCGTCCTCCGCCGAAACCACCGAACCCACCCCCGCCCCCTCCTCCGCCGCCCCCACCGGCGGCAGCGCCCGGGCCTCCCCCGCCGGCGCGCCCGCCCCCGCCTGGTCCACCGGCGCGCCCGCCCCCTCCTCCACCGGCTCCGCCGCCAAACCCGCCCCCCGGCCCTCGTCCGCCACCGCGTTCTTCCGGCGTACGCCGGAGGTCCCACGCAACGCGGTGAAGGCCCGGCTCCGTCTTGGCATCCAGTTCACGAATGACCTCCCCCGCCGGATCGGTGATCTGCAGCGTCACGCTGCGGACACGCTTGTTCAGCGAATACACGATCGCGGCGCCCGGCTCGTCATTCTCCCCCACGAAGCGACGGTTCCCGCCGCCGCGTCGCGGATCGGGGCGCCAGTACACGGCGCTGCGCGGGGCGAAGAGCGCGACCTCCTGCGCAGCGGTCTTGTCGCTCATCTGCCGCAGGGGCGTGACGTCCAGGATCCACAGGCTCCGCCCGTGCGTGGCCGCCACGATCTCGCCGGACGTGGGGTGCAGGGCGAACTCGAAAACCGCGACGGTCGGCAGGTTGTTGTTGAACCGGGTCCAGCTCCTGCCCCGATCCACGCTCACATAGGCGCCGAACTCGGTGCCCAGGAACAGCAGGTTCTCCTTCTGGAGATCCTCGCGGATGACCTTCGTGCTCCCCGCCGCCGCCGGCAGGTTGGCGCGAATCGACCGCCAGGTGCGCCCATAGTCCTCCGAGACGAAGATGTACGGTTCGTCGTCATTGGAGCGGTGCCCGTCGAACGTCACGTAGACCCGCCCCGCGCGGAACCGAGAGGCGTCGATCGAGCTCACCCAGCGCGGGCCGGGAAGAAGCTCGAGGAGCGATCGACCCGCGATCGAGCCGGCGCCGGTGTCGTCGGTCCTCGCGGGTTGTGCCGGCGTCTTGCTCGTGCGCTCCGCCTCGAACTCGAACTGGAAGCGCCCGTCTCCGATGTCCACCTGGCCCTTGAGCTTCCCATCGGCAAGCCGCGACTTGATCTCGATCGGCGCCCGTTCGCTCTCGACCGTCGCCGTGAAGGCGCCGGATTGGCGGTCGAACTTCGCGTCAGTGAGCGACCCGCCCCCGCGCGCCGAGTCATAGGAGCCGGTCACCTTGCCGCTCTCGGCCAGGGTGAGCGACAGGGTGAAGCCCGCGCCCCCGGGCGGCGCGTCCTCGCCCGTGGCCTTGGCCGACCACTCGCCGGTCAGAGCGTCGTCTGCCGCGGCCGGCGAGAGCGGCTGCGCCTTTTCCTGCTCGGGCGGGCTCGTAGGGGCCGGCGCCGACACGATCTGGCCCATGCGCGGGCCGGAGGGCGGCTCCGCGGGGCCCTGGTCCCCTCGTCCGCCCGGACCGCGCCCACCCCCACCTCCACCACCCGCCCCGCGCCCGCCGCCCATGCGCTGCGGGAGCGACTTCAGCTCCTCCTCGTCGATCACGCCGTCGCCGTTGGTGTCGCCGCGATCGAACAGACGCTGCATCTGCTCGGGGACCTCGTCCTTGGAGATCTTCCCATCGTGGTTGGCGTCCATCTGCTTGAGGCGATCGATCATGCGCTCGGCGCCCCCTCCCGCGGGCCCGCCGCCCGGACCACGTCCGCCCTGCGGAGCCGGCGCGGGTTGCTCGCCCTCGCCCGTGGGCGGGGCCTCCGCCGCGGGCGTTTCCAAGGGCGCAGCCTCAGCGGCCGCCGGGTTGGCGGTGGCGCCGCCACCGCCGGCTCCGCCGCCCGATTCGCTCTCCTCGATCCGCGCCTGGCTATTTTTCTCCTCCTCGCTGAGCGGGAAGTCCGCGAGCTTGGTCCAGGTCATGGCGCCGTTGCGCGTCACCAGCAGCGCGCCATCGTCGGACCCGACATAGAGAACGTCGGAATCCAGCGGGCTCTCAGCGATAGCCGTGCCGCTTCCCCGCCGGGTGCGCGTGAACTCGTCCGAGAGCCGCTTCATCGTCCGGCCCTGGTCCACGGAGCGGAAGACGAAGTTGGCCGCGGCGTAGAAGATCCGCGAGTTGTGCGACGACAGGATGAACGGGGTCTTCCAGTTCCAGCGGTAGCGCGCGCCCCGCTCCTGCGCCGGCCGGATCGAGCCCCGCTCGCCCGTCCGCAGGTTGAACCGTCCCATCGCCCCGCCTTGCGACTCGAAGTAGACCTGGTCCGGGTCGGTCGGATCGACGCGGCAGACAAACCCGTCGCCGCCACCGATGCTCACCCAGTCCTCATTAATCGGCCCGCGACCGGAGCGGGACCGGCTCGGGCCGCCCCAGCTCCCGTTGTCCTGCAAGCCGCCGTAGACCATGTAGTTCGGGCGCGGATCGACCGCCACGTGGTAGAACTGCCCGATCGCCACGTGGTTGAGGTGGTCCCAGTTCTCACCGCGGTCGTAGCTGACATAGAGCCCGCCGTCGTTCCCCAGGATCATGTGCCGCCCATCGTGAGGATCGATCCACAGCGCGTGGTCATCGGCGTGTGTGCCGCGCCCGCCGTCGTCGGTGAACGTCTTGCCCCCGTCCTTGGATCGCGCCAGCGACACCCCCAGCACCCACAGGTAGGTGTCGTCGGAGGGGTCGGCCCGCACCTGGCTGAAGTACATCGGACGCGTGTTGATGCTGTTGATGCGCGCCCATGTTTCGCCGCTGTCGGT
>JBGPJM010000129.1:0-13939 GCA_041485385.1 Phycisphaerae bacterium | reverse complement strand
GCGCCTCGTAGTTCTCCCGCGAGCGGCGCACCTCCTCCTCGGCCCTCACCCGCTCCGTCACGTCCGCCACCATCGACGCCGCCCCCAGCACCTCCCCCGCCTCGTCCACCAGCGGCGTGTTGTACCACACGCACACGATCGTCCGCCCATCCGCCGTGCAGTTCTCGTTCGTCGAGCGGTTCCCGCCCCGGCGCGTCAGCAGCACGCCCCCCCTCCGGCGGACGTGCTCGCGCGCCCCCTCCGGCACCAGCAGCTCCACCGCGTCCCTCCCCATCGCCTGCTCCCGTGTGTACCCGAAGATCCGCTCCGCACCCGCGTTCCAGTCCGCCACCTTGAAGTCCAGCGTCCACTCGATCACCCCCACCGCCGTCTGTTGCACGTGCAGCGCCAGCTTCTGCTCCGTCCGACGCAGCGCCGCCTCCGCCCGCTTGCGCTCCGAGATGTTCCGCACGATCGCCAGCACCTCGTCCTCAGCGCTGCGCACCATCCGTACCTCGCAGTACTTCGTCCCGTCGGACCCGGGCACCTTGTACTCGTACGTCTGGATCTCCCCGGTCCGAAGCGTCGCCTCCAGCGCCGCCATCGCCTGCCGCGACATCTCCGGGCTCAGCACCTCCTCGGCCCTCCTCCCCAGGAACTCGTGCGGCGGCACGAGCAGCTTCGCCCCATCCGGCCCGCTGTAGTCCAGGTACGTCCCGTCCCTGCGCATCCGGAACACCAGGTCCGGGATCGCTTCCACCAGCGCCTCGTGGGTGATGCGGCTCTCGTGCTCCGCCTGCTGGACCCGTTTCAGCTCGGTGATGTCGCTGATGCTCCCGATCATCCGCACCGGCTGTCCCTGCCCGTCCCGCTCCACCACCCGCCCGCGCGAGACCACCCATTTCCATGCGCCCACCCTCGTCCGCAGCCGGTACTCCGCCTCGTACGCCGCGATCCGCCCCTCCAGGCATTCGCTCAGCCTCGCCTTCGCCGCCGGCAGGTCGTCCGGGTGCACCGCCCGCTCCCACGAGTCCGGCGCCGGCTCCGCCTCCCCCGGCGAATACCCAAGCATCGTCGCCCACCCCGGGCTGAAGCTCGTGCGATCCGCCTTGATGTCCCAGTCCCACACCGGATCCACCACCCCCTCGAACACCTGGCGCAGCCGCAGCTCGCTCCGTTCCAGTTGCCGCTCCCATTGCGCCCGGTCCGTCACGTCCTGAACGATCGACATCAGCCCCATGAGCGAGCCGTCCGACCGCCGCAGCGGCGTATGGTGCCATTCGCAGACGATCTCCCGGCCGTCCTTGGTGAGGTTCTCCTCCAGCCCTCCCGCCGATTCGTCCCCGCCCGCCGCACGCCGGAACGTCCCAGCCACCCCGGACTTCTCCCCGTGCGTGAACGCCACGCTCTCCGGCCCCCGACCCACCACCTCCTCCTGCGTATGCCCGAAGATCCTCTCCGCCGCCGGGTTCCAGTACGTGAACCGCGTCGATGCGTCGGAGATGATGCACCCGATCGGCAGCCGGTCCAGCTGCAGCCGCCACCTCGCCAGCAGCTCCTGGTGCTCCGACAGCAACCGCGTCCGCTCGCTCTCCAGCAGACGCCGCCTCGCCGATTCCTCTTCGAGCTCCCTCTGCCGCGCCTCCAGCTCGGCGCGATGGCGCCCGGCCCATCGCCGGAAGAACCACGCGAACACGCCGCCCACCACCAGCGCCACAACGACGGCCGTCGCCGCCATCTCCAGCAGGGGTGGGGGGTTGAGCCCGAGTACACACATCAAGCTGGGTCCGCTCACTCCCATCTCGGTCCGCAGTCTCCGGTCCCCCGCGGCGTTCCCTCTACATCGATCCCCGGCCACGATGGCCGACCATCGCTCTTCCCGCCCATTCCCCGCGGTGAGACCGCTTACTTCCCGTCCGGTTACCGGAAAACACCTTCACCTCCCGCACCGCGAAAGTTGTACGGAATCCCGCCCCCGTCTCCCCGACGGCAGCCTCGCCCCCCTCGCGGCTCCGCTCCCCCTCCTCTCAATCCGCTCGGAGTGGTAGGATATCACGAATCGGGACACGATGTTCCGTTTTCATTCAAGCCGCCCCTCGCGGAGGGTTCCACGCATGGCCACCGACATCGCCGCAGCCCTCGGTCAAGATTCGCTCTCGTTGCTCACCTACGAATCCCGAACCTTCCCACGCTCCATTCTCCACCTCCCCGGCCCCGATTTCGTCGACCGCATCCTCGCCGCCACCGACCGCCCGGTCGCCGTCCTCCGCAACTTCCAGAGCATCCTCGACCACGGCCGCCTCCGCGGCACCGGCCACGTCTCCATCCTCCCCGTCGACCAGGGTGTCGAGCACTCCGCTGGCGCCAGCTTCGCCCCCAACTCCGCCTACTTCGACCCCGAGAACATCGTCAAGCTCGCCATCGAGGGCGGCTGCAACGCCGTCGCCTCCACCTTCGGCGTCCTCGGCTCCGTCGCCCGCAAGTACGCCCACAAGATCCCCTTCATCGTCAAGTTCAACCACAATGAGTTCCTTTCCTACCCAAATACCTTCGACCAGACCCTCTACGGCTCGGTCCGCATGGCCTACGAGATGGGCGCCGTCGCCGTCGGCGCCACCATCTACTTCGGCTCCGACGAGTCCCGGCGCCAGATCACCGAGGTCTCCGCCATGTTCGAAGAGGCCCACTCCCTCGGCCTCGTCACCGTCCTCTGGTGCTACCTCCGCAACAACGCCTTCAAGATGAAGGCACTCGACGGGCGCGGCCACGACTACCACGCCGCCGCCGACCTCACCGGCCAGGCCAACCACCTCGGCGTCACCATCCAGGCCGACATCATCAAGCAGAAACTCCCCGTCAACAACGGCGGCTACGCCGCCCTGAATGTCGGCGGCTCCTCCTACGGCAAGTTCGACAAGCGCCTCTATACCGATCTGTGCGGCTCCGACGAGAACGGCAAGGGCGGCCACCCCATCGACCTCTGCCGCTACCAGGTCGCCAACTGCTACATGGGGCGCGTTCCGCTCATCAACTCCGGCGGCGAATCCAAGGGTCATGCCGATCTTCAGGAGGCGGTTCTGACCGCCGTGATCAACAAGCGGGCCGGCGGAATGGGGCTCATTTCCGGGCGAAAAGCCTTCCAGAAGTCGATGAACGAGGGCGTTGAGCTTCTGAACGCGGTGCAGGACGTGTATCTCGATAAGAGCGTCACGGTGGCCTGAGAAACTCTCCGGATTCGGTTCACGGCGCGCCCCCAGCCGGCCGATAGTTCCGCCATGGACATCGCCGCCGCCACCAGTCTCTCCAGCATGAGCCTTGCCTCCGACATCGGCACGCGGGTTGCGCGCAAGACGCTCGACGCGGCGAAGCAGCAAGGGGAGGCCGCCGTCGACATGATCAAGGCCGCGTCCATCGTCGCCAGAGAGACCAACCAGCCCCAATCGGGCCGGTTGGACGTCTTCGCCTGATGACGCTGGGGCCACTTCCCCTCCCACATCCAACCTCCGACATCCCCCATCCCACATCCGGGGAGGGCCCATTCTGCGCGCCCAAATCGGGTAATACCATGCGATTTGCGGCCGTTTTTGGGCATGTTCGGTGGACTGACCCGTAGGTTCCGCGAGGTGCGCGCGCGGGTGGAGAGCGCGGGGTCTGAGGAGAGGCTTGTCCGGATTCGGTCGCGGCGGGATGGTGAACTTTGACCCCAGTTCACGGGAGCGACGGCTGGCATACTCGACGCGCGTCCTCGATCCTCCCGATTCCGCCTGCCGCTCAGCTCCTCCGGTTCCGGTACAGCAATGGGTCGATCGCCCCGATCATCCGCTCGGTCGCCTCGGGCAGGTCCAGGAATGCCGCCAGGCCTACGGCCTGCGGACGCGGGTCGGACAGCAGCGCGTTGTAGTCGACATCCAGCCGAAGGAAATCCGGGCGCGACGCCAGGAAGGCGGCCACCTCCCGGAGTTGCGACTCGAACTGGCGCTTGAGGGCATCAGGAGTTAAGGCCGCCCCCTTCTTTCCTCTCCGCTCCAGCATCTTTTGTTGCGACGCGAGCACCTCGTCCAGGTCCCGGTGCATGAACACCACCCGGTAGCTCTCGCCCGGGGGGAGCTCACGCAGAAGAGCGTGGATCACCTTCACGACCTTCCCGCGGGCGCTCCGTGTCCACGCCGGGTCCGCCCGCGTCCCCTTCACCGCCTCCAACTCGAAGTAGCCGTAGGGGTTGTCCTCGTCGGCGGCGCGCCGGCCGTCGGTCAGCGCGGGGATCCCCGCGGCCTGGATCATCCGCATCATCAGGGATGTTCCCGACCGGGGCAGGCCCGAAACGACGACGATGTCCTGCCTCGTGCTCATTGCGCGATGGTAAGCGCGGCCGCCCGATCGGCGTTATCGATCCAGGCCCCCCCCTCCACCCTCCGCCCGGAGAAGCCGTTACCTTCGGGCACGGCGGGAAGTCGGAGATGCAAACCTCGTGCGAACCAGACGCGCGGGCATTCAACCTCCTCGACCGATAAAACCGCGCGCGCCCAAGCTATGGCCATTGGAAACCCGTGCCGGTGAAGCCGCGCTTTCGACGGCGGCATCGTCGGGGCATGCGCGATGTATTTTCTTGCTTATTTCGTTCTTTTTATGCTTGCAGGAGCATTCACTACGCGGTACTTTGATAAGTGGATAGGTTCAGAGAGAGAGTTTGCGCACCCGCTGGCAGTTTCTGGCCAACCCTTTCTGGGAAGGCAGTTGTCGCGCCAGAAGGATCGCACGCTCCCGCTCGTGAGCCTCCTCGTGCGTCCGGCTGGCAGTCTTGGCCCGCCGGAGAGAGAGAGCGGGCAAGACTCGGTACTCGGCCAGGAAAGGGTAAACATGGCAGTTCTTGCGAATCGGCTGGAGGTTCACTTTGCCGCCTGCGCGGCCGCCGCCGGCGCCGGGATGTTTGGTGCGGTTCAAACATCCGAGGCGCAGATTGTGTACAGCGGCCTCGTGAACGTCCCCATTCCCAACACGTTCCAAGGTATCTATCTGAACGTGGCGACGGCCACCGCTATGGGCGCACCGTTCGCGGGCTGGGATCTCAACCCGTACTACAACGCTGGTGCCCTCAACTTCTACGCTTCACCGAGTGGCGGCGCGGCCGGGGGTCCCAACCAGGTTCTGCTCGTCGGCTCCGGCGTCTTCGATGGCCCGGCCTCGAACCTTGCGCCGGGAACCCTGATCAGCGCGGCCAGCACGTTCAACCTGGGCACCCCGTTTTCGGCCGCGACGGGCGTGAACTTCCCGGTTGGTGGGGATGGCATCCTCGGCTTCCGGTTCTTCAACGAGGGCGACGTCACGAACCACTACGCCTGGGCCCGCATCCATAACAACGCTGCCGGTGGCGGCGGCGTGCTCGTGGACTATGCATGGGAGAGCGGCTCAGGCGGTATCCTGGCCGGCGCGGTCCCCGCGCCGGGCTCGCTGGCTCTGCTGGCCCTGGGCGCGGCGGGCCTGGCGGGGCGTCGCCGCAAGTAATCCTTGCGTCGGTCCCGATCTGAACTCGATCTGAACTTGGCATGGGCGGCTCCACGGGCCGCCCATGTTCTTCTTGCCCCGTCGCCGTCCGATACCATCCCCGTCATGGCGGAACGACTCGCGAAGAGGCTGTTGATCGTCGGCTGGGATGCCGCCGATTGGAAACTCATCGACGCCCACTTCGCCCGCGGCGCCATGCCCAACCTCAATCGCCTGGTCGGCTCCGGCGTCCGCGCCGACCTGGCGACGCTGGAGCCCAAGCTCTCGCCGATCCTGTGGACCTCGATCGCCACAGGAAGGACCGCCGACAAGCACGGCATCCTCCATTTCGTCGAGCCCGATCCCGCGGGCCCGGGCCTGCGTGTCACCCCGAGCACCAGCCGCAGGGTCAAGGCGATCTGGAACATCCTCACGCAGTCCGGATTGCGGACCCACGTGGTGAACTGGTACGCATCCCACCCGGCCGAGCCGATCAACGGCGTCGTCGTCTCCAACGTCTTTCAGCAGGGGATGCCCGCCGGCACGGACGCTGCTTGGCCGCTCCCGCCCGGCGCGGTGCATCCGCCGTCCCTGGCAGACAAGGTCGCCCCCCTCCGCGTGCGCCCGCGCGAGCTGTTCGCCGAGGAGATGCTGGCGTTCATCCCCCGCCTGGCTGAGGCCGATCCGCTGCACCCCGGCGTCCAGTTCCTGGCCACATGCCTTGCCCAGTGCTCCTCGGTCCACAATGTCGCGACGACGCTGCTCGCCGAGGATCCCGCCTGGGACTGCGCCATGGTGTTCTACGACACCATCGATGTGGCCGCCCACCACTTCATGCAGTACCACCCGCCGCGGATGCACCACGTTCCCGAGCGGGACTTCGAGCTGTTCCGGCACGTCATGTCGTCGTTGTACCACCTGCACGACATGATGCTCGGGGCGCTCCTGAGCCTGGCCGGGCCGGACACGACGGTGATGCTGCTCTCCGACCACGGCTTCCACAGCGACCGGCTCCGGCCCAGGCCCGCGCCGGCCAGGGACTACCTGCACACGGTCATGGGCCCGGACTGGCACCGGTCCATCGGCGTGCTGGCGATGTCGGGCCCGGGCGTGAAGCGCGGCGATGTCGCCTTCGGCGCGAGTCTTCTGGATATCACGCCGACGGCGCTGACGCTCCTGGGCGTGCCCGTCGGCGCCGACATGGACGGGCGCGTCCTGGTCGAGGCGCTGGACCCCCCCGTCCCGATCGAGCGTGTCTTCAGCTGGGAGACGATGGGCGGCGAGGCCGGGCTCCATCCCGCGGACCTTCGCCAGGACGCCTTCGAGGCGAGCGAGGCCCTCAAGCAGCTTGTCGAGCTGGGGTACGTGCAGGAGATCCCGGAGGACGCGCAGGCCCAGCTCGACCTGCTCAGCCGCGAGACACGCTTCAACCTCGCCGTGGTCTACATGACCACCCGGCGCGTGGGCGCGGCACTCCCGCTCCTGGAGGCCATCCACCGTGCGGACCCGAATGAGTCCCGGTACGCCGTCAATCTCGCGCAGTGCTACCACAACCTGCGCCGCTACGGCGAAGCGCGGCGCGTGCTGGAGGACTACCTGAAGGTGAAACCCGACGCGCCGTACGCCAAGGCGCACCTCGGGGCCGCCTTGTTCGCCGAGGGGCGTGTGGAGGAAGCCGGCGAGCTGCTCGAGCAGGCCGAGCGCGAGAACCCGGGGAACCCGGATCTCACCTGCATCCGCGGCACCGTCTACGTCTTCCTGAAGCGGTGGGAGGACGCCGATCGCCTCTTCCGGCGTGCCGCGGCGTTCGACCCCGACAACGCCAGGGCCCACCACGGCCTGGGGCTGGTGGCGCTCGGACGCGAGGCCTTCGAGCAGGCCGCCGAGCATTGCCTGCGGGCGGTCGAGCTTCAGCATTTCTATCCGGACGCGCACTACACCCTGGGCGTGGCCCTCACCTGGATGAAGGACTACGACCACGCCATCAAGTCCTTCAAGGTCGCGCTCTCGATGCAGCCGGGCCTGATCGACGCCCACCGATACCTCGCCTCGATCTACCGGCACCTGGACGACCGGGTCAGCGCCCGCCCCCACCGCGAGGCCGCCGAGCAACTGATCCAGGAGCGCGACCAGGGCGAGGCCGGACTGGGGAACACGCTGCGCGAACCGCCCATGGGCCCCCAGGAATGGGCCCGACGGCTCGGGGTCCGGGACAAACCCGGCGACGAGGCCGACTAGACCAGCCTCGCCAACAGTGGAAGAACGAGGCGGTTCTGTCCGCCCATATTCCGTGCGCGCACCTGCGCACTCGCGCATGGCGATGCGCGATCGCCGTGGCGGCCGGTGGGGGCACAGCCTGCCGGGATTGTGACCAGGTGACCGGCACGGGGAGCGGGGCCTACGGCGAGCAGGTGATGGAGACGGTGGGGGTGGGGTGAGCCGCATGCCCGGGTCTTGAGCATGGCAGGGCTGTTGGTAAACTGGACTTGTATGGAGCGGTTTTATGGGACGTACGCCAATGCCGGTTGAACCGGAGGCGGGGCGGCAGGATCGCGGGGAGACGGCGAGGCGGAGCGCCGGGGCCGGCGCGGCGCCGCCGGGATTCCGGCGCGGACTGGAGCGGTGGCTGGAGGAGGCGGGGATCCGCGTCAACGGCACTCGGGCGTGGGACATCCGTGTGCACGATGCGCGGCTGGGGGCGCGGGTGCGCCTGCACGGGCTCGACGGGCTTGGGGACGCGTATGTCGATGGTTGGTGGGACTGCGACGCGCTCGACGAGGCGTTCGCACGGGTGTTGCGGATGGGGTTGCCGCGGCCGCTGCGGTATAGCCCGCGGACCATGCTGCGGTGTCTGGCTGAGCGGCTGCTGAACCTGCAGACCCGGGCACGGGCTCTCCGGGACGTGGGTTGGCACTACAACCTGGGCAACGACCTGTTCGCGGCGATGCTGGACCCGCTGATGGTGTACTCGTGCGCGTACTGGAACGAGGCGAAGGACCTGGCGGGTGCGCAGACCGCGAAACTGGACCTGGCGTGCCGGAAGGTGGGGCTGCGGCCGGGGATGCGGCTGCTGGACATCGGATGCGGGTGGGGCGGGCTGTGCCGTTTCGCGGCGGAGAGGTACGGAGCGCGGGTGGTGGGGATCACGCTCAGCGCGGAGCAGGTGAGGTACGCGCGAGATGCGTGCGACGGGCTGGACGTGGACGTGCGGCTGATGGATTACCGCGATCTGGACGAGCGATTCGACCGGGTCGTGTCGCTGGGGATGATCGAGCACGTGGGGCCGAAGAACTACCGGCCGTACATGCGGGTGGTGCGGGACTGCCTGGCGGAGGACGGGCTGGCGCTGCTGCAGACCATCGGGAGCCCGGAGAACAACCCGAGCCTGCGCCACTCGGAAACCAGCTGGATCGGGCGGAACATCTTCCCGGGCGCCGTGATGCCGTCGATGGCACAGATCGCGCGGGCGGGCGAGGGGCTGCTGTCGATCGAGGATGTGCACAACATCGGGGCGCACTACGACCCGACCCTGATGGCGTGGGCGGCGAACTTCGAGCGCAACTGGCCGGCGCTGGCGCCCCGGTACGGCGAGCGGTTCCGCCGGATGTGGCGGTACTACCTGCTCTCGTGCGCCGGATCGTTCCGGGCGCGCCGACACCACGTGTGGCAGATCGTACAGACCGGGCGCGGCGTGTCGGGCTACACGGCCGTGCGGTGAACAGACCCCGATCCCGGGGCTCCGCACCTGAGAGGACGCGAACAACCGACGTCCTCGTCGTCCGTAACCGCGATCTGGCGCGCGGAGCGGACATCGTCCGCGAGTCTTGATCGGCGCGGCCGGCGGAGCGAGTTGGATCTCGAAGGCCGGGCTTGACCGGCCATCGAGACCTTGGCACCCTGCGCGCGCTTGTCCAGCGCGTGGTTCCCCGAGGAATCGGCCGTCCTGGCTGCATCACGAGAGTCCGGCGTAGTGACGGTCACGGCGGGGGGTATGAACGCCACACAAACGCGTGCGTGCTGACTGAATCGGCTCACCCCGAATCACCGTCAGGGTGGGAGTGGATCAGGTCAAGCGCGCCGTCAAGGACTGCTACGCTCTCTGACCGATTCCAGGCCGGCCGGCAGCCGCGAAGCGCATCGACGGCGCGGTGCCCTCGCCTTCGGCGGAACGGACGGTCGTTAGTTAGAGATGCAGCCTGGACATTACGACGACTGGGTTTGCGGCTCCCCGTGATTGACACGCGTTCAAGCATGCCGTCGAAGAACTCCCCGAGCCTGCGCTAAATCGCGCAGCCGGAGAGTGCTGACGCTCGCTGTGATCGGCGGCGGTCATTGACTCAGATCTGGGAGGCTGTTCCCGAAGTTGAGAGGACATGGGAGCGTGTCACCCCAATCCGGTGCGACACGAAACGCTCGTGCAAGCACGCCAGACCGTCTCCGCGGCGATGCGGCCTCCCGATGCCAAACGTGCTGTTCCTACGGGGACGAACTGGCATGGAGGTTGCACTGAATAACCGGTGGCGGATTTCGCCCTTGAGCGAGGGCGTGTGGCGCCTGCGCCCGCCCCGCCCGGATCCGCCGAAAGGAGGCTCCGCGATGAAGTCCAAGTCACACACGCTTGTTGGAGTGCGCGTCGGGCATTCCCTGGTTCCTGTCCGGATCCTGGCGGTCGGGGCGTTCACCGTGCTCGCGGGTGCAGGCGAGACGGCGCTGCAGACGGGTGAGCCCGAGCCATGGGTCGCGCCGTCGCGTGCCGCAAGGAAACAGAACCCCGAACACGCAGACGCTTATTCGATCGAAGTCGGAAGGCTGATGTTCGTGCGCGAGTGTGTCGTCTGCCACGGCAAGAAGGGCCTCGGGGACGGTCCCAAGGCGGCCGACCTGGACCCAAGGCCCGCGAACCTCGCCCGGCCGGCGATGTGGGACGAGAGCGACGGGGCGCTGTGCTGGAAGTTGACCGAGGGCAAGTTTCACATGCCGGCCACCAAGGCGCGGCTGTCCGACGATGAACGCTGGCACGTGATCAACTACGTACGGACCCTGGCCCCGCCCGAGGCCGCGCCGACCGAGCCCCGATACGCCATGCCTGAGGCGCACCGAAGGGCGATCTCCGCGATGATCAGGGCGTACGAGCCGGTCCGCGCCGCTCTCGCGGGCACGGGGGACGGCCCGGCGGCGGCGAGGGCCCTGCCCGCGCTGGCCGGGGCCGCCGCAGCGTCGGAGAAGGAAAGGGTGGATGATGCGACGATCCCCGAAGCCGCCAGGAGCGACTGGCGTGAGGACGCAGCCGCCTGTGCAGCCGCCGTGGACGCGCTCAAGAACTCCGGCGATGACGTGGCCAGGCTCCGCACCGCGTTCAGGCCGCTCTCCACCTCAATGATCCGCGCGGTCGAGCGATACGGGCACGACGAGGCGGGGCCGGTCTTCGTCTTCGTCGGGACCAGCGCCGGCTCTGGCGAGGCGCCGCTGTGGATTCAGACGGACCCGAAGGGACAAGACCCGTACAGCGCGCCAGCGGGACAGCAGGCGCCAAGGAAGCGTCTGGCAAGCCAGCGGAGGCCGTGAGGGCGCCCGGGACAGGGGAAGCATGCCGTTTCCCGGTGATGCGCTCGCGGATCCAGACCGGTCCCTGCGCAGGGCATGGCCGGTACCGGCATACGGCACCCCCACCAAACCCGCCGCCTTCCTCGTGGCCTTCTCCGGCCTCGGGTCGTGCCCAACCGTCGTCGGAGGAGTGCCCCATCAGCCGCTGCACCAGCGCCACATCCGCCCCGGCGTCCAGCCCAAGCGGCCAGTGGCGAGCGCAAGGGCGTGGATCCGACTGAAACCGACATGTTCCGCGAGGTGCGCTCGAGGCCGGAGCGTCGCACGAAGAACTTGCGGAACAAACTCTTGCTTTGTCCTGACGGGCGTGCTAATCTGCAACCAGGAGGTTGCATATGAACGCGCCGCGCACCGACCGCATCGAGAAGAGGATCGAGCTGAAGGCCCCGCCCGCCAGGGTCTGGCGGGCGCTCACCGACCACAGGGAGTTCGGCAGGTGGTTCAGGGTGAACTGGAAGGGCCATTCATTCCCGGAAAGACCACACGGGGAAGGATCACGTACCCCGGGTACGAGCACCTGGTCATGGAGGTCGTGGTCCGGAAGATGGAGGCCGAGCGGCTCTTCTCGTTCCACTGGCATCCGTATGCCGTGGACCCAAAGGTGGACTACTCGAAGGAGCCGCCGACGCTGGTCGAGTTCAGACTTGAGAAGACGGCCGCCGGAACGCTGCTGGTCGTCACGGAGTGCGGCTTCGACTCGATCCCGGCGGCGCGGCGTGCCGAGGCGTTCCGGATGAACAGCGGCGGCTGGACCGAGCAGCTCAAGAACATCGAGACCTATGTCAGCGATACGCCATGAACATGCGGCACGGAAACTGCGGAGGAACGCGCCGGTCTTCGCCGCCCTGGGTGACGAGACGCGCCTGACGCTCCTGACGAAGCTCTGCGGAGGGTTGCCGCTCTCGATTGCGCGGCTCACCGAGAGCTCGGCGCTTACACGCCAGGCGATCACCAAGCACCTGGGGGTGCTCCAGGACGCCGGCCTCGTCCGGGGCGTTCGCCGCGGACGCGAGAACCTCTTCGAACTCGAGCCGCGGCCGCTCGACGAAGCGCGACGCGCCCTTGATGGCATCTCCCGGCAGTGGGATGAAGCGCTCGCGCGGCTGAAGTCATTTGTTGAGGAATGAGACGTGTGAGAGGCAGCCTCCAGGTCGACCAGGCCCATCAGGCGCTGCACCTGACCGGCGGGGCACGACGGAACTCGCCGGAGTTCATGGCTTGTAGGATCAGACGGAAGCGAGCCAAGGCGTGCAACGCATTCGAGCCTGGCGGGCCGGCCTCAGCCCGGCGTCGCCGCCGGGCGGCCTTCGAGCCACGGATGACCACGGCGAAGGGTGCGTAGCACGCAAGCGCCGTCCAGGCCGCGGCCTTGTCGGAGGTCGGTGGTGGTCCGAAGAACACGTACGCCTGGATCGCGAGCATGACGACGCCGAATGCAGCCGCGGCGAACGCGGCAAGGAGGCACCCGAGACGGGGTAGGTCCTGTTTGCGCGCCAGATTGGGGTAATAGGTGCGGATTCTCGTGCGGCCGAGCGGCGAGCCGGTACAGTGCTGAGGATCGCGGCTCGGTCCTCTGCTCACTGCTGGCCGAGGGAGCTCTCGCAGAGGCGCTGAGGGCGCGGGAAGAGGGCAGGGGATGGGGACACGGGATACAGGACGATGTGGACGGGGAGGCGGCTCCTCTGCATCTCCGCGTCCCCCGCGCCTCCGCGAGAGCGGTTTTGCGGTTGGGCGCATATTGGCGGTCGCTAACCGAACTCAAGTGCATAGTCCACAAGCACTTGCAGTGAAAAGCGCCGTGAAAAAAAGTCGCAAAAAGTCGCAAAAAGTCAACGAAACTCGACGGAACTCTCAAAAACCCCCATCGAACCTCAAGAAACCCATGGCCAACCTGAAAGAACCTCGCCGAACCTCACGGAACCTCGGATGCTCTCGAAGAGTCGCTGGGGATGCGGAGGGGACGGGCGGAAGAGTGCTGGGCCGTTGGCCTCGATACGCCGATCTACACTCCGCCTTCGGCGTAGGAGGAGGGTCCCGAGCCTCCCGCCCCCCACCCGCCGCCGACTCTCCGATCATGCCCACCTCAAGCCCCCAATCCCCCCCCTCCCACGGCGCACCCTCCCAGAAGGGCACCCCGGCCGGCGCGCCCGTTGGTTCCCAGCCCATCTTCCAGCGTCTGGACACCACGGCGGGTTTCCCGTACTCGCTCAGGGAATATGCGCGTCGCTTTGCCTGGGAGTGGGTGCAGCGGACGTTTATCCGGTTCAGCCCGCGGCGTGCCCACGGGTGGCGCCGGTGGTGGCTCCGGCTCTTCGGGGCGAAGATGACCCGCTCCAGCGGCACCAAGGCCACCACGCGGATCTTCCACCCGTGGCTCTTCAGCATGGGGGAGCACTCGATGGTCGCCGAGAATGTGACCGTGTACAACCTCGGGCCGATCTCGATCGGGTCGCACACGGTCGTCTCGCAGGACGCCTACCTCTGCGCCGGCTCGCACGACTACACCAAACCCAACCTGCCGCTGCTGCGCCCGACGATCACCATCGGCTCGGGCGTGTGGATCTGCGCCGGGGCGTTCATCGGGCCCGGGGTGACGGTGGGCGACAACTGCGTGATCGGGGCCCGGGCGGTGGTGATGAAGGATGTGCCGCCGGGGATGATCGCCGCGGGGAACCCGGCGGGGGTGGTGAGGGCGAGGGAAGTGGGGGGAAGTGAGCAGTGAGCAGGAAGAAGTGAAAAGCGAGGAGTGAAAAGTGAGAAGTGAAAGACGCGCGAATGGCTGGTAGCGACGACTTCACGGGGACCATGCCGCTGATCACGGGGGGCGCGGGGTTCATCGGGTCGCACCTGGGGCGGCGGCTCGTTGAGCTGGGGG
>JBGPJM010000128.1:0-14191 GCA_041485385.1 Phycisphaerae bacterium | reverse complement strand
TGCCACAAGCACTTGCAGCAAATCCACCCCTCAAAAACAAGCCGGTTTTTCTCGGTTTTTCTCGATTTTTCGAGGAATCTCTCGACCTTTCCCGGTTTTTTCGAGGAATCTCTCGTCTTTTCTCGTCCTCTCCCCCGGCAGCGCCAACCGACATCAAGTCCATATTCCACAAGCACTTACAGCACAAAGCCCTCCCAAAAAACCTCAAAAAACCCCCCAAAAACCCCCATCGAACCTCAAAAAACCCCAGGCAAACCTCAAAGAACCTCGCCGAACCTCACGAAACCTCCACCCACTCACCGTTGACCAGCCGCCGGAGTTTCAGCGGGTTGGCGTTCTGCAACTCCGGAGGGAGAACCGCATCGGGAGCGTTCTGAAAACAGATCGGGCGGCACCAGCGCTCGATCGCCAGCGGCCCGACCGCCGTGGTATCCGGCCGATTGGTCGATGGCCAGGGTCCCCCATGCACCATCCCCGCGGCCACCCGCACGCCCGTCGGAACCCCGTTCAGAATGACACGCCCCGCCGGCGGCCACGCCTCCAGCAGCCGGCGCACCATCTCCACATCCCCCCCGTCGCCCGCGTCGAAGAAGACCGACATCGTGAGCGCGCCGAGATGTCCGATGCTCGCGCCCTCGTCAGGAAGATCAACCACCACGGCGGCGGGGCCGAAGATCTCCTCCGACAGGCTTGGCTGGGCCACGAAATCGTCCAGCCCGACGCTGAACAGGCACGCGCCGCCGGCGCGCGGGCCAGCGCGGGACTGGCCGCGGGCGGTCACCTGGACGCCGCGGCAGGATTCGACCTCCCTCAGACGCTTCGCGTACGAATCGCGGATCCACGGGGCCAGCATGTCGCGCCCCGGCGCACCGGCGATGCGCGCGGCCAGCGTCCCTACGAGTTCCGCTCCCCCGTTCTCCGAATGCGGCACCTGGATGATCCCCGGGCACGTGCACTGCTGGCCGAACCGGGCGAGGATCGACTCGGCCAGCAGGGTGCCGATCTCCGCGCCGCGTGTGCGGGCCGCGGCCCGGGTGACCAGCACCGGGTTGACGCTGCCCATCTCGGCGAAGACCGGGATGGGCTCGGGGCGCTCGCGGGCGAGGCGGTCGAGCGCGTTCCCGGCGCGGGTGGAGCCGGTGAAGCCCACCGCCGCGACCAGGCGGACCAGGCTCTGGGCCGGGGCCAGATCGGCCGGGTCCTCGTTGTTGATGTAGGAGAGCGGAAGCGCCCCGCCTCCGTCCCCCCCGGCGCCCGCGCCACCTGCTCCCTCGATGGCCAGCGAGTGAATCAGGCGGCCCGTTCGAGGGTGGGCCGGGTGCTCCTTGACGATCACCGGGCACCCCGCCGCCAGCGCGCTGGCCGTGTCGCCGCCGCACACGCCGTACGCCAGCGGAAAGTTGCTGGCGCCGAAGACGCCGACCGGGCCGAGGGGGACGAGCATGCGCCGGACATCGTGGCCCGGGCCGATGGCGCTGCGGGTGGCCGTGTCGATGCAGGCCCGCACCCAGCTTCCCTCGCGCACGATCCCGGCGAACATGCGCAGCGTTCCGGTCATGCGGTCGAACTCGGGCGCCAGCTCGTCCGTCGTCAGCGCGGTCTCGTCACAGCAGGTCGCCAGGATTCGGTCCCGGGCGCTCGCCAGCGCATCGGCCGCCGAGTCGAGCATCCGCGCTCGGAGGGACGGCGATCGGCCCCACGCGGGCGCCGCCAGGGACGTGTCGGCAACCGCGGCCGCCACCTCGGGCACGACCCGGAACTGTTTGCTCCCCTTGGGTGTGTTTTCGCGTCCCATCTGGTATGCCCAGCGCCGCCTGCCCGTCCCCGCCGAATCCTATTTGCATAAATACGTCCGTGCACTACCTCCCGTCCGTGGTGCCCGTTCTGGTAGACTGCGGGGGGCACACACTCCCGTGCCGAAGGAGACTGATCATGAATAGGCTGACCTCATCCCTCCTCCCCTTGGCCGCCCTCGTGCTCCTGGCCGGCTGTTCCACCGAGACGTTCGCGCCCTCAGACACCGACTCGATGGCGGCGCAGCCCGCCAAGGCCGCCGCGCCGACCAAAGACTTCAGCATCGAGGGGTACTACGTCGAGGCATGCAGCTGCATGCCCCCCTGCCCCTGCGAGATGACCGGCGCCAGCATGGGGTGCAAGGGCGTCGGCGCCTACCAGTTCGACAAGGGCACGTACGGCGGCGAGGACTTCTCCGGCACGCGCGTCGCGTACTCGCTCTACATCGGCGAGTCCGTGCACCTGTATGTCGACGCCCCCGACGCCTCGAAGCGGGCGGCCGCCGAGAAGTTCATGCGGGTCGCGCTCGCCGGCTTCGGCCCGATCAAGGGCGTGCACGAGGCGAAGGTTGAGCTGACGGGCAAGGACGGCACCTACACGCTGAAGGTCAACGGCGGCAAGACCATGACCTGCACCACCGAGCCGGTCCTCGGCGGCGACCACAAGACCCCGATCGTCCACCAGAACACGCAGGACGCCCTGAACCCCACCATGTACCAGGGCCTCTGCGATTCCTGCACCTACACCGACGGCGACATGAAGGTCACCCTGGAGAAGGGCCGCAACTCCTACTTCAATCAGCACATGAAGGCCAGCGGCAAGCTGTAGGAACTCCCCATGCCCATTGCCTATTGCCTATTCCCCATCCGTTCGGTACCCTGTCCTCATGCTTGCCCGCGTTCAGTCATATCTCCTGCAGGGAATCGATGCTCTTCCCTGTGAGGTCGAGGTCGATCTCGACGAGGGCGCGGTCAACCAGGACGGGAACTCGCCGCGCCCGGTGGTGGTCGGGCTGCCAGACCCGGCCGTGAAAGAGTCGCTGGAGCGTGTGCGCTCGGCGCTGGCGAATGGCGGGTACTTCTTCTCCGGCAAGCTGCTCGTGAACCTGGCGCCGGCGGACGTACGGAAGGAGGGACCGCTCTACGACCTGCCGATCGCGGTGGGGATCCTGATCGCGCAGGGGGTCGTGCCATCGGGCGGGCGGGTGGTGACGGCCAAAGAGCGGTTCGCACGGGCGACCGCGAAAGCCAGCGCGAGGACAACCGCGGGAGCGGGCGGCCCAGGTCTGTCCCTCGCGGCCGAGCTGGGGTTCGAGGAGCCGGCGAACCCAAGGGCGGCCCGTGACGCCGGCAACACCCCAGCCGTGATCGCCGGCGGCGCCAGCCCCGACGACACGGTGCTGGATGTGCGGACGCTCATCCTCGCCGGCGAGCTGGCGCTGGACGGACGCCTGCGCCCGATCCGCGGCGCGATCGCGATGGCCTCGCTGGCCCGGTCGCGCGGGGCGCGGGGGATTATCGTGCCGTGGGAGAATGCCCCCGAGGCCGCGATCGTCGAGGGGATCGATGTGTACGGCGCGCGGACGGTGGGCGAGGTGGTGGGGCTGCTGACCGGGCAACTCGACGCCCAGCCGCACCCGCCGGTGGACGTGGCCTCCCTGCTCGTTGCCGCCACGGCCCCGCTGGACTTCGCCGACGTTCGCGGCCAGGAGGCGGTGAAGCGCGCGATCGTCGTCGCCGCGGCTGGGTCGCACAACCTCATACGATTGTGGGCAAGTGGCGGTCACGGGGCACGGGGACGGCGCCGAGCGCCGCGGCGGCCAGTTGGGCACAACCTGCTGGGATTGTGACCAAGTGACGGTCACGGTGGGGGCGGAGTGAGCATTCCAGCGGCATTTGGCTGGAGGTGCCTTGCTGCGCTAAATGCCCGTTCGGGGAGCCGGCGAGTCGTAGTAGACTGCGCCTCCGCTGGTTCCTCCCGCAATCAGGTCGGGAGGCTTTGCGGGGATGGCAGGAGTCAAGAGAACCTGCGGCTTGTGCTGAGCGACTCCCACAACGCTGCTCGCCAAATGGCGCATCTACACGGATAAGGCCGTCCACCAAGGGTGGGCAAGCTCGGGTGAGGGCCCCTTGGGCCCGGCATGCGATCGAAAGGATCGGGAACATGTACAACAAAATTCTGAGTGCAGGCGTGCTGGCGATCATGTCGGCGACCGTGTGGCCGGCGGCTGCACCTTCGCGGCCGGACGATCTCAAGGTCAAAGGCGCCCTGGACGTGGGTGGGGATACCTCCATTGCTGGCATGATGGTGCTCAAGGGAACGGCCTTTATCAACGGGGCGGCCCAGGTCAATGGGGGCCTCAGCGTCGGCAGCGGCCCGACGAGCGGAAGCGGGTCAGCAATTGCAGGTGGCAGGGTGGCCGGGCCAACAGCAATCGCAGGTAGCGCCCTCACCAAGGCTGCAACTCTAAACGTCGTGGGCAACGCCGCAATACATGAGGATGCCCAGATCGCTGGAACCCTCTTCATCGGCCACGCCCCTCCAAGCCACAGTCCAAATGCAACGCGGCCGGACCCAAGCGACCCAAAGCTGCGGGTTTGGGGCAACGTCGCCTTTCATGGGGACCAGTCCCTCGAGGGCAATCAGAAGCTCACGGGCAATCAGGCGGTCGTGGGTAATCAGTCGGTCACGGGTAGTCAAAGGCTAGCGGGTAGTCAGACATTTGGAGCGAAGACCCGCCAGATGATAAACCTCTGGAACACCGACTATGGCATTGGTGTACAAGCCTCCGGTTTCTACTTGCGCACAGGTGGCGATTTCTTTTGGTACAAGGGCGGTACGCACGGCGACGAGAACGGAGATGGCGGAGGCGGCTCACGGCTCATGCAGCTGGACGGGAACGGCCAACTCGCTGTCGCGGCCAAGGTGGTGACTCCAGTGTTGCAGATCACCGGCGGTGCCGATGTTGCCGAGCCATTCACGATGTCTCAACAGGAGCTCCCCAAGGGGTCGGTGGTCGTCATCGACGAGAAGAATGAAGGCCAGCTGAAGCTAAGCGCAGGTGCATACGACAGGCGCGTGGCCGGCATCGTCAGCGGGGCCAACGGAATCACCCCAGGTATCTCGCTCAGCCAGCAGGGCGCCACCGAGGGAGGACAGAACGTGGCACTGAGTGGACGCGTCTATGTACTTGCCGATGCCGCGACCGGCCCCATCGCCCCGGGTGACTTGCTCACCACGTCGGACACCCCCGGCCACGCCATGAAGGTCACCGACCATACCAGGGCCCAAGGTGCGGTCATCGGCAAGGCGATGAGCTCGCTGAAAGATGGAAAGGGCATGGTGCTCGTGCTGGTGTCTCTCCAGTAGGGGTCGGGCGTACCGACGGATCGAACAGGTCGCGCAAGCGGCAAACACATCGAGGGCACCCATGGCGCCATTCCTGAAACCAGCACCCGCATTGGCTGGGCTTGTGGCGCTGTCGCTTGCAGGGGTGCACCCAGCCGATGCCCAGCAGCAGCCTCCGCGCCCGCTCTACAACACGATCGCGCCGGAAAGGCGCGATCGGCCGCCCTTGCCTGTCTCCCCGGACATCGTGCTGACAGATCACGACACAGGCGCCGGACCCGCAGCGTCGGTCGAAGAAGCCAATGGCAAGTTCACGGCGCGTGCCGCGGAAGCGATTCGCTACACGACCGATCATCGCGACGAGCTGCTGACGGTGCCTGCGTCAAAGGACACTCCGGCGGAGTTCGCAGGCACCAAGCGAGGCTTCTACAACGAGGAGCGCTTCGGTTTCACGATCCTCGCGATGATGGCCTACAAGGACTTCTTCAACGACGACGGCAGGGCTCGGGGCCAGGAGTACAGGCAAGAGGCTTATTACCTGCTCGTGCACGAGACGGCTGGAACAGTCGGCACGTCGCCCGATAAGGACCTACTACCTAAGGCACTGGGCTCATTCAAGCTTAAGTGGCAAGGAGAATACGATGTTCTCCTTCAATCTTATCTGACACTCTATTACAAATATTTCGACGTACTGCCCTTGATCATCCAAGAGAAACTGATTAACGAGCTGCTGTCGGTTGCTGGGCCACACCCGGGGCTCAGAGATGGCATTTACGCGTTCTTAGGTGAAGGCACAATAATAGTACCGGAGACCGAGAATCATGAGTTCATGATTGAATCGGCGAGGTATTTGACGAACCAGTTGCTATTCCAGCGGGAGGTGGCCTCCGCGGCAAGCGCGCACCGTGCGCCCGATCACAGCCAATACGACAACAACCGGAACGGCAACCCTCCCCTGGTGGACTACATCCTGCGAAAGCTGCAAGATATTCTGAAGCACGACTTCATCGAGTACAACGCACGGCCGTACCAGGATTACACAATGGTAGCGATCTTGAACCTCGCGAGCTACGCGTATGACGACCGAGTCAGGCTCGCGGCCCGGATGGCTCTCGACTACGTGTCGGCAAAGGTCGCGGTGTCCAGCAATCACCTGATGCGGTCCACGCCCTTTCGCCGGAGGAACGAGGAGCACTACTATGGACCCACTGAGCGCTTCGGCGATCACTCTTACTTGTCTACAAACCTAGCAACGAGTGATCCGCAAACGATGTTCTATTCGATGTTGGCGGGCAACACGGAAGTGTGGAGGGGCCACGCGGCCGCGAACGGGGCGTACGAGATGGTGCATGCCGGGCTAAGGGACTACCGCGTGCCGTCTCCGATATTGGACATATTTGTCACCGCAAGTCACCGGCGCTTCTACCAACGTTTTCATCATGCTGCCCGCACGGTCGGAGGGGATACCGGACAGTACGCGGATGAGCTCTACGCCGGCTCGCCCAACTATCTGATAAGCGCCGGCGGGAATCCCACGTACTTCGCTTATGTCGTCCGTCTTCCTCTTGTGCCAGATGAAGGCGACGGACCAGATCGTGGTGTTGCCGTGCCCACGACGTTGATGCCCACATCGTTTTCGTGGTTCGGGGCTGCGCCGTCGCCTCTGCTGTCGTTTCTGGCTCAAGCGGGCGGCTTCGGCACCGAGATCACTCAGACTAGTAACATGGGAGTAGCGCCCGACTTTGTTTGCGGAGACATCATCTATCTGCCGGACACCTACCTTGCGGGCAAGGGCTTCTACTTCATCAATGGGGACGGAATGTTCATGGCTGTGTATGGCGTGGATAGCACGAGCAGGGGCGGGCATGGCGCTCGCATGTATCTGATCGGCGGCTTTATTGAAGCGTTCGATACCTCGTTGCACCCGGGCGTCAGCTTCGAGGACTTCAAGGCCGCCGTGCTGGCAAAGAACGGGGCGACCGTCTTTCACTTCCCGGGCGAGAACGAGTACGTGACGTTTGCGGGGCAGCGGATTCGGTTCAAGATCGCCCCTGGAACGAGCGAGATCATTTCTACAACGGATGCGCGGGGAGCCACAGGAGCATTCGCGTCCGGCACCGTCCTCAATAGCGACCAGGAATCGGCGGTGATCCGGATTTCGAATCCCGACCCGGGGGCCGGGACGATCATCCTGGATATGCACGATCAAGCAACGGGCGAGGACCCGCTGTATGGCCTGCATCACCCAACGCGAACGTCGGAAACAGGCGCCGTCGAAAAAGCGGGGTCGAACAATGAAGTATGGGTCAACTTCAACTACACCGCTACTGGGCTGGAGCAGAGCGGCGACTTCGGTGACCCCTTCAAGACGCTCGCCGCGGCTCGGGACCACGTCGCGGTGGGCGGAACGATCAACATCATGCCGGGCTCGAGGATGGAACCGATAGTCATCAAGAAGGCGCTGACGCTGAAGTCCTTTCCAGGTTCGGCGACCGTCCGAGGACGGTAGGGTCCCATGGCGATGAGGCCGAGGCTATGCCAGGGTGGCGGGCAGGGTTCCTCCGAGGCTGGCGTCGCCCGCTACCTCTTGCTGGGTGCCCAGTTGGCGATGGTGGTGAGTCTCGGCAGGGCCGCTGACGGCCAGGGCAATCCGCTCAATGGGTCCTCTCCGCGGCCATTCTACATCTTTGCGCACAACCCCAATACCCTGGAGGACGTGCGAATTGCCCTGGCAGCGGGCGCCAATGCTCTCGAACCGGACATCACGCGTGCCGACTGCGGTGCCACGGATCCATTGGCGAACCTCGTGAACTGGGACTCGAGTGCCCCGAATCGCGGGGGCCGGTGCACGGATACGAAGCTCAGTGAATGGTTGGACGGGGTGCATGAGTTGGCCATCACAAATAGGCAACTGGCACTGGTGGTGTTCGATGTCAAGTCGTCTGCCGCCACCGCCTTGGACGGGATGGCTATCCGAAGGGCCATCAGGGCGCATCTGAATACCGACGGCGTCGAGCTGAACGTCATTATCAGTGTCGCCACGAAGGCAGATCTTGCGGTGTTCAAAGATATCCTGGTCGGGATGGGGCCGCGCGAAGGGGTGATGGTGGACGAGGAGGATGATGCCCTCGCTGTGGTGAAGTACTTCGCCGAGCGGGGGTACGCCGGGAATATTGCCTTTGGCGACGGCACCGCTGGGCCGGGGCCGAACCTGTTCACAGCCATGGACCGAGCAGCGTGGGCCCGAGCCGCTACGGGGCTTCCCCGAGCGATCCCCTATGTGTACACGATCGGCCTGGCAGACTCCATGAGGGGGCACATCGACGCGGGCGTTGATGGCATCATCCCCGGGGACGTGCCGGAGCTGGTCAGCATTGTGAAGGAACGTGCGGATGTTCGAGTTGCCACCCGGCAGGATGACCCGTTCCAGACTCCCAGGGAAGCGTATGGGCTGAAGGTGAGAACCGGGAGTGACGGAACGGACGCCAGAATCACGTTCACCCTGGAAGGTGCCTTGGGCGCGGCAAGCATCACCGTGGACACGGAGCGGCACGGGCGAATGGAAAGCGGCGGCACCAATTTCGTAACGATGCCAAGCAGGGATCTGGGAGCACTGAAGTCCATTACCGTAACGAGTGACGGGTCGGGGAACCGGGCGAACTGGGCGCTTGAAGACATCACCGTCTACAGCGCACGTTGGCTAAGACCTGACTTGTCGTATCACTACACCGCCACGCTGGGCGGTGTGGTGAAGGGGCACTCGTCGCAGACGGTGCCGTTCCGGGTGGATGAGTTTGTGTGGGGCGCCTTCACGGGAGTGTCCGATGGCACCGCGAGTAGGCCCAGGAGGCTGTTCGGCGATGCTTACAAAGAGGTCGCTCCGGGTGGAATCGTTCATGTCGCTGCCAGCCGGTACGACGAAAGGATGACGCTGGATAAGCCATGCACGTTCGTGTTCTGGGGCGAGCACGGCGCGGACACGGCCAAAGTCGGTGTCCCTTAGTTAGCACCGCAACGCTACCTCGGGCACCCCTTGTGTAGCCTCTTCCCCGCCGGCGCTTCGGCGTACTCGACGAGGTTCTCCGGCAGGATCCGCTTCACGTCCGCGCAGCCGGGGTAGTGGTAGACCTCGCTCTTCTTGCTGCCGACGAACTTCACCCCGGGCTTGGCGGCCGGGGCGGGTGACTCGGCGGCGGGCGCCGGGGGCGCCACCGCGGCGGGCACGGCCGGCGGAGCCGCGACGCCGTCCCCCGTCGGGTCGAAGATCGCGTTGAGCATCTTCGCCAGCCGCACGCCGGCCTTCGTCAGCTGCTCGTCTACGACCGGGGCGTTGCGGTCGGCGTAGTCCTGGCCCAGCGTGTCCCCGGCCTTGATCGCCCCGCCCGCGGCGTTCCTGTAGGCGTGGCTCTCGGCCAGCGCGTGCGACTCGGTCGCCCAGGCGACGGGGTCCATCGCCGCCAGCATCGCCTTCTCGGCCTCGGGCTTCAGCGCCGCCTCCAGCTTGGAGGCGTACACGCCGTACTCCATGCCGCGCTGCTTGATCAGGCCGTCGTCCCAGACGGCGTGCAGGTTGGTCTTGCGGGAGAACAGCTGCACCTCGATGCCGTTCCCGCCCTTGTCGGCCTTGTGCCCGACGTGCAGGGGTTGGTGGACGTCCCCGACGAAGTGGGCCAGGAACTTCAGGGCCCGGACGCGCTCCTCCTGGCCGAACCGCCCGCTCTTGAGGACCGCCTCGTACCGCTGGATGCCTTTGACCACGCACCCCTCCTCGGGGCAGTCGCGGTCCAACTTGAACTCGGTGGCGCCCTCGGGCATGTCGGCAAAGTGCCAGGGCTTGGTCCACGCCCACGCCGGGTCGCTCTTGATCTGGTCGGGCCAGACGGAGAACTCGGCGAGGGTGCTGCCGGCAAGCAACTGGTCCACCTCCGCCTTGGCCTTGGGCGTCAGGCGGTCGTAGGCGATCTGGGCGACGACCTTGTGGCCGGTGGCGCCCCAGGCGCAGCAGACGATCAGCACCAGAACGAGGGCGAGGCGGGCGGCGCAGCGGCGGGCGGTGGTCGGCATGGCGGGTTCCTGGCAAGCTAGGCGTATTCCTCTTCGGTCGCCCCGGCGTGCCGGGCACGCTTGTGTTCTTCACCTGCCACTTCACCGGCGTATTCAGGATCGCCAAAGCTCGGCACGTACTCCTCCCCCGGCAGGCCGTGCGTTTCATCGAGAAAGCTGGCAAAGCCAACGAACATCAACAGTGATAGCAACGCGAGGTTGTGCGGCACCTGCACCGGCACCGGCGGCTCGGGGTGCGACTCGGGAGCGGGTGACTTTCCAGCCGTTGCCAGCGCCAGCCAGCCCGCGGCCGTCAAAGCCACAAGCCACTTGCGCGCACGATCCAGCGTCTTGGCGGTGCTCCCGCCGCCGGGTCCTTTGTCCGGGCCCAAGAGCGGCGGTGTCTTACCGCCGCCGTCCCTGGGCGGGCGGCAGAAGAAACGCTCCAATCCCTTGTACTGCTTCTTCACCTCGTCCAGGCCGATCTTCTCGTTCATGAAGTTGTCGTAGACGCTGAGCACCTCGGCTGAGATCCTGTCGATCCGCTCCCGACTCATGCGTTTCTGGCTGGTGAGCAACGGACGAACAGATTCGAGAAAACTCTCCAACGACCGCTTGCTCTGAAATACGGCCAGATCCTCGCGTCCCTGGACCACATCGAGAAACCGCAGCTTCGCCTCCGCAGCCCCCAGCCCAGCGGCGGCGAGCGCCACTCCGGCTTGGTCGGCGATGTCACGATTGATCGCCTTCATCATCTTGCAGGCTCTCTTTAGCGCCTCCTCGATCAGTTTCGTCTGTTCCGTGTGATCGCTCGTGGTCTGAGCCGTGGAGACCAGGTCGTCGATCTCGTCGATGAACTCGCCGATCTTGCTCGTGTCCATGATTGCTCTCCTAAACGCGACTGGTCGGGCGTCGGCTTGTTCTGGTCCGCCTGGTCCACGAGAATCTCTCCGGACCGCTCCAGAATACCACGGCGAGTCCGGTACACGCCGGTGCGCTCCGATGCCGCGCAATGCCGCATCCTGCGGTGGGGTTGGCGGCGCAGAGCATGGCCTCGGCAGCGGCTCATCATGGAACTCCGCGCGCGGGCGTGTAGTATCGACTACATAATCGCCGATCGAGTACACATGCACGTCGAACTTCGTCCGCTCAGCAGTATCACGCCGTACGACAAAAACCCCCGCCGCAACGACGCGGCGGTGGACGCGGTCGCGCGGAGCATCACCGAGTTTGGTTTCCGCCAGCCGATTGTCGTCGACGAGCAGGGCGTCATCATCGTGGGCCACACGCGGTACAAGGCCGCCGAGAAGCTCGGCATGACGGAGGTGCCTGTCCACGTTGCGGTCGGCCTCGACCCGGTGAAGGCCCGCGCGTACCGCATCGCCGACAACGCCACGGCGGCCATCGCTGAGTGGGATCCGGAGCTGCTGCCCGTCGAGCTTGAAGAGCTGAAGGCGCTGGAGTTCGACCTGGACCTGCTCGGCTTCAGCGACGAGGAACTGAACGAATGGCTCGGCCAACCGGCCAACCCCGGCCTCGTGGACGCCGACGACCTGCCCCCGCCGCCAATCAATCCCGTCACCCGGGCCGGCGACCTCTGGCTGCTCGGGGGCCACCGACTTCAATGCGGCGACTCCACGGTGCCCGACGACGTGGACCGCCTGATGAACGGCGCCAAGGCGGCGCTGTGCGCCACCGACCCTCCCTATTTGGTTGACTACACCGGCGACCGCCCCAACGACAGCGGCAAGGACTGGACCGCGACGTACCGCGAGGTGGACATCACCGACGCCCGCGCCTTCTTCGGCGGCGTGTTCGACAACGTGCTCCGGGTCACGGCCCCGCACGCCGCCATCTACTGCTGGCACGCGCACAAGCGCCAGGCCCTCATCTCCGAGGTCTGGGCCGAGCTGGGCATTCTCGACCACCAGCAGGTGGTGTGGGTGAAGCCCACGCCGGTGTTCGGCCGCGTGTACTGGCACTTCCGGCACGAGCCCTGCATGATGGGGTGGCGCAAGGGCAGCCAGCCCGAGCACGACTCCAACCACGAGTTCAACTCGGTCTGGGAGATCGACTGGGAGGGGAAGTCGCGCATCGTCGGCAACGAGCACCCTACTCAAAAACCGGTGGAGATCTTCGCCCGGCCGATGCGCAAGCACACCAAGCGTGGCGACGTGTGTTACGAGCCCTTCAGCGGAAGTGGCAGCCAGATCGTCGCGGCCGAGCAGCAGGGCCGTGTCTGCTACGCCAACGAGCTAGAACCGGTGTTCGTTGACGTCGCCCTGCGCCGGTGGGAGGCGTTCGCGGGCAAGGAAGCGGTGCTGGAGGGCACGGGGCAAACGTGGCGGGACGTGGCGGCGGAGCGGGGGGTGGACGTGCCCGAGGCGGCGGCCCGCGCCCCGGCCGCGTAGGAACGGCAACAAATGGCAGGACGGGGCGGCGACAACCTCGACTCGGCGGACGCGCTGGATCAGGGCCAGCACCAGGCGATCATCGCGCTCATCAACGAGCCGACGATCAAGAAGGCCGCGGACGCGTGCGGCGTGGGCGAACGAACGCTCTACACCTGGCTCGGCCAGGAGGCGTTCTCGCGCGAGTACCGCAAGGCCCGGCGGGTGGCGTTCGCGCAGGCGATCAGCATGACGCAGAAGTACACCCCGATGGCCGTGCAGACGTTGGCCAAGGTGACGGCCGACGCCACGGCCCCGCACGCCGCGAAAGTCTCGGCGGCCACGGCGCTGCTGAAGTTCAGCCGCGAGTCGATCGAGCTGGACGAGGTCGTGGGGAGGCTCACCGCCCTGGAGCGCGACGCGGAGGAGCGGAAGAACAAGGAGACTCACTGATGACTCCCCGGATGGCTGCGTACAAGTTGGTCGATGTGGCGACGGACCCGCGTGCCAGCACGGCCGCCAGGAGGGCGGCCTGGACGGGCCTGCTCAAGTTCGCGGGCGAGTCGATCGAACTGGACGACCTAAACGAGCGCGTCGAGCGGCTGGAGCGGGACGCCGACGAGCGGAAGAAGGAGGGCGGGCGGTGAGGGTCGCGGCGCGCCTCGCCAGGCTGGAGCGGGCGCGGGGGGCCGGGCCGTGCACCGGGTGCGAGGCCGTCCGGATCGTGCACCTGGTGAAGCCCGGCAAGCCGATGCCGACGAACCCGGGGCTGTGCCGCACATGCGGTCGGCAATGGCGGGTCCGGGTGACGATCATCGATCCGGCCAACCGCGCCGCCCGACCGCCCGCCCCAACGCCCGGCGCCGCGCCCGTTGGCCCACGTTCCCCCGTGGGCGGCCCGGCGCCGGCGGGGGTAGCGGTGGGCGGGGAACCGCCCTCACCGCCCGACCGCCCGCGGGGGGCGCCCCGTGGCGAGTAGCGCTCTGAGCCGACGCCTTGCCCGGCTGGAGGCCGCCGCGCGCCCCGCCGGCTGCCCCGGGTGCCGCGAGCAGGAGGGCGTGCAGTTCATCGTCCACGACGAGTTCGACCGCCCGATGAGTGCGCCGACCGCCTGCGCGGTGTGCGGGCGGCGGCCGGAGACGGTGATCGTCATCCACCCCCTGCACCCCAGGCCGCTGCCGGAAGGAGACGCCGGTGCCCAGCGCCCTGAGCCGGCGGCTTGCCCGGCTTGAGACCGGGCGGCGCACGGCCCTCCGGGGCGGCGCCTGCCCGGAGTGCGGCAACGGCGGACCCGGCCCGGCGGTGTTCAACATCCCGCCGCCCCGCGTGTTCGGCGAGCCGCCGGACCCCGGGGACGACCCGTCCAAGGACATCTGCTCGACCTGCGGGCGGAGGCGGGTGTGGCGGATCCCCTCGCCGAAGATCATGGCGCGGGGCGACGACCTCCCGGAGCGGGGGCGCTGAGAGTGCCGGTATCAGAGCGGAAGGCAACTCTCAGCAGAAGAACGCGGTCCGTCGTGTAAGAAGGAGCAGCGCTACGACGAGTACCTCCCGAGAAGCGACCCTGCGCCGGTTCCTGCCGGCAGGACTGATTTGGAAAGGAGCCTTCCATGAGA
>JBGPJM010000127.1:0-14308 GCA_041485385.1 Phycisphaerae bacterium | reverse complement strand
TTCTTCCTGGATCAGATCAAGCGGCTGGTGGAGTTCGAGGATGTGCTGTGCGGGTACACGAGGGTGGAGGATGTGCCGCGGGAGGTGATGTTTGAGGCCAAGCGGCTGGGGTACAGCGATGCGCAGTTGGGGAACCTGTACCTGGGTTCGATCAGCCCGGACACGATCCTGGCGGTGCGGGCGGTTCGGAAAGGGCTGGGGATCGAGCCGGTGTACAAGCTGGTGGACACGTGCGCGGCGGAGTTCGAGGCGGCGACGCCGTATTACTACTCGACGTACGAGAGTGGAAGTGGCAGAGTGGCAGAGTGGCAGAGTGGCAAAGCGGGAGAGGCATCGTCCTCTCACTCTGCCACTTCGCCACTTGGCCACCTTGTCCCTTCCGATGACGAGATCAGGGTCACCGACAAGAAGAAGGTGATCATTCTGGGCGGCGGGCCGAACCGGATCGGGCAGGGGATCGAGTTTGACTACTGCTGCTGCCACGCCGCGTTCGCGGCCAAGGAGATCGGCTTCGAGTCGGTCATGATCAACTCGAATCCGGAGACGGTGTCGACGGACTACGACACGTCCGACCTTTTGTTCTTTGAGCCGTTGACGCTGGAGGATGTGCTGAATGTAGTGGAAAGGCTAAACGGCGCGAAGGGAGCCCCGAGCGCAAGCTCGGGTGCACGGCGCACGGCGGGTGCGGCGCGGCGCGATTCCCAGGATCCCGAGCTTGCGCTCGGGGCTCCCTCGGGCCTCGTCCACGGCGTTATTGTCCAGTTCGGCGGGCAGACGCCGCTGAACCTCGCCCACGGGCTGGAGAAGGCCGGGGCGCTGATCATCGGCACGAGTGTCGACTCGATCGACCTGGCCGAGGACCGCGATCGGTTCGATGCGCTCCTCACCCGCTTGAACCTCCAGAAGCCCCCCAGCGGGATCGCCCGGACACTCGAGCAGGCCGTCGAGATCGCCAATCGCATCGGCTACCCGGTGCTCGTGCGCCCCAGCTACGTCCTCGGCGGACGCGGCATGGAGATCTGCCCGGACGAGAAGGCGCTGCGCCACTACATGGCCACCGCCGTGAACATCTCCGAGCTCGACAACGCGCCCGTCCTCATCGACAAGTTCCTCGACGATGCCACCGAGGTGGACGTGGATGTCGTCGCCGATTACTCATCGTCCGGGCCGCTCGGCGACGACCGTCACGCTGCGCCCGGCCGGGCCCTGGTCTGCGGCGTCATGGAGCACATCGAGCAGGCGGGCATCCACTCCGGCGACTCGGCCTGCACCATCCCCGCCTGGTCGCTCTCGGCGCGGACGGTCGATCGCATCAAGGAGATCAGCCGGACGCTGGCCCGCGAGCTGCGAGTGAACGGGCTGATGAATGTGCAGATGGCGATCAAACAGGGTGTGGGGAAGGGCGGCGAGGACGAGATCTATATTCTCGAGGTCAACCCCCGCGCCAGCCGCACGGCGCCGTTCGTGGGGAAGGCCACGCACGTGCAGTGGCCGCGGATCGCCGCGAAGGTGATGATGGGGGCGACCCTGGCCGAGCTCGGGGCCGAAGAGGTCGGCGAGACGGGCGCGTACGCGGTCAAGGAGAGCGTCTTCCCGTTCGGCAAGTTCCCCGGCGTGGACGTGGTGCTGGGGCCGGAGATGCGCTCAACCGGGGAGGTGATGGGGATCGACTCGAGCCTGCCGGTGGCCTTCGCCAAGAGCCAGCTCGCGGCCGGGGTGGACCTGCCGCGGAGCGGGAGCGTGTTCCTGTCGGTGCGTGAGGGTGACCGGGGGGCGATGGTGGAGCCGGCGCGGATGATCAAGGAGATGGGGTTCGAGCTGTACGCGACGGTGGGGACGGGGGAGCACCTGGCCAAGCACGGCATCCCGGCGGTGATCCTGCAGAAGATCGGAGCGGGGGCCAGGCCCAACGTGATCGACATGATGGCGGACGGGAAGATCCAGTTGGTGATCAACACGCCGACGCGGACCGGGTGGCAGACCGACGAGGGGCGGATCCGCGCCGCGACGGTGCGCCTGGGGATCCCGATGATCTCGACGACGACCGGGGCGCTGGCGGCGGCGCGGGCGATCCGAGCGCTGCGGGAGGCGGAGTGGGGCGTCGGGGCGATGCAGGACCACCTGAAAGTGGCGAGTCGTTTGCGGGCGCGCCCCGAGGCGATCGCCGTTGCGGTGGCGAAGGCGCCCGAGCCGCGCGCGGTGCGGTAGGCTCCGAGTCTGCACGTTCCATAACGTCACCAGAAGCGCCGACGAGCCGCGGGAGATGCGTTTGCCATCAGTTCGTAGGTCAAAACTCACTCCACCTGCACGGGGGGACCGATGAAAAAGCCTTCACTTCCCGGGTCCGGGTTCCTCGGACGGTCTTGTCCGCAAACGGAGATCCGAAATGAGGCCAGCCTGCAGGGGACCGTGGGCGTCGGCGGGCTCCGCGGCCGGGTCAGCGGGGTCCGACGGCCTGAGGCGCCTGTCGCTCGCGGCTCGGTTGGCGCAGATATCCCCCGCGCGGCCGGTGGGCGTTCCGGATCCCTTTGTCTACCACACCTCGAGGATGATGCTTCGCCCGCTGCGGGCGTCGGACCGGGACGAGTTCCTGCGGGTGGTGCGTCTCAGCCGCGAGCACCTGGCACGATTCTGTCCGCTCCTTCGTCCGGGCGAGTCCGAGGATCAGCTCTTCCAGCGTCAGCTTTCGTTCTCCCAGGCCGCGGTGTCGACGGGGGCGGCGTGGCGGTGGGTCGGCTTTCTGCAGAGCGGTCAGATGGTCGGCGCGTTCAACCTCAACGAGGTGACCCGGTCCATGGGCGGGCCGGCGCTCTCGCGCGGCGGAAGGGCGGAGGCGAACTGCTGGGTTTCCGCCGACCAGATCGGCAAGGGGCTGGCGACCGAAGGGTACAGCGTCCTGCTCGCGCACGCCTTCACGCCTGCGTCCACGGGACTGGGCCTCAGCGCCGTGTACTGTTTCATCGCTCCGGCGAACGAGGCCTCGATCCGGCTGGCCGAGCGGGTCGGGTTCAAGGCCGAGTGCCTGGTGCCGCCGGTGGAACTGAACCTGGGGGGGCACTGGATCATTCACCGCACGTACGTCTGCCGGCGATCATCGCACATGCCCACTCCGGCCGCCGCACCCGCCAAGGCTCGCGGGCACGCCGGGCCGGTTCTGCGGCTGACCGGCGCGATGGAGAGGCCCGGCGCGCGGGTCTGATGCCTGTTCAAGCGGGAGCGCAACGGAGGCTCGCGCCGTGAGCAGCCCGGGCCACCCCGGGGCCGGCGCCGGAGCGCCCCTCACCGTGCGGACGGCGCGCCTGCTGCTGCGCCCGCTGCACGAAACCGATCGTGATGAGTATCTGCGAGTGGCCCGCCTCAGCCGCGACCACTTCGCGCCGTGGTCGCCGGCGACGCCGCCGGCGATGAGCCCGTCGCAGCAGTTCCAGCAGGAGCTCGAGCGGGCGGTGAAGGGGGAGCGGGAGGGGACGGCGTGCCGGCGCGTCGCCATCGTTCTGGACACGGCGCTCGTGGCCCGGGTGCACGGCGGGGCGATGACCCCGGACGGGTTCCCGATCGCCGCGATGGTGAATCTCAACAACATCGTCCGCGGGGTGTTCCAGAGCGCCGACATGGGGTGGCGCGTAAGCGCCGAGTTCACGCGTCGCGGGCTGGGCGTCGAGGCGGTGAGCGCGATGCTCGACCTGGCGTTCGCCGCGCCGCCGCGGGGGCTGGGGCTGCACCGGGTGCAGGCCAACGTGATCCCCGCCAACGCGGCGAGCCTGCGCCTGGCGGAGAAGGTGGGCTTCCGGCGCGAGGGGCTCGCCAAGCGGATGCTGTGCATCGCGGGCGCCTGGCAGGACCACGTGATGTTCGCGAAGCTGGCGGACGAGCACGAGTGCGTCCACTTGTGATCGAGCGATCGCCCGCCGGAGCCGTCGCGGGAGGACCCCGTGCAGCAGACAATGAAGGCAAGCGTCGTGGCGATCGTCAGACGCCAGGGGAACGCCAGGTCCAGCTTGCTGAGCCATGGCCCCGCCATCGGCATGTGCGGGGTCCAGCGCGTCCACACGATCGGCTGCATCAGCAGCACAGCGACGAAGCCGGTGGCAAGCGCCGCCAGCACCGACGTGTTGTTGCCGCGCCGTGTGAACAGGGCCGTGAAGAAAACGCCGATCAGGCCCGCGTAGGCGAAGGTCATGACGCCGAGGGCGAACTTGATAAGTGTGTCGCCGCTGGCCTGTTGCCAGTAGATGCAGAAGCCCGCGAAGCCGCCCAGCACGATCCCCCAGCTCGCCATGGCGAGTCGCCCCGCGCGGACGTAGTGCGCTTCCGCCCTCCCCGGGCGCGCCGGCCTGTAGACGTCGCTGACGAAGGCCGACGACATGGCGTTGAGCGCGGACATCAGCGTGGAGAGCCCCGCGGCGAAGAGACCGGCGAACATAAGCCCCGCCAGGCCGCCGGGCATATGGCGGAGGATGAAGAGCGGGAAGACCTTGGGCTCGAGCGCTTTGGTGATGTGGTAATCCGGGGCCGCGTCGCCCATGATGTCCGGGCGCTGGTAGAAGACGTAGAGGAGGAGCCCCACGATGAGGAAGAGCGTCGTCACCGGTATGCCGATGAGGATGCCCATCACGGCGCTCCATGAGCCGCGGGCGGCCGACCTGCACGTGAGCATCCGCTGCGCCAGATCGTGGTCGGTGCCGTAGGAGCCGACGCCCATGAGAGAGAACCCCAACAGCGCGGTGAGGAGCGTGTAGGACTGAGACGGGTTGAACCCCAGGTTCGGTCTGGAGATATCCAGGCCCAGGGTAATGAGCGTTGTCTTGGTGGTGTGCTGCTCGGTGGGCGTGGAGGCGAGCTGGTGGATGATCTCGCCCGGCGGGAGCGGGATCCTGATGAGCAGCCAGATCACGGCGGCGACGACCGCGCCCACCAGCACGGCGGTCTGGATCACCTCCGTCCAGATGACGCTGCTGATGCCCCCCATGATCGAGTAGCAGATCCCCGCCACCGTCAGCACGCCAACGGCGACAAGCAGGTGCGCGGGGTCCTCGTCGAGGTCGCCGAAGAGGATCATCGCCAGCGGGATGGCGCCCATGTACAGGCGGGCGCCGGAAGCGAAGACGCGTCCGATCATGAACATCCAGCTCGAGGCGAGTTTGGACGACTTGCCGAAGCGGCGCTCGAGCAGGCCGTAGACGGTCGCGACATTGTGCCGATAGAAGACGGGGATGAAGAAGATCGCCACGACGGCGATGGCGATGAGGCTGCCGATGTTGGTGGAGAGGTAGGTCAGGTCGCCCGTGTAGGACTCCACCGGCGCCCCGATGAAGGTGGCCGCGGAGAGAGACGAGGCGAGCACGGAGATCGCCACAGCCCAGACGGGCATGCGCCGGGAGCCAAGGAAGTAGTCCTCGGTGGTCTGCCCCCTGCGCCGGGAGAAAATGTACCCGGTGATGATGACGACGGCGAAGTACGCGGCCAGGACGAGCCAGTCGAGCAGCTGGAAGGATGATCGGGTGGGGGCGGGCATGAGGTGAACAGGACGCGCCGGGACGGAATGCAGTAGGATCGGCTGAAGCGGGGCGAGAGCAGCAGATGAGCAGGCCGGCAGAGCAGTGGGCGACGGTGGGCGGGGGAGCCGCGGCGTTGATCGTGGCGATGTTCGTGACGATCGTGCTGTACGGCTGCGCCGCCCGTCCGGGCGCGCCGGTCAGAAGAGCCGGGGACGAGATCGTGGTCTGTGGCCAGCTCTTCCACACGGGGGCGCCGGTGGTGCTCTGGACCGATCCCGGCGGGTACGACGCCTACCGCGTGGAGAAGAGATTCGTGCCGTGGGACAAGGCCGCGTGGGCGGCGGGGAGCACGGAGGGGGTGGACGGCAAGAAGGAAGCCTTGGCCGCGCCCAACCGCTATGGGCTTCGCTTCGGCGAGGCCGGACGCGGGCCGGGGGGGACCGGCGCCCGGCTGAGCGACGAGACGCTCGAGAGGGTCCGTGGCGGGGGGTGGGACCTCTCCTCGCTCCGCCAGGTCGTGGACCAGTTCGTGATCCACTATGACGCATGCGGCACGAGCCGGCAGTGCTTCCGCGTGCTGCACGACGTGCGGGGGCTCAGCGTCCACTTCATGCTCGATATCGACGGGACGATCTACCAGACCCTGGACGTGAAGGAGCGTGCCTGGCACGCCGGCACCGCGAACGATCGCTCGGTGGGGGTTGAGATCGCCAATATCGGGGCGTACGGCGAGGCAGAGAAGGACCCCTTCGACCGGTGGTACGCGCGCGAGTTCCTTCCCGCGCGCCGAGGGACGGTCGGTAATCCGTTCCGCACGCGAATCACCGTCCCCGCCGACATGGGCGATGGGGGTGTACGAATAGCGGGGTTCATCGGCTACGCCGCGCGGCCGGAGATGGTCCTTGGCCGGGTGCAGGGTCGGGTACTCCGCCAGTACGACTTCACGCCGCAGCAGTACGACTCGCTCGTCAAGCTGACGGCGACGCTGTGCACCGTGCTGCCGGAGATCCGCTGCGACTATCCCAGGGATGGCCAGGGGGCCCTGGTGCGGGAGAAGCTGCCCGACGATCGGCTCGCGGCGTACAAGGGGCTGCTGGGGCACTACCACATCGCCAAGGAGAAGATCGATCCGGGGCCGGCGCTGGACTGGGACAAGGTCATTCTGGGCGCGCGCCGGAGGATCGGGGGGCGATCGTCGCCGCGGGGCGCAGGGCGACGGCGGAGATTGCTCAGAGCCGGCGTGCTAGGCTGAAGTCATGGGAGTGCACACTCGGAGACGCTTTGCGGTCCTCGCCTGCCTCGTCGCGTCGCTGATGGCGGTCTGTTCCGCCTCGGCGCAGGTCGCGACGGGCACGGCGGACGGAGCGGCTTCAGAGTTCCGCGCCCTGTGGATCACCCGCTGGGACTACCTCACCCGGGCCGATGTCGAGCGGGCGATCCGAGAGGCGAAGGACCTCGGCGTCACCGACATCATGTGGCAGGCTCGCGGCCAGTGCGATGCGTTCTACAAGAGCGACCTGGAGCCTTGGGGGCGTGAGCTCTTCGCCAAGCTGCCGGGTGACGCCCGCGATCCGGGGTACGACCCGCTTGCGTTGGCGGTGGAGAGGGCCCACGCCGCGGGGCTGCGCATCCACGCCTGGGTGAACGTGTACCCGCTCTGGAAGGGGACCTCGCCGCCGCCGGACCCCGCTCACGCGTTCAACGCGCACCCGGATTGGCGTCTCCACGACGCCAAGGGGCAGCCGCAGGCGCTGAACGAGCACTACGTGATCGTCAACCCGCTGCTGCCGGAGGTGCAGGATCATGTTGTGAAGGTCTGTCGCGACATCGTCACTCGGTATGCGGTGGATGGTCTGCACCTGGACTACGTGCGGTTTGTGTCGGACACGATGAAGGACCCGGCGGCGTACCCGGCGGACGAGCGGAGCATCGGATTGTTCAGGAAGGCGACGGGGCGGGCGGGGATCACGGCCCCAGAGGACCAGGCGGCCTTCCGGGATTTCAAGCGAGATCAGATTACGCTGCTGGTGAGGCGGCTGAAGGACGAGGCGGTGAAGAGCCGGCCGGGGGTGGTGCTGACGGCGGCGGTGTGGCGGCGCCCGGATCTGGCGCGGGATTCGTACCTCCAAGATGCCGCGGCGTGGCTGCGGGCGGGTGTGCTGGACCGCGCCATGCCGATGATCTACACGGCCAAGGACGAGCAGTTCGACGGCGACCTGGCGGCGTGGCTGAAGGAGGCGGACGGGCAGCCGGTGTCGCCGGGGATCGCCCTGTACATGCATGGCGCGGATGGCGCCCAGACGATCCGGCAGATCGAGATCGGGGGCGGTCGCGGGGCATCGGGCCTCTCCCTGTTCGCCTATTCGACCATGTTCGAGAGCGCCGACCCCACGCAGCTCAAGGACGAGAAGTCGGTCGCGGAGCGGGCGGCGCGGCTGAAGGCGGTCGCGGCGTACCTGAAGAAGCGGGGAGCGGAGAAGAAGTGATCTCGCTCGGGCTGGACATTGGCGGCTCGTCGATCAAGTGCGCGGTGCTCGACGGGGGCGCACCGCTGTGGACCGGGCGCAGCCAGCGGTACCAGCGGCCGTCCGCCGAGCAGCTGCGCGGCGCGCTGGCGGAGTTGCTGACGGCCGGGGAGGTGTGGCGAGCGCGCCTCGGGGCGGTCGGCCTGTGCGTCCCGGGCGTCCTCGACGAGCGGCGGCGATCCGTCGCGCTGTCGGCGAACGTGCCGGGGTTGGTGGGTGTCGATCTGAAGGCGCTGGTCCGGGAGGCCGTCGGGCGGGACGTCGGCGAGCCGGTCATCGCCACCGATGCCCGCGCCGGCGCGCACGATATCTGGATCACCCACCGCTTCGGGGGCCGGCTGCTCGCCGTTTCGCTTGGGACAGGGGTGGGGGGGTGCGTGCTGGACGACGGCGTGCCGGTCCGACTGACGGGCGAATCTTCCGGGCACATCGGGCAGATCGATGTGAGCCTCGGCGACGCCGCGCCGGTCGGGCCGGATGGCGGGCGCGGCAGCCTCGAGGCGTACATCGGCTTGCCCGCGCTTGTCAGGAGCTACGGGCCCGATCTGGACGATGCGCTCGGCTCGCTCACAGCGGTCGACGAGCCGCTGCGGGCGCTCGCGCGGGCCCTTCGCATCGTTCACGCGGTGTACCGGCCGGACCACATCGTTCTCCTGGGGGGCGTGGGCGTGCGTCTTGCGCCGGTGATTCCACTCCTTCGCACGGTCGTCGAGAACGGCCTGACGAGTCTGGCGAGGCCGGGGTGGACGTTGCGGGCCGGATCGAGCGAGTTCCATGCCGCACTGGGCGCGGCGAGGCTGGCGGCTGACGGTTAGGTCACCCGCCTGGCGGCGCTGGCGGCACGGGGGATGGCAACGGCTGGGGACCCGCTGGTCCGCTTGTGTCGGTCGGGGCGGGGGCCGGCGCGGGGAGCGGCTTGAGCAGCTCGTCGATCTTCGTCTGGAACACCTTGCCCTTGTACTCCGGCAGGACGAACGCCCACTTGCCGAGCTTGGCGCCCAGGTCGGCGGCCTCTTTCTTGGCCGCGTCGGTCTTGGCTTGCTCGGTCTTGGCTTGCTCGGCTTTGGCGGCATCGTCCTTGGGCGCTTCAGGTGTCGGAGCCGCGGGCTGATCGGCGGGCTTGTCACCTGCGGCCGCCGGTGCGGCGGGAGGTGGGGTAGCGGGTGCAGTGGGAGCGGGCGGAGCCGGCGGGGCGACGTATGTCGCGTCGAAGAGCGCCCACAGCTTTCCGTCCTTCGTGGCGGTCTGGACGCGGATGACCAGCCCGTCGAACGTGCGGAACTCCGCCGCGGCTCCGGGTGTCACGCCCGGGGAAGAGAGGTCGAGCTGGTCCGCGGGGGCCACGTCTTCCATCGTCACGTACGACAGCGCTGACCCGAGCGTGTCGCCGGCGGTCGGGGCGTTGAGCTCTCGCCCGGCCGGGACGTTCTCGACCTTGAAGGCCGCGGCGGTCGCTTCCTTGGTTACGGCGACCGTCTGGCCATCGGGGTGGGTGACGGTGACGGACTTGATGCGCTCGCGCCCGATGTTGACGATCTGGCGCTCGAGCCACCCCATCACCTCGCCGGGCAGTTCCAGCCGGCCCTCCGCCAGCCACGACTGCGCATCGCCGGCCTTGCGGATGTAGACCTCCGGCGGGGTGCCGTACTTCTGTGTCCCGATGATCGCGGAGGCGAGCACGGCGCCGGATGAATCCTTGAGCGTCAGGAGGGTCGGCGTCGCCGGGGGCGGCGGGGCCGCCTCGTCGGGAGGCTTGGGCGGCGCGGGCGGCGGCGCCGGTGAATCGGGGTCCTGTACGCCGATCTTTGCGTAGTGCTCGGGCCTGGAGGTCTTGGCCTCGACGGGGCGCAGGTCGGCAAGGCCGATGATCGTCCCCTTCACCTGATCCACAAGCACCGGGTAGCCGCCCTTGCTGTCAAGGCCCCAGGTTCCGTCCTTGCGCGAGACGATGACCTCGGCCCCGCCCTTCTTGACCGTGATCGACGCGACATCGTTCACCTTCGCGCCCAAGTCGGCGAACAACCGGTCCTTGGACTTCTCGACAGCGCCGGGCGTGGCGCGGCCCGTCCGGTCGACCAGCCACGCGGCGGTGCCGACAGCCACGGCGGCGGCCACAAGCGATGCGACGATTGCGGGTTTCATGCGGGCTCCGTGTCTTCCGGTGGCGAAAGCCCCGGTCAGGTCAGCGTCTTGGAAGTCCAGCGGTCGCTCCGGCGCCTGGAGGCACGCCAGAAGCTGAGCCCCAGGGCGGCCGCACCGACCATGATCGGCATCAGGCCGACGTTGATGAATCGCAGCTCGGTCGCGAGGCCCTCGATGTCCTTGCGGAGCTGGTGCTGCACCTCGCGGAGGTCCTTGCGGGTCTGCACCTGCTCGGCGCGGAACTTCTCGATGGCAACCTGCTGCTCGGGGGTGAGCAGGATATTGCCCTGGGCGTTCCCCTCGGCGTCGGGGCGTTTGCGCTGCAGGTCGTTGATCTTGGTCTCCGTATCGTGGAGCTTGGTGGTGAGCTCCTTCTCCTTGGCGAGGAACTTCTGTTCCGCGTCGCGCTGGAGTTGCTTGACCTTGTCGAAGGGGCGGGAGAACTTGCCGCGGGCGCGGACGCTGATGAGGTCGGTGGAGCCGCTGAGGTTATCGAGGCCGCCGATGACCAGGTCGCCGTTGTCGGCGAACTTGCTGGGAATCACTATCGGGCCCACGTGCTCCTCGCGGACCCAGAAGTTGTCGGTGAGCATGTCGCAGTCGGCCATGACGATCACGTTGATCGGCTCGGCGGATTCGGCGACGTGGGGGCCGGCGGGGGCGGGGGAGGGCGGCTTGGGCTGGTCGGGGGGCGTGCCGGGCTCGGGCTTGCCCTCGGGCGGGCCGGTGAAGGCGCTCTTGACCCTCCCGGTCACCCGAGCGCCCAGCGTCAGCTTCTGGCCGGCGGGAACGAAATCGCTCAGGAGGCCCTTGGGATCGGGCATGAAGGAGATTCGCTGCACGTCCATCGCGGCCGAGTCGGTCGAGGTCTGGACCAGGGGCATGAACTCCGTCGTCGCGCCGTCCTTCTTCTGGAGGATCCCGGAGGTCGCCATGTTGAGCGACTCGAGCTGGCCCGTGACGGCGTCGGCCTTGTCGAGGTTATCCGAGCGGAGCTGCAGCCACGCGACGTAGTCGACGGGCTCGGGCCGGCCCTGCCCGCCGACGTTCACGCGGATCGCCGCAGAGCGGTCGGCGGCGAACCTGCCCTGGACGAGCTCGACGCCCCAGCCGTCCAAGAGCCTCTTGAGGTCGGAGTTCTTGGGCATGCCCATCGCCTGCATGGGGTTGACGCCGGGAGGGACGTCGGCCTCGCAGTTGGGATCCACGAAGACCATCGCGTGCCCGCCCTTGAGCACGAACTGGTCGATCGCGTAGAGCGCCTTGTCGCTGGGCGACTTGGGGTGGATGAGCAGCAGGACCTTGACGTCGGCGGGGATCTCCGCGGCGTCCCTGGCGATCGTCTTGACCTCGAAGACCTCCTTGGCCTGCTCGACGATCTTCCACGGGGGCATCTGCTGCTGGCGCATCATCGGGTTGGCGCCGGCGGACCCCTCGACCGGCAGCCACGACATGAGGCCGACGACCTTCCGGGGCGGGTCGGAGAGGAGATAGATCAGCCGTGTGAGCTCGTACTCGAGGAACTCCTCCCTGCGGGGGTCGAAGAACGGGAGCACCTCCTGCTTGTCGGTGGCGTTGGTGCCGACCAGGCCGAAGTAGAACCGCTCGTTGCCCGCGCGCCCCGTGGGGACGCCCGCCAGGCCGGCCTGCACGGCGCGGTCCTCGGCGTCGGAGAATGGATCGGGGCTGATGATCTCCAGCTTGATCTTGCCCTTCGAGATCATCGCATACTCGCGCAGGACCTCCTTGACGCGTGTGCCGTAGCTCTTGTACTCGGGCGGGAGCGAGCCGGCCTGTTTGTCGGAGTAGTAGAGGGTGAGCCGGATCGGCTCGTCGAGCTTTTTGGCGATGTTGCGCGAGCCGTGCGAGAGCGTGTACAGGTGGCCGTCGGTGAGGTCGGCCCTCGCGCCGCGCAGGCCGACGCCGGCGAGGATGTTGACGGCCGCGAAGAGCACCGCCGCCGCGACGAGGCCGCCGATGGAGAAGAGGAAACCCTTGTTCATGCGCTGGCTCCCTGGGAAGGACCACCAGGATGTTGTCGTGTGAGATGCATGCTGGTCATACGAAATACCTCGCTCGTCGTTCTCGTTCCGGGTTCACGCGGCCTTCTTCATCTCGACCACGACGCCGGTGGCAAACAGGAACGCCGCGATGAGCGTGAGGAAGTAGAGCACGTCGCGGAGGTCGATGACGCCCTTGGAGATGGCCTCGAAGCGCGTCAGGAAGCTGAACGAGGCCACGGCGTCCACGATGGTCTGCGGCGCCCACCCGCCGATGAGGTCCATCACCGGCCCGTAGCCGCTGAGCAGGAACCCGAAGCAGAGCACCACGGTCACGACGAACGCGATCACCTGGTTGCGCGTGACCGCCGAGACGCACGAGCCGATCGCCAGGTAGCCGCCCGCCATCAGGAAGCTGCCGAGATACCCGGCGACGATCACGCCGTGGTCGGGCTTGCCCAGGAAGCTCACGGTCACCCAGATGGGGAGGGTCATCAGCAGGGCGATCCCCGTGAAGGCCCACGCGGCCAGGAACTTGCCGACGACGGCCGCGCCCAGCGGGATCGGCAGCGTCATGAGCAGCTCGATGGTGCCCTGCTTGCGCTCCTCGGCCCACAGGCGCATCGACACGGCGGGGATGAGGAAGAGGTAGAGCCAGGGGTGGAACATGAAGAACGATCGCAGATCGGCCTGGCCGCGCTCCCAGAAGTTCCCCAGGTCGTGCGCGAAGGTGAACATGCCGGTGACCAGGAGGAAGATCACGATGAAGACGTAGGCCACGGGCGTCACGAAGTAGCCCGACAGCTCGCGTCGGAACACCGCCAGCGTGCGGCTGACCAGCGACGCCGCCGGGCGGTCGGCCTTCGCGGCGGCCTTGGCGCCCAGGGGCGCGGCGGCCGGCGCCGAGGGGGGCATCGGGGATGAGGTGGTCGCGGTGGTCATGCTTTCCCTCCGGTCTTCCCGACCGGCGCGGCGGTCACGGCGCGGAACACATCGTCCAGGCGCCCGGCCTCCACGCGGAGCTCGTCCACCTCCCATCCCTTGGCGCGGGCGCACTGGCTCACCTCGCCGAGGATCGCCCGCCCGTCACGCGGGAAGACCATGAAGCGGGCGCGACCGTTGGTCGAGCCCAGGTGCTGAACGTCCGAGACACCCGTCAGGTGGGTGAGTTCTGACCGCACCGCCGAGTCGGCGGATGAGTTCAGGGCGTGCACCGTCACGGCCACGGCGTTGTGGTGGCGCGAGCGGGCCTGGAGCTGGGCCGGCGTGCCGTCGGCGACGATCTTGCCGCGGCTGATGATCACGGCGCGGGTGCAGACCGCCTCGACCTCCTCGAGGATGTGCGTGGAGAGGACGATGGCCTTGCGCGAGGCCATGCCGGCGATGAGGGCCCGGACCTCGTGCTTCTGGTTGGGGTCAAGGCCGTCGGTGGGCTCGTCCATGATGAGGACATCGGGGTCGTGCAGGATCGCCGCGGCCAGCCCGACGCGCCGCTTGTATCCCTTGGAGAGCGTCTCGATGGGCTGACGCATCACCCCTTCCAGATGGACGGTGGCGACGAGCTCGCCGATGCGGCGCTGCCGGTCCCCTCGCGGCAACCCCCGAACCTGCGCGACGAAGCCGAGGAAGCTCTCCGGGGTCATGTCCGGGTAGGCGGGCGCCCCTTCGGGGAGGTAGCCGATCCTCTCCTTGACGGCGAGGGGATCCTGGACGACATCGTGCCCGCACACCACGGCGGTGCCGCTGGTGGGGGTGAGGAACCCGGTGACCATCTTCATGGTTGTGGATTTGCCGGCGCCGTTGGGGCCGAGGAAGCCGAGCACCTCGCCGCGGTTGACGTGGAACGACACGCCGTCGACGGCGGTGAAGGGGCCGAAGCGTTTGACGAGTTTGCGGATGTCGATCATGGGGGGTCCTGTGTGACCAAAATCCGAACGGGCTTGCTATCAAAGGGTACTGATTCTTACCCCCGAGCAGACGCGCCGGGCAAGTGCGGCCGTCGTGGGTCTGAAGGAAAGGCGTGGAGGTGTGGGAGGCGTGGGGAGGGGCGGAGGTTTCGCGTGGTTTTTTGAGGTTCGGGGTAGGTTTTTTGAGGTTCGATGGGGGTTTTTTGAGGTTCGGCGAGGTTTTTTGAGGTTTTTTG
>JBGPJM010000126.1:0-14417 GCA_041485385.1 Phycisphaerae bacterium | reverse complement strand
CTGGGCCTCCGGCGACAGCTTCCTTGCATCGCGCTTGCTCATGCAGCATCATACACGAGAATCCCCGAAAGTCAAATAACTACTGCTCCGATTAGTAAGTACTTCAGGTGCCGGCTCCTCCACATTCTGCAGCATTCTGCTGGGCAACAGCAACGGCACGTTCCAGTCCCCGGTCGACTACACCGCGGGTTCCGAACCGGTCTCTGTCGCCGTGGGCGACTTCAACCACGACGGCAGGCCCGACTTGGCCGTGGCGAACAGCGGCAGCAACAACGTCTCGGTGCTCCTGAACGCGGGTGGCAACGGCTACCCGGCCTCCACCATCATCCAGCAGCCGCGCGCGACCCAGAATGTCCAAGGGGGCCAGACCGCCGCGCTCGCCGTCATCGCCGACGGACACGGGCGCCCGCTCACCTACCAATGGCGGAAGAACGGCGCGGCCATGGTCAACGGCGGGCGCATCTCCGGCGCCACCTCCCCCACGCTCACCATCACCCAGGCCATCGCGGACGACACCGCGGCCTACGACGTACGCATCAGCGCCCCCGGCTGCGGCGGCGGATCGGTCGTGACCACCAGCACCGCGGGAACCATCACCGTGATCGGAACCCCCGCCTGCACCGCCGACTTCAACCACGACGGCGTCGTCAACTCCCAGGACTTCTTCGATTTCCTGAACGCCTTCTTCGCCGGCTGCCCATGACGGTCGCGCTTTTCCACGCGAACGTAGCCGTCAGCGTCGCTCAACAGTGCTTACTGCGCTCCGCAATCTCCTTCAGTGCCAGCCAATGCGTCCTGAAAATCTCGACGACGACACGGTCGCGCGAGCGAGCAACTTTGGTACTGCTCATCTGGTGCTCTTTAGTGAATGGCCACCCCCACCACACTTCCAAGGAGTTATCGACATACTGAAGGATGATAAAGTTGGTAATCGGGATCTCATTAGGCAGTACCCAATGAGAGTAACCACCTTCCTGAGCAGTCTTTCGGACTAGCCGATTGAGGACCTCGCATGTCGGCCGATATCCGGGTGAAACAATGTCGCTCCACGCTGTTTTCGCACCGATAGCGGATGCCTTGACTTCCAGGAAACGCGATCGCAATGCGAAGGGTGGATAGATCGGCTCTACCTCGTTGAGAAAATGGCACGTGTTCCGCACACCAACCACGCGAGGGTTGGCGCTTGACAGTATAGAAATAATAGCATTGTCGGCGTCTTCGACGGAGCAGGTAGTTACCTGCGACTGATTCAACCAAGTCGCGTGGAGCGTAGCGGAAATCCCGGTTATTCTGTGATCAAGGTTGCGATGACTTCGCGTGATCGCTAGCGAAAGAAAGCAACCAAAACCGATGATCGCCGAGACGATGGGCACTTCGGCAGCGAGTGTAGCGGCAATAGACTTGTCTCGACCAAGCCAGACAAGCCAGGTGTCCAAGGGGAAGGCATAACCAAGAACGCCAACCACCACACTACCTACCAGCAAGACGAGGGGCATGCGATCGCCACGTTCTTTCATACTTCTCCCTGCCGATTGCGTCGGCACAACTCATCGCTTGCGCCGCTTCACGCTATACCTCCCCCGCGACACCCGCCTGAACTTGCCGCTCTTGTTCAGCGCCATGCTCACCACCGCGTAGAAGTTCCTCGCGTTGGTCTTGTGCCCGGCCCTCCGCACCGCCGCGCCCGCCTCCGCCACGGACATGGTCTTCCCCTTCAGAACGGCGGCCAGCGCGTCCGGGAGCTTGACCTTGTTCTTGGGCATCCGCCGGCTGCGCGGGGCGCCGGGGCCGCGACGGCGGCCGCCACGCCCCCGTCCACGGGGCACCGCGCCGGTGGGCGAGCCCAGGGCCTCCAGATCGGCGCGGAGGCCGGCCACCTCGGCGGCCAGTTCGTCGTGGCGGCGCTGGAGGGCGCCGGCCTGGGCGCGGCGGCGCGACAGCTCGGCGTTGATGTCCGCCACCGTGATCCGTGCGAGCTTGCCGCCGCGACGCCGTTTCCGCTTTGCCATTGAGATCCTCTGCAGTTCCCCGTCTCACATCGTACGGCAACCTACGATCCGCAGGAGAGACCCCGATCATGGCTTCTGGTCAGCAAACTGCGGGTCCTCGAGGGGAGGACTTCATCCATTGGCTTTGCGACGGCTCACTCGTGTCCGATTTCGTGTTCCGATCTCCGGCCGTGAAGAAGGGCAAACACGAGCGTGAGCTTACCGACATTCTCGTGTGGTTCGGCTCCGCCGTCGTGGTGATCCAAATCAAATCTGCCGATGAGCAGGCCCACGCCCAATACGATGCGGACCAAGAACGCCGCTGGTGCCAGAAACAGGCTGGCTCCGCCCTTGGCCAGGTGGGGGGCGCCTTTCGAGCCTTGCTCAAGAGCGCACCCACGCGACTCGAAAACGCGAGACGGGGAGAGGTCTCTTGGGAACCGGCGTCCGTAACGCAGTATTTCGGCCTGGCTCTTGTAGATCACGCTGTGGTAGGTGGCGTTGGAGCACACGATGTTTTTGAATACGGCGCCCAGAAATGCCCATCGTTCCTCCTCTCGTTCAATGAGTTCGTGACCGTTCTCAGGGAGCTCTCAACCACGCCCGACCTGCTTCGGTATCTGGAATGCCGGGCATTGTTTGTACAGCGCTCCAGCAGCCCAAACCCACCGGAACTGGACCTCCTCGCCACGTACAAGACGGACCCCGAGAAATTCGAGAAGTCCCTTGCGCGCGGAGACGTACCGCTCGTGCCGGATCGTGCATGGGCCGAGTACGAGGCAGTGGCGAACGTCGCGGCGCGGCGGGAGGCCGACCAGCCCTCGTACTTCATCGATCGGGTGATCGATCTCTGCCATCAGGCGTCGAGCACGCCCATGCGGCTGGGAGGCGGGTACCCAGAGACGACACCTGAGACTTCCGGGCGCCGTTACGTGGACATCTCCGTCGAGTTGGCCCGCATGAATCGTGTAGAGCGGCGGATGTTCGGGAAGTACATGCTTGACAAGTGCCACCTCGCCGAGGCAGAACGGCGCGACCGCTATTTCTCCGTGCCTGGGTCGGGCGGCTTACCAATCGTTTTCGTCGCCTCAGTGGACAGCAAAGAGGATCGAGCACGATCGCTCCTCGCGCTGACCATCTTGGCGAAGCTGCGATCCAACACGCGGCGCGCTGTCGGGATTATCACACAGCCCGCATGGTGGCCCGATGCCGCCATCGAGTTCATCCTTCTCGACACGGACCCCGCTCGGGAGCAGAGGCTGGCTACACCGGAAATGTGGGCGAGCGTCATGAAGTTCTTCCCTCGCCAGATCCACGCACGGGCAACCGAGTTTCCGAACGAGAACTCGCCAGCGACATCCTTTGCCCCACACGACGGCTAGCACCAGGCGCCTGTCGTTTCCGGCCATGACACCTACCTTCCGCTCAAAAAGGGTAGCTCTCAGCGCCGCGGCACCGCCGCCGGATGCTCGTCCGGCCCATGAGACCTCGCGGACGCCGGCCGATCAGCAACCGATAAAGAACGCCGTGAGGAAGTCGAAGAAGTCCTGGGAGTTCACGAGGCCGTCGTTGTTGAAGTCGGCGCTGCCCGCGAAGAAGTCCGTCAGGAAATCGAAGAAATCCTGGCTGTCGAGCGTGCCCGAGTGGTTCCAATCCGCGCGGCACGACGGCGATGCGACGGTGACCCGAAGGCCGAGTTCGTTTGGAAAGGGCGCGGGAGCCCGCCAGGTTGTTCCCTGGTCGGGGCTGAAGTTGGGGGCTTGCCCGAAGTTCAAGGGAGAGGTATTCAGCCACGCCGTCGAGTACTGCGATCCGCCCGGCACGGGCACCGCGGTCGTCAGCACCACGTGGTAGGCGTGCCCCGACACGATGCTCACCCCGGCCGCGGAGACGTCGATCGTCACCAGCTCAACCGTGTTGAAGGGCGGAAACGGGTCCGGTCCGACCTCGACAAAGCCAAGCAGGGCGCCTGGGAGCGCATTGCCGAGCGTCCCGCTTGCCTCGTGGATGGCGATGCGCAGCGGCGCGCCCGTGGGACCATTGAACCCACGGCGTATCGGCGCAGTGATGCTCGTCACCTGACCACCGGCCTGTGCGAGGAAGTACTGCGCCTCGGCGGTGTTGGGAAACTGGGGCGGGCTGCTGTAGCCGATATCGCCGCGGAACGACGAGGCCGACCAGTTCTCGGGGATGTTGTTCGCCGCGATAACGTCCGAGTGCGCGGCACCGGCGGTCGCCAAGCACACGCATACGGCCGCACCTGCGCGAATCGCTTTGAGCATTGGAGGCTCCTGTGCGCAAACGGTTGCCCAGCTCGCCGGTGATTGGCCAAGGCGAGCGAGGCACTCGCGTTCAAGTTACCCGAATCCATGTCATTTGTGAAGGGGAATCCACCAGGCGGCTCGCCGGCGCGATTACGCGTCCTCCCGCCCATGATCTTCGGCGACGGGATCCGCAGCACCCGCCGCCGCCCGCACGTGCCGCACACGTCCTTGCTCGGGTCATCGTCCGGGTCCGACGGCTCGCCGAACACCCCGGGGCGGTGGGGTGTTGAAGACCGCCGGGCCGGGGCCGCCGCTGGCGCACTCGCCGCACGAGGGCGGGCGCCGCCGCGTGGCGGCCGGGTCACCACTGGCACCCAAGGCGGCTTGAGGGACGGGTCCGCGCTGGTGCGCGGCCTCTGCGGGCGGGTGGGGGCGTGGGGTGTGACGGGTGTCGGATATCCGCCCTGGGACATGAGGGGCGGGCCTGCTCCGGGGGTTGGCTCCCATGAGGACTCGGTCGCTCGGCCCCGGCGCGATCGCGCGAACGCCCAACTCTCGCTGACGCTCCGCGAGGTGGCAACGGATCCGATTCCGGCCTCTCGGGCCGAGTCCGTCGCACATCACCGTGGCAGCAGCCGGGGGGCCGGAAGCACAGGAGCACGACCATGTCGAAGCCCGGTTCACTCATCAGCGGATCGCCCGCCCTCGTCACGGTTGTCGCGGCGGTCAAATCGGCCGTACCCGCCCCGGCCGCATCGGGGGTGCGAGCATGGATACGAGCGTCACCGAGGCTGCTGGCGGGGATGGCGGTTGTGGGGAGCGTGCTGATCCCGGCGGGGAGCGCCCGCGCCCAGCCGTGCGTCCCGCAGGTCGCCAGGCTGCTGGGCACCGGCGAAGCCGGACCCGGACAACTCGGCGCTTCGATCGCCGTCAGCGCCGACGGCGCCACCCTCCTGGTCGGGGCGCCGGGCGACAACACCCCCACGATCGGCGCGGCGTACGTCTTCGTCCGCTCGGCCGGACTCTGGACGCAGCAGGGGCCCAAGCTCGTCCCCGCCGGCGGCGTGGGAGTCGATCAGTTCGGCAACGCGGTGGCCCTGAGCGCCGATGGGAACACCGCCATGGTCGGGGCGTACACCGACAACAGCAACACCGGCGCAGCGTTCATCTTCGTCCGCTCGGGCACAACCTGGACCCAGCAGGGACCCAAGCTCGTCCCGCCGAACGCCGTCAGCAACGGCGAGTTCGCGTCCTCCGTCGCGCTGAGCGCCGACGGCAATACCACCGTGATCGGGGCGCCCCTGGACGGTGGGACCGGCGCGATGTATGTCTTCATCCGCTCGGGAGGAGTCTGGGCGCTGCAGGGCTCCAGGCTCGTGCCAACCGGCGGCGCGGGAGCCGGCGCGTTCGGCGCATCCGCTTGCTTGAGCGCGAACGGCAACACCGCCATCATCGGCGCGAACGTGGACAACAACGGCATCGGCGCGGCGTACATCTTTGTCCGTTCCGGAACAACCTGGTCACAGCAGGGGTCCAAGCTCACTCCCACCGGCGGCGTCGGCGCGGGCCAGTTCGGTGTCTCGGGCTCCCTCAGTTCCGATGGCAACACCGCGCTGGTCGGGGCGCCCCGTGACAACAGCTTCGTCGGCGCGGCGTACGTCTTCGTCCGCTCCGGAACCCTCTGGTCCCAACAGGGCCCCAAGCTCGTCCCTACCGGCGCCGTCGGGCCGAGCCAGTTCGGGTCCTCGGTCTCCCTCAGCGGCGATGGGAACACCTCCGTGGTCGGCGCCAACTTCGACTCCGCCGGCGTCGGCGCCGCCTACCTCTTTGCACGCTCGGGAACAGTGTGGTCCCAGCAAGGAAACAAACTCTCCCCCACCGGCGGCGTGGGCACGGTGCAGGACTTCGGCCTCGCCGCCTCCATCAGCGCCGACACCACCACCATCGCCGTCGGCGCTCTCGCCGACACCTCGCTCAATGGCGCGGCGTACGTCTTCGGCCTCAATCCCTCGATCGCCATCACGCAGCAGCCCGCCGGGACAACCGTTACCGCCGGGAGCACCGCGATGTTCACCGTCGGCGCGACTTCCGTTGCCCCGCTCTCGTATCAATGGCGCCGCAACGGCGCGAACCTTTCCAATGGGCCCACGGGCTCGGGCTCGGTGATCTCCGGCGCTACGGCGCCGACGCTGACCATCACCTCCGCGGCGCTGGCCGACAGCACCTCGGCCTTTGACTGCATCGTCAGCAACTCCTGCGGCTCGGTGACGAGCTTCCCGGCTGGGTTGTGCGTGGGGTTCAGATGCACAGCGGACTTCAACCACGACGGCGTCGTCAACAGCCAGGACTTCTTCGACTTCCTCGCCGCGTTCTTTGCCGGCTGCCCGTGACGATCGCGGATCCCTGAGAGTCGCGTCTCCCCACGCGAACGTAGCGGTCAGCGCCCGTCCAAATCACGCGGGCGGAGATGGGGGGCGCGGCAGCACCCATGCGGCGCCGCACTCCGGGCAGACTGTGCAGCCGTCTTGCTGCGGGGGGACGCCGGCGAGGCCGTAGCCGCAGCAGAGGCACAGCCGGCTCGCCGCGAGGTGGGCGCCGACGACGCGGTAATCGGGCGGACGGACGTTGAGCCTGAATATGCCGAAGGCCCCAGCGGCGCCGGCGAGCACGGCCACGACGCCGGCCCCCACCCGATCACCGGGCCCGAGGTACTTGACCCCCTGCGTGTACATGCCCACGGCAAAGAACGCCCCGACGAACAACGCCATTGCCAGCCGCACGCCAAGCCCAGATGGCACGCCATAGAACGCCGCGCGCATGGCCCACAAGCGAGTCTCGCGATCCTTGTCGGCAGGGACGGAGCCGTCCGCGGCTCGAAGGTTCATGCCGAGCCGCCAATCGGGCCGCGGAACCGCGTGCATGCGGCCACGCGCATCGAGGACTCGGCGTCGCGTCGAGAGATGCATGCAGGCTCACTTCGCTGTGTACCGCCCCCGCGCCACGCGCCTGAACTTGCCGCTCTTCGTCAGCGCGAAGCCCACCACGGCGCCGAAGTTCTTCGCGTTGGTCTTGTACCCGGCCCTCTGCACCGCCGCGCCCGCGTCCGCCACGGACATTGTCTTGCCCTTCAGGACGGTGGCCAGGGCGTCGGGGAGCTTGACCTTGTTTTTGGGCATCCGCCGCCCGCGGGGTGCGCCGGGGCCGCGGCGGCGGCCGCTACGCCCGCGTTCGCGCGGCGCGGCGCCGTTGAGCGAGCCGAGGGCCTCCAGGTCGGCGCGGACGCCCGCGAGTTCCGTGGCCAACGCGTCGTGGCGGCGCTGGAGGGCGCCGGCCTGGCTGCGCCGACGGGAGAGTTCGGCCTGGATATCCGTCACCGAGATCCATGCGAGCTTGCCGCGACGCCGTTTTCGCTTTGCCATGATGATTCCTTGTCTGGACTGCGGCGCGCATGGTACTGAAATCGTCCTCCCTTCGCGATCTGGCAATTGCCTTCGGTGCTCCGGCGCAGTCAAAGACCGAACCCGGAGATCAGGGAAGTTTCCTGATCGCCGGCGATCCCGTCCACGGCCATCATGAGTCCCGGCAGCATCAAAGCGATGTCGGCCAGGCATTCAAGAATGAGGAGGAAGCCATGATGATGAAGCATCTGACCGTCGCGGCCGCGTCTCTGGTTGCCGCGCGGTGCGTCCTGGCGCAAGTGGGCATCCAAGGAACGATGTCCAACTTCGACGTCTTCAATGAAACCGGCATCAACGTCTTCGGCGCCGAGATCGAGCTCGAGGGCTTGCATCCCGGCCAGGTCACCAGGACGTTTCCCTCGCACTTCACCGGCATGACGGCAACCGAGTACACGAGCGGGACGACCTTCGGCACCAAGCTGGTCTTCACGGGGTACACGTTCAACCCCCCCTACAGCTACATCATTCCCAGGGTCGGCCAGACCACCAACGGTCACTACGCCGTCAATCTCCCGGGATGCGAGCACTTCGGGTTCGCCGTGGCGTCGCAGCCGAGGACGACGGCCTTCTACTGGCTTGACGAGGGCTCGCACAGGGTGACCGCTGCGCTCTCCATACCCATGCCGACGTGGACATACGTCCCCGCTGCCGGCGGCGCTCCGGCGGTGATGCAGGCGGTCCTCGCTCCGCCCCCGCCGCCGCCGATCGTGCCGTACCCCGATGCTGTCTGGGTGAAGACCTTCGTCACCGAGCTGCCCGCGCGGGCCGACCTCATGGAGCTGATCTCGTACGATCCGCTGAACCCCGACCCTGCCCACCCCAGCGTGGCGCCGCTGTTGCCGTCGGAGGTCGAGGCCGAATGGGAGTTGCTCCCGGGTGATTCACCCCTCGCCGAACCCGATATCCAGCTCGCCGACGCCGACCAGGCCGTGGTGCGCCGGTACGAGTTCTACCAGTACACGGGGACCTACGACGAGGTCCACCTCCCCAACTACCAGTACGATGGCGGGCCGCTCCCCCCTGACGCTCCCCTGGGCCAGTTCATCGCCGCGAATATGGTCGCGGCCAACCTCGGTCGCCCATGCCCGGCCGATTTCAATGGCGACGGCCCCGTCAACTCGCAGGACTTCTTCGACTTCCTCACCGCCTTCTTCGCGGCCGATCCCCTCGCCGACTTCAACGGCGACGGAACGATCAACTCGCAGGACTTCTTCGACTTCCTGACGGCGTTCTTCGCGGGCTGCCCGTGACCTGCTGGCTACCTTCCGCTCAAAAAGCGGCACTTTCAGCGCCGGCGGCCCCGCTCAGGGCTTCTTCTTGTTCCGCAGAACGAGCAGCACGACGATCAGCGCCACAAGGCCGAGCAGGACGGCGATTTCCAGCGGGCCGATCTGGGTAAACAGGCCAAGTGTCAATGCTTTCATCGGGCACCTCCCTTGGGGCGCGGCCGCCGGCGCACAGCATACTCACCCCGGCTCCATGAGCCTGGGCGAGGGGATCCGCCACACCCGCTTCCACCCGCAGGTCGAGCAGATGTCCTTCGACGGGTCGTCGTCGGGGTCGGGCGGCTCGCCGAACACCCGCGCGCAAACTGGACCGTTCGTGGTGGGCAAGGTCACAAGGTCACCCGCTCAGGAACTGTCTTTGCGGGGGTGGGCGCGGTGGCGCGGAGGAGGCGGCGGGTCCAGGTGAAGGCGAGTGTTGCGGTGGCGAGGAGGAGCGCGCCGTTGGCCTGGTGGGCGGTGCGGACGAGGGTTTCGGCGAGGTCGCCCGACTGGTGGTCCTTGCCGGTCATCGAGAAGGCCGCCCATCCGAGGAGGAACTGAAGAACGACCACCCCGACGAGTGTCTTGCCCAGGCGGGAGAGCGTGCGCGTCAGCGCGGGCAGCTCGGTCCGCCGGTTGATGAGCATGAACCCCGCGGCGAGGGCGACGATCAGGACGATCAGGGAGAACCCCGCGTGTGTCCACAGGGCGTGCGACTCACGGAGGTGGCGGTAGATCGCGCCCAGGAGAAGTTGGAGGAGGGTGGCGTGGAGGAGGCCCGTGGTGAAGAAGCGAAGGCGGCGGTCTGTCGGGGAAGCCGCGAGCGGCGCGGTCGCGCGGAACGTCGGGCTCAGGAATGCCGCCAGGGCGACGGCCAGGGCGAAGATGAGCTGCGCGAAGACGCCGTGGAACGCGGCCATCCAGCGGCTGTTCTCCAGGACCCTGGCGCCACCCAGGCCGCCCTGGATGCAGACGAGCGCAAAGAGGAGGACGGCGACCTGCTTGACGCGGGCCGCGGCGTGGGTGCTGGAGCCGATCTGGCGGGCATTCGAGCTGAACGTGAGGGCGAGAAGGGCCAGTGTCGTGAGGCCGACGAGAGCGCCGAAGAGACGGTGGGCGTGCTCAAGGAATCGCTGGTGGTCGGAGACCATCAGGGAAAGCGGGTAGAGGAACATGTTGGCGCCGTAGGAATCGGGCCACCCCTTGATCGCCATGCCCGAGTCGGTCGTCGTGACCAGCGCGCCCACCAGCAGCAGAGGCACGAACGCACCCACGGCGACAACGCTGAAGCGGAAGAGCCAGGAGGGTGTCGGGCTCTTCGCGCTCTCGGGCTTCGTGCGGGCACCGATGGCGACGCCGAGGAAGCTCAGCACAGCGCCCAGGACCAGGAACGCGGGCACCACCAGCAACGCCGAGGGCTCTAGACCCGCGGCACCCTGCGCGGGAGCCCCCCCCTTCGGCTGGACCACAAGCATCGAGCCCAGGATGAGGACGCAGAGGGCGCCGGTCAGCACGCCGCCCAGAGCGCCGATGATCACCGACTGCCTGCGCGGCACCATTCTGCCGGCGAATGCGGCGGCGAGAACCCAGACAGCGACCAGTGTCGGGCCCGACTCCGACGGGCGGAATACCGGGGCCCTCGCGGCCTGTGCTTGCCCCACGGGCGGACTGGCCGATGTTTCCGCCGGTCTGGTGGGCAGGTGAATCAGGAACGCCGCGACCCAAACCGCGACAGCGACCGCGAAGCCCACGACGAGCGTCGGCGCCAGCCAGACGCGGCGGTCATTCATTGGAGCGGCAGTGTCCATTCAACGCTCCCGAGAAGTTGAGAATGATTCTCATTTGATGCAAGGAAGAATTCCGGCTTGACAGGATAGGTGACGGATGGGGAAATTTCGGCCTGACAGCAAATATTGCCCCGCTGCCGCAATCCGGGACCATGGCTACTGTGAGACAAGAGTACCGAAGCGGCCCGATATCTGTATTCTGGTTCGATCGTCAGGTGCGGATGGCGTTTGGTATGACCATGGCGCCGGTGTTTCTCTGAGAACGAGAGAGCCCAACAAACGAGAGGTTCTGGCCCGTGTCGACCATCTTCCCAAAGTGGACCAACCACCTTCCCACGATCGCGGCGGTGGCGGGTCTGGGCGCGGTGTCGAGCGTGGTGGGCATCGTCTGGTACTACTTCACTCCCAAGTTCTGGGAGGCAGGATACATGCCCACGCAGCCGGGGTCCGGCTTCTCGCACCTGACCCACGCCGGCAAGCTGGGAATGGACTGCCGCTATTGCCACACGCATGTCGAGCAGTCGGCCGAGGCCAACGTTCCGAACGTCGCGACGTGCTACGGGTGCCACGCCGACCAGCACGTGAAGGACGATCTCGTGCCGGCGGAGAAGGTGAAGTTCATACGCGACGCCTACGAGGCCGACCAGTCGATCGAGTGGCGGCGGGTGCACAAGCTGCCCGACTACGTCCGGAACTTCCCGCACAACGTGCACCTCAACGCGGGGGTGAGCTGCTACTCCTGCCACGGGATGATCCCGCGGATGGCGGTGGTGCACCAGCGGGCGCCGCTCAGCATGGGGTGGTGCCTGGCGTGCCACCGCAACCCGACGCCCGATCTCGTGCCGCCCGACAGGGTCACCGACTTGTTCTGGGTCGAGGAGCAGCTCGCGACGCCGGGCAACCCGAAGACCCCGACGCTGGGATCTCCGGGGGGGCTTGAGCTCCTGGCGCAGCTCGAGAAGAAGCCGCTGCACCTGTTGCCACAGAACTGCGGCGCGTGTCACTACTAAAGAAACCGAGTCCTCCGCCCTCGGTACTCAGTCCTCCGTCCGCAGCACTCAGTCCTCAGCACAGTACGTCGGCCCGATCCCGAGAGCGACCATGACCCAAGACCAGTGCCCATCGACGACCGGGAAGAAGGACCCGAGCACCGCCCGCCCGCTTCATTCGGCCCGGGTGCTCCCGACGTCCGTGGGCGCGGGCCTGAGCGCCGGCGCGCGCGGCAAGGCGTATTGGCGCAGCCTCGACGACCTGGCCGACACGCGCGAGTTCCGCGACTTCCTCGAGCGAGAGTTCCCGTCGGGGGCATCCGAGCTCCTCGAGGGTTCACGCCGGACGTTCATGAAGCTCATGGGCGCATCGCTGGCGCTGGCGGGCGCGGCGACGCTCCCGGGGTGCCGCCGCCCGGACCACAAGATCATGCCCTACTCCAAGAACGTCCCGGAGGAGGTCATCCCCGGGAAGGCGGAGTACTTCGCGACGAGCATGCCGCTGCCGGGAGGCGGCGCGGAGGGGCTGCTGGTCGAGTCGCACGAGGGACGCCCGACGAAGGTCGAGGGCAATCCGCTGCACCCGATCAACCGCGGCAAGACCTCGGCGTGGGCGCAGGCAAGCCTGCTGGGACTGTACGACCCCGACCGCCTCATGGACCCGGTCCCGGGATTCAGCGAGGAGTTCCAGACCGAGGTCGAGGGGAGCCAGAAGACGGTGGAGATCTCGCCGGGAACACCGACCTCCTGGGACGTCTTCGCCGCCTGGGCAAAGCTGCACTTCGCGCGCTACGACGCGGCCCGCGGCGCCGGGCTGGCGTTCCTGGTCGAGAAGAAGGCCAGCCCCACCCGCGAGGCGATCAAGGCCCGCATGCTCGCCAAGTGGCCCGAGGCGGTGTGGGTGCCCTACGACCCGCTGCAGAGCGACGAGCCCGTCCGCGGCAGCGCGGTGGCCTTCGGCCGGCCGATGCGAGAGGTGTTCGCCCTCGAGAACGCGTCGGTCGTTGTGTCGCTCGACCGAGACTTCCTGCACCGCGAGCCGGCGGCGCTGGTGAGCGCTCGCGGCTTCGCGGCCAAGCGACGCCCCATCGGCGTGGATGATCCGATGAACCGCCTCTACGTGGTGGAGTCGGACTTCACGATCACCGGCGGCAAGGCCGACCACCGCCTGCGTCTGGCGCCGTCGGTCATCCCGGCCTTCGCCGCAGCGCTGGCCAAGGCCGTTCTGGGGAAACCGGGTGTGAACGCGGCGCCCGGGCTGGCCGCGGCCGTGAACGCGGTGAACCTGCCGCAGGGCGTCCAGCTCGACGGCAAGTGGATCGACGCGGTCGCCGATGACCTGAGCAAGTCCGGCCCCGGCAAGTCGCTGATCATGGCGGGTCCGACCCAGCCCGCGTCGATCCACGCTCTGGTGCACGCGCTCAACGACGCTCTGGGCAACAGCGGCAAGACCGTGAACTACCTGCCGATGGGCGACGAGGAGGCGGTCTCCAGCGTGCAGGGCCTGAAGTCGCTGTGCGAGCTGATCGACGCCGGGCGCGTGAAGACGCTGGTGTGCCTGAACGTCAACCCGGTCTACGACGCGCCGGCGGACCTGGGATTCGAAAAGAGGTTCGCCAGCGTGCCCATGCGGATCACGCTGAGTGTGGACAACAACGAGACCGTCGCGGCCTCCACCTGGAGGCTTAACGGGGCGCATTACCTTGAGTGTTGGGGTGACACCGAGGCCTGGGACGGCACCGTCGCGCCTATCCAGCCGCTGATCGCCCCGCTCTACAACGGCAAGAGCGACCTCGAGCTCCTGGCAATGGCGATCGGCGAGCCCAAGACCGAGGGGTACGAGCTCGTCCGCTCCGCGTGGAAGGCCAGAGGCGTGGGCGGGGGCGACGCCGGGTTCGAGAAGGCCTGGCGCCGCGCCCTGCACAACGGGGTGCTCAGCGCCGGGGCGCCCGGCGCGGCGGCGCTGCAGGGGGCGACCGTCTCGGGCATGATCGGAGGGATGACTCTCAGCGCCGGCCCCAGCGAGGGGTCGATGGACGTCGTCTTCACCGTCGGGCACCTCGCCGACGGGCGGTACGCCAACTATGCCTGGCTCCAGGAGCTGCCGGACTCGGCGACCAAGATTGTGTGGGACAACGTCGCCCTCATGGCCCCGGCGACGGCCAGGAAGCTGGGGCTGGTGCCCGAGAAGGAGACCGTCAAGAAGCGCGGCGCCCCGATGGCCACGGTCACCATCGGCGCCTCGTCGGTCGACATCCCCGCCTGGATCCTCCCCGGCCTGCCGGAGAACACGGTCGTGCTGCCGCTGGGGTACGGGCGAGAGGTGTGCGGGCGAGTCGGCCTGGGCGTCGGCTTCAACACCTACAAGGTCCGGGGCTCCAGCAGCCGCCGCATGGCCACGGGCGCGAAGGTCGTCCGGTCGGCCGGAGGCGGATGGTACAACATCTCCACCACCCAGCAGCACGGTTCGCTCGAGGGCCGTGCGATCGTCCGCGAGGTGGACCTGCCGGCGTGGCGGAAGTTCGGCGATTACGCGCTGAGTCGCAAGGACCACTACGCGCACGACCAGACGCTGAACTTCGCCGAGCAGCTGGGCGAGCTCACGCACGGGCCGGCGAACATCTCCATCTACGAGAACCCCTACAACCTCTCCAAGGCCGACCCCG
>JBGPJM010000125.1:0-14451 GCA_041485385.1 Phycisphaerae bacterium | reverse complement strand
GGATCGATCCATCCATTCATCCGGATGATCGGATAAAGTGACGGCGGGTGGAGTGTACGTCGGGACCAAGGGGCCGGCAACGCCGCACGCGGGCCCCGGCGCACCGAGGTCGGAGGCACCCGGGCCGCCGGCTCACCGTATCAGGCAGGCACGCGGCCGCTATCCTGTCGGCAATGACAGACGCGAAGAAGCCTGCCGGAGCCGGAGGGAATGTGAGAAGGTCGCCGCGGCCGCCCGCCGGGGCGACCGGGGCGGGCCTGACGTACGCGGGCGCGGGGGTGAACCTGGAGGAGAAAGACTCGTTCACCGACTCGTTGGCATCGCTGATGCGACGGACGCACGGGCCGCGTGTGATCGACAACCCTGGCGGGTTCGCGGGGCTGTTCCGGCTGGACTACAACCAGAAACTGTTCGCCCGGAACTACAAGGACCCGGTGCTGGTGGCGTGCGCCGACGGGTGCGGGACGAAGGTGAAACTGGCGGCGACGCTTCGGAAGTTCGACACCATCGGCATCGACCTGGTGGCGATGAACCTCAACGACCTGATCGTGCAGGGAGCCGAGCCCCTGTTCTTCCTGGACTACGTGGCGGTGGGGAAAGTCGACAGGCAGTCGCTGCGGGAGATCCTCAAGGGGGTGGCGGAAGGGTGCAAACGGGCAGGGTGCGCGCTGCTGGGGGGCGAGACGGCGGAGATGCCGGGGGTGTACACGGCCGACGACTTCGACCTGGCGGGGTTCGCGGTGGGGGTGGTGGAGCTGGCGCGGGCGATCGACCCGACGCGCGTCGAGCCCGGGGACACCGTGCTGGGGCTGGCCTCCGACGGCATCCACTCCAACGGCTACACGCTGGTGCGGTCGATCGTGCAGCACGCGGGGCTGGACCTGTACGCGTCCTACCCGGAGCTCTCCGAGCCGGAGGCGGGCGCGAAGGGCAACGGGCGAGCGGGCTCCCGCCGGCGGCGCTCGCAGCCGTCGCGCCGCGTGCCGCTTGCCCCGACGCTGGGTGAGATCCTGCTGACGCCGACGCGGATCTACGCCGAACCGATCGTGAAGCTGCTGCACGCCTACCGGGTGAAGCGCGTGGTGAGCGGGATGGCGCACATCACGGGCTCGGGCCTGTCGGGCAACCTGGCGCGGGCCCTGCACCCGGCGGTGGACGCGGTGATCGATCGCTCAGCTTGGCCGGTCCCGACGATCTTCCGCTTCCTGCAGCAGCAGGGGCGCGTCGACGAGGAGGAGATGCGCCGCGTCTTCAACATGGGGATCGGCTATTGCCTGATCGTACGCCCTTCGTTCGCGGCGTCGGTCAAGCAGCAGCTCGAGCGCTCCGGCGAGCGCGTGCACGTGATCGGGAAGATCACCAGGGGGAAGGGGCATGTGAAGGAGAAGGACTGAGCATCGGGCCGGGCCCGGGGGTCGCGAACCCGGACCGCCGGGCGCTCCCGGCGAGGCGCGGATCCCGCTCGCCGTTACCGGTCGCGCCCGGCCACGACCTGCTGCTTGAGCTTCTGGATCCCGCGGTGCTTCCAGTTGTTGATCGTGGAAGCCTGCACGCCCAGGGAGCGGGCGGCGTCCTCGTAGCTGAGGCCCTCGCACACCGTCAGCCGGACCGCCTCCCGCTCGTTCTCGCTCAGATGTGACATCGCGTCGGCGACCTGCCGGCCTTCGGAGTCGTCTCGGACTCGGGTGGCCCGCGCGTCGTGCAGCGCGAGATGAGATCGCGAGAGCTCCCCCTCGACGTTCTTCCACCTCCGGCGGTGCTGGTGCCGACGCTTGAGCAGGTTCTCGGCGACCTTGATGAGATAGCTGATCGACAGCACCTTGCTCTCGAAGTCGTTCAGGGTCAGCAGGCGGCTGAAGACCTCCTGCGTGATCTCCTCCGCGGCCTCGGCGTCCAGGGATCGCCTGACAAACCCGTACACGCGGTCGAACGACGACTCGAAGAGCTCGAGCACCACTTCACACTGACGTTCCGTTGCCATCCAACAACTCCAGCGTCGAAAAGCTCGCTTCGGTCACGGAAGCGAGACCCGCCGCCACGGCAATTGCCGGGGCCACCGGATCCGCAGAGCAGACCGGACGCGAGGACGGCACCAACAAATCCGATGATGTTTGCCGAGTTGTCCCACCAACCGGCGTGTGCCTCGGAGCGAATCCCCGAGGCGTGGGGCAAGTTACCGCGCAACCGACAGGTGTTCCACATCTGCTGCCAAAAGGACAGAGAAAAAATAGGGATACCGCGGTAACCCCAGTCGGGCAGGTCATCGTCACGCGTCTCAACCCCTTCTTCGCGGGAGGTCGGGCGCAAATCACGCGCGTCTTGCGACGCGGTACTTGTGGGAACTCATGCGATGCCTTGAGCGCCGCCTGTATCCATCTCCATTCCCTCGGGCCGCTCGTCCATGGGCGGGACGTTGCACGCCCTCCTGATCGCCAGCGACACTCCACGGGCGTCCACTCCCTCCTCCTCCACGCGCTGGAGCGAGACCACCCCGACCCGTTTCTTCCTGGCCGCCAGTGACAGCCAGCGGCAGACCAGGGCCATCGTGTCGATCTCCGGCGCGCCGAGCTCCATCGCCGGCGCGCTGAGCACTGCCGATACGATGCACCCGCAGAGGTCACGGGCGGCGCCGGCCGCGCCCGCGCCGTCAACGTCGGCCACGGGCAGTACGTTCCCCCCGACGCACACGTGCAGGCGGGCCCAGCCGCGCCGGCCCCCCGCGGTCGCCAGCAGCCACCGGAACCGCGTGATCGTCGAGACGCGGGCGAACGCGGGCTTCTCCAGCGCCCTGAGACGGTCGAGGACCTTCTGACGGCGCTGCGCCCCTTCGAAGTCCTGCCTTGCCGCGTCGTCTCGCATGCGGGATTCGACGGCGGCACGGCGCGCCTCGGCGGGGACGGTCAGCGACTCCAGTGCAGCGCCCACGCGAGCGCGGTAGGAGTCCATCGTCTCGGTCCCGTCGCACGGCGCCGGGCAACGGCCCATCTCCTTGTACGCGCAGGCCGTCGCGCGCGGCGCCTGCACGAGGAGGTGGTGGAAGCGGCAGAGGTCGGCGACGTCGACGACCGCCTCGATGAGCCGCCCCGCGGCGTCCTTGTCCGGCACGGGTCCGACGAGCACGCCCGGGCCGGTGCGCGCCGGCCGATTGCCGCCGGCGCGCCTCGGCGCCGCGTCGGATGCGCCGGCAAGATTGGTCTTCGTGAGATCGGGGAACTCGTCGCCCGGGTCGACGCGCACCCACCACGGCCGCCACCTCTCCACCGCCGCGCGGTACTCGGCCGGGAGGCGAGCTCGCACTTGGCGCACGTACTCCAGCTCGGCCTCGAAGGCCGAGCCGACGGGCACGACCGTGACGCGCCGGGTGAGCACGCGATGGTCGACCCTCCTCGATCGCTTCGCCTCGTCGCCGGCCTCGGGTGGGGTTGCGCCCAGCCGCTTGCGCACGAACTCTCGCGCATCGGCGGTCGTGGCCACCAAGGTCGTCCGCCTGCCCTCCCCCTCGAAGACCACCACCGCGGGCCCGGCGGGCAGCCCGGTCAGGGCGCCCCCGGCGCCGGCTCCGTCCGCCCCGCCGGCGTGCGCAAGCAGATCCACCACGTGCGTCAGGTGGCACGCGCTGGGATCGACCTGCCATGTCTGCATGATGAGGCCGTGCTCACGGCGCGGGACCGTGGGGTGTCATTCCGACGCCGGCATCGCCCCGGACATTCCGGTGATCCTCGCCTCGAAGGCCACCTTGCCGTTGACAAGCCCCTGGATGTCGCTGACGAACCGCTTGTCGGCGAACTTCACGTCCTTGCAGAGCAGGAACAGCTCGTCGCCGGGCACGACCGCCGAGCGGAACGCCGCGTCCTCTATGCGGATGAACACCGGCAGCTTGGGCTTGGCGAACCGCGAGTTGTAGAGGTAGCTGGCAAGCTGCGCGCCCGTCTCGATCATCAGGACGCCGGGGAACATCGGCTTGCCGGGGAAGTGGCCCTCGACCCAAAACTCGTCGCTCCGGACGATCTTCAGGCCCAGGCCGCGCGTGAAGTCAGGGGAATGCCAGACGACCCAGTCCAGCATCGCCATCCCGCCGCGGTGCGGGTTCCATCGTTCCAGATCGCGCCTGGAAACCAGGCGCGCCGAGAGATTGACGCTGCTGAGGTCGAATAGCGGCCGGCGGCTGCCCGCTCCGGCCGCCGCCGCGGAGTGGTCCGCAGCGCCGCCCACCGTCAGGGTGGTCTCCTTTGTGGCCGAAGCTCCCGCCATACCTCTAAGCGCCCTCCTTCTTCCGCATCTCCAGCATCCCCTTCCGGATCACCTGGGCAGCGTCCTTAATCTCCTGCATCACCTTCCGCACACGGGTCTGTGCGGCCTTGTTGCCCCCGGCGGCCTTGCGAACGTCCTCGTCGATCTCCGCAATCAGTCGTTTCATCGTCTCGTATGCTTCCACCGTGCGGCGCTCCTAGACCCGGCGTGCCCCCTCTAGGCGGCACCCCTTGGGCCGGGAGAGTATACCGGCCCCGGCCCGGCATCGGGTCTTCACCCCGTCGCGGCCAGCGCCAGCCCACAATTGGTCGCTTAGTACCCTTCCAGATACCTGCCTGGAATGGCCTCGGACGATGGTCGATCGAGGCTTACTTCGTCACGGCCGGGAGCAGACGCTCCACGATCTCGAGTGCGGCTTGGACGTACTTCGGGTTCCCCTCACGGGCGAGGAACGCGGGCACGCTGGCTGCCATGAGCACCCGGCGGACGTTGGCGAGCATCGTGTAGTCCTCGTCGGTCTGCAGCCCCCGATCCCTGAATATCCTGGCCAGCGTGGAGACGGGCTTGACGCCGTGCAGAAGCTCGGCATGCCCCCAGTACAGCCGTTCCAGGTAGAGCGCATCCTCCACCCAATGGCCCGGATGCACCAACGCCAGGTCGATCAGCACGACCTTGCCCGACCCGTTCTCGCCCGGGTCGGGTGCGCGGCGCATCGCGTTCCCGGGGTGCAGGTCGCCGTGGCACCAGGCGTTGATCGGGCGTGACTCCCAGCGGTCCACGAGCCGCGGCAGGGCGCGCTGCACGTGCTTCACGGCCTCAACCCATCGGTGGCGATAGGGGATCTCCGCGTTCTTGAGAGCCTCGCGCGCCCTCCCCAGCACCCCGGCCCAATCCCGCCGAGGTGGCTCGCGGTCGACGGGGCGAAGGCGTGCAGCGCGCTCGTACCACTCCGCGGCTGATTCCAGCAGGTCGTGCGCCGCCTGCTGATCCATGCGGTGAGAGAGCGGGTGGCCCGGGAGCCTCTCCACCACCAGCCAGGCCAGGTCGTAGCCCCCCAGTTCGAGCCCCGCGGCGAAGACGCGCGGCGTGCACCCCAGCGTCAGCTCGCAATGGGCCCCCTCGGGCGCGTCCATCCCCTCCATCCCTCGCGTCCAGACGTACTCCGCCGGTCCAACCGGGAGCTTCACGATGACGTCGGTGGATCGACCGTCGGTGAGCGCGAACCTGGCCCGCCCGGTCGCCGCGCCGCCGGACTGCCATGTCGAGCGAAACCATTCGATCCGCGAGAGGTCGCCGTCGCATGCCTGGATGAGCGCCGGCTCGAGCGCGACCGCGAGCGCCGAGTGATCCGTAAGCCCGTTGGGACTGCCGGGATGGCTGTCGGGGTGGAAGCCCCCGTCGCCCGCGATCCTGGTGCCGGCCGCACCGCTGGGTTGTCCCGCACCGGCAGGCGCCACGGTCTTCCACTCTTCGGGCATTCTCTGCCACCTCCTGCCGGCCGCCGGGGCCAGATCGCGAGGTCCGTGTTTCCAGATCCGCTTGTAGAAGTCCTATCGCTCGGACGAGGCCGCGGGTTCCTTCAAACTACCCGATTCGGCGTCGGACGTCGATCCCCTCGGACCTGAGTTCGGTTCATTTCAGACGTTCGGGGATCGGGCGTGCCTGCTGGCGCCCCAACAGGCTCGACAGTGCAACGACCTGCTCAACCGATAACTCCTCGGCGCGCATCCGGGGGTGAACTCCGGAGGGAAGCGCCGCGTCGTCCGTCGCCGTGCCGGAGAAGCGGGCCAGAGCAGCGCCGAGCTGCTTGCGGCGATGCGCGAAGATCTCGCGGCAGAACTCCGACAGCGCGCGGGCATCCGGGCACAGCGGCCGAGTCCGCCGACGGAGGACGACCATGACGCTCGTCACATCCGGTCGCGGCCAGAAGCACGCCGGCGGGAGCACGGCCACCCGGCTGGCCTCGCAGAGCGCCTGCGCGAGCACCGAGAGCCCACCGTATTCCTTCGTGCGCGGACGCGCGGTGAGCCGGTCGCCAACCTCCCGTTGCACCGTTACCGCCATGACCGCGCAGGACGGGTGATCGATCAGCAGCGTGGAAAGCAGGGGCGTGGCCGACCCATAGGGGAGATTCGCCACGAGGGCGAAGCGTCGCGGTGGAGCGCCGCCGGCGGCGTCGGCCAGCGCCCGCACCACGCCCGACGCAAGCGTGTGCTTGTCCTGGAGGCAATCCGCGTGGACGACCCTCAGGCGATCGCCGCCGGGGATTGTCCCGTCGGCGGCCCGCTCGCTTAACAACGCGGCCAGGTGATCATCGAGCTCACAGGCGACCACACGGCAGCCCCGCGAGAGCAGCTCTTCGGTGAGCGTCCCGGTCCCCGGCCCGACCTCGAGCACCACATCGCCGCCGCCCACGACCGCGGCGTCCACGAGCTTGCGCACCAGGTTCTGATCGATCAGGAAGTTCTGGCCGAGCGAACGCTTCGGACGGAGGCCCCGTTCCTCGAGCAGCCTGCGGATATCGGCCAGCGTCTGCACGAGGTCACCACTCGCCCGAAAGGATCCGCCCGATGGCGTGGGCCACGCCGTCGGCGTCGTTGCCGAGGGTGTGGCGGTCGGCGACCGCCTTGGCTTCGGGGATGGCGTTGGCCATCGCCACGCCGCACGCGGCCTGCCTGAGCATCGCGACGTCGTTGATGTCGTTGCCGATCGCGGCGATCCGCTCGACGGCGATCCCCTCCCGCCCCGCCAGCCATTCGATCGCTGCCCATTTATCCACCGCCGGCGCGAACACCTCGAGGATGAGCGTCTTGCCCTCGGGATCGTCCCCCTCGTCGCGCGGGACGACGGCGTGGAAGTGCTGCATCGCGGCCTCGTGCGCGAAGGTCCGCCGGACCATCTCCGCCACGCCGTCGGTGCGCCGCTTCGGCCCGCACACACCCACGCGGACGGTGTGCCCGGGGTGCTCGTCCTCGTCCAGCGAGCGGACGTAGCGCACCGGGAGTTGCATCTGGCGGAACCACCAGCGGGTGACCGGGTCGAGCGCAGGCTCACCCCGCTCGGAGACGACGACGTAGTCGTACCCCGCGGCGTGCGGGTCTTTCAGCACCAGCACGGCGTGCCCGTGCGCGGCCAGCAGGTCCACCAGGCGGCGCACGACCGAGCCGTCCATGGGGAACTTGTGCAGTGTGCGACCGGTCACAGGGCAGGCCAGCATCGATCCGCCGGCGACAACAACCGGGTCTCGCTGCTCGAACCGGCGGATGAGGTGCCGGCACTCCATTAGGCCGCGCCCGGTGCAAACGGTGACGTTCATCCCCGCGCGCCGGGCGGCATAGATCGCCTCAATGTTGGCCGCCGAGACAGCGCCCTTGGGACACAGGAGCGTGCCGTCGAGGTCGATGGCGAGCAGGTCGTAGCGTCGGGGGGCCATCGGTGGAGCGTATGCCGGGGGCAGTGAGCAGTAAGCAGGGGGAAGCGATGCTCACTGCTCTCTTCCGCCTGCCTGCTCGTCCGCCCCGCACACCCTCTCCGCCCCCGGCCCCAGCGTGATCGCGTTCTTGCCCTGTCGCTTGCTCTGGATGGTCAGCTCGTCGGCCCGCCGGAGGAGTTCCTCGACGGTGCGGCCGTCCCAGGGGAATGTCGCCAGCCCACCGGAGATAGTGAGCGTGCCCGGCGCCTGGTCGGCGAGCTTGGGAAAGCGATGCTCGCAGATCTGCTTCTGGAACCGCCGGGCGATCTGGGAGACCGAAGCAGGCGGCTTGCTCCCCAGGTCGCGCGGGCCGGCGGGCTCGTGGAAGATCACCACGAACTCGTCGCCCCCGATGCGGCAGACGCGGTCCGTCGGCCGGATGACCGACTTGAGCAGGCGGACGGTCTCGACGAGGATCTCGTCGCCGGCGGCGTGCCCATAGCGGTCGTTGTACCGCTTGAAGTCATCGATGTCGAAGAACAGGAGCGTAACTCCCTGCCGCTGAGTCGTCGCATACGCGATGGCCGCGTCCAGAAAGCGGTCGAAGTATCGGCGGTTCCAGGCCCCGGTGAGGTCGTCGGTGAACGCCGCACGCCGGAGCTGCTCGTGCTGCTCCCGCAGCGCCAGCCAGTGCGCGAGCCAGCGGGCCTGGGGCTCCAGGGCCGCGCTCTCGACGCCGGCGGCGCTGAGCCGACCGAGCACGCCTCCCTGGTACTCCACCGTCGCCTGGGCGCTGTCGGCGCCGATCACGGCCTCGTCACCCGACGCGACGAACATCACCTCCGCAACCCCGAGCTGGTGGCTGATCGCCTCCAGCGCCCGCGGGAGCAGGTCGTGCCCGGTCAGCAGCGCATTCAGCAGCGGGGCGTCGTCGGGCTCGGCCCACGGCCCGGCGGTCGGCGGAGCGGCCGGAGTCATGGGTGCTTGCGGGGCGGGTGGCGCGCCGGCGGTCTGCTCGGGCGGACCGGGCGCGACGGGTTGCTCGGCTGCCGCCTCCATCCCGCCGGCCGCCGTGAGCGCGCCCATCTCTTCATCCGTGAGATCGAGGATGGTGGACGCGGCACGCCACACCGAGGTCAGCCCCGGCGTCGGCGCCGCCGCGGCGTCTGGTGCGCTCGGCGCGCTCGCGGCGTCCCCCGGCGGCTGAACGCCCCGGACGATCAGGCGCAGCTCCTCCGACGGGCGCCGCATGTCGACCACGCCGTCGTACTCCGGCCAGCGGACGGAGTTGGGCCCTTCCACAGCCTGCAGCACGCGGACCGAGGGTGAGAGCAGCCGGAGGCTCGCGGCGAACTCGCGCGTCCGCTCGCCGGGGTCCCCGTCCGGGCCGACAACGACGGAGACCGCCTCAGGCGTCGTGTTGTCGATCGGGTCCGAAAGCTCGCCGATGGCGTGGATGGCGCTGGTGGCCCGGATGAGCTCGATGCCGGGATCCGTCCGCAGCGCGATGTCCAGGCCGGTGCGCCCGACCAGGATAACGCGGACAGGAACCGCGAGCGGGCTGACCGGCTCGGACGGGCGAGCTTGGTCGGGCAAAGAGACCGGCGCTGGCGTAGGGGCAATCGGCGGATCGGACCGCAGACGCAGGACGGAGGAGCCCTCGCTCGAGGTGGTGCTCATGACTGGTCGCCTGCTCCCTTGGGGTCCGGCGCCGCGCCCGGGTTGTTGCCCGCTGCGGATGCGCCCGCCGACGGGCCGTTGACGTCGTCGGCCAGCAGCATCGCCATTTCCTCGTCGGTCAGGATGAGGCCAGGACGGTCTGCGGGCCTCGCTGCGGCGTCGGCCCCGGCGGCCTCCGGGCGCCGGACGCCGGGCTGGGATGGCGGCGCGGGCTCGCTGGGCAGATCGGGGTGCCCGGTGAGCCGGAGCGGGGTTCGCGGCGACGCCACGGGGCCCGGCCGACCGGACGGTGCGCCGACGAACGGCGAGCGGATCGAGGGGTTGGCCGGTGATTCGTCGGGCGGCTGCGGCGAGGGGCGCGCACGGGGCGCGGACATCCGCTGCCACGAGGCGACGTCGCCCTCGACCACCGCGCGCAGCCGCGGGTTGGCCCGCTGGTCGTACCACCAGCACGCGGTGCGCGGCGCATACCGCTTCACCGCCTCCACCACCGGCGTCGCATCCTCGAGATCCGCGGGGCTGACGAGCAGGAGCACCAGTGCGTCCCGCTGCGCCGTCCCCCCACTCACGCCGGCTGCTCCACTCAAGGCCGCGCCCGCGCCGGGAGCATCCACCGGCACACCGGGATGGTGCTGCTCGTGTGCGGCCTTGGCGATGCGCCGGTCGTTAGCACGCTCGAGTTGACAGACCAGGGCCATGGCCCGGTACGAATCGGTGCACGCCGTCACGACAACCTGGCGCGCATCAAGACTCTCCAGCAGCTCCTTGGACGGCGCCGTGGCCGGGGCGTGCCACAACACGCAGCGAGTAACCGTCGCCGCTGCTGCGCCCGCCTGCGCCATTCCCCCCGTCTGCGCCGTAACGCCCGTCATGCACGAAGTCTACCACCGAAGAGGGACGGGGAGTTCGGTCATTTCCCTACCGTCTCATCAGCGCCGCGGCGATCGTCCTTTCACCATCGGCCGGAGGCAGCCGACGAAGGGCCGATTGCATGGCGGCTCGCCGGGGACCCTCCTCGATAAGCTCGCGGAGAGGCCCAAGGTTGCGCCCGATATTCTCGTCGACGTCGACGAAATCCGTGAACAGGATGGCCCCCCCCGCACGGACGAGCGGTTCGGCGTTGAGTCGCTGATGCTGGTCCCGGTGGTAGGGGTAGGGCATGAAGATGGTTGGAACGCGGTTGCACCACGCCTCGGCGACCGACCCCGCGCCGGCGCGCGACAGTGCCAGGTCTGCCGCACCCCACCATTCCCCCATCGAGTCCGAGAACGCGCGAACGACGGAGGGGACGCCGGCCCGCTGGTACGCCCGGGCGACGGACTCCTCGTGACCCTTGCCGCACTGGTGCAGGATCTGCCAGCCGGGGCCCGATCCAGGGGCGAGGGCGCCGCTGAGCCTGTCGGCCGCGGCGCAGATGAAGTTGTTGATCGAGGCCGCGCCCTGGCTGCCGCCGGTGACCAGCAGTGTCGATCGGTCGGGGTCCAGCCCGAGGCTCAGGCGGGACTGGCGAGGCGTGCCGGTGGCGCGAGCGGCGTCGCGGACGATCGGACCGGTCGACCGCCAGGTCCGGGCGTAGGCCGGAGGACCGGTGCCGGGGCCATGGACCGGTGCGGCGGTGAACACGCCCGAGGCCCGGCGGGCGATCCAACGGTTCGCTTTTCCCGGGACGGCGTCGAGGTTCACCAGCGTCACGGGACATCCCTCGACCCTCGCCCCCTGAACGACGGGCGCCGCCACATAGCCGCCCATGGCCACAACGTGGACGCCGCCGGAATCGGGCGGAGCGCCCGGCGCGGAACCGCCCGCCGCACCCCGGATAACGCGGCGTGACTCGCGCACGGATTTGCCCCAGGAGGCACAGAATCGGGCGAACGCCCGGGGGCGGATCGAGAAGGGGCGAGCGCCCAGCGTCACGAACTCCACTCCCTCCTTCTTGAGGATCTCCGCGTCGAGCGAGCGGTCGGAACAGACGAACAACACGCGCACTCCACCGCCCTTGCTCTGCGAGAGCACCTGGCGCGCGATCGCCAGACCCGGGTAGAGATGCCCGCCGGTGCCGCCGCCCGCGAAGATGAACGTGCCCGAGAACATCACGCCGCCCCTCTCCCGATCGTTGGCTCAGCCCAGCAGCCCCGCGCCCTGAGCGCCGGCATGAGTCACGACCACCGACGGCGCGGATTCATCCTGGGCAGCCAGCAGCGCGTCCGCGGCGTCGGGACCGTCCGCCGGCGCCGCAACCGCCGAGCGGTCCATGGCCACCAGCAGCCCCAGCGACGCGGCGGTGAGGATCCACCCCGTGCCCCCGGCGCTGAGCATCGGCAGCGCGATCCCCTTGGTGGGGCCCAGCCCGGTGACGACGGCAAGGTTGATGACCGCCTGCAGTCCGATCGTGGTCAGCACGCCCAAGGCCACAAGCTTGAGCATCGGCGATCGCTCTCGCATCAGAATCGAGAACCCCGCCCAGAGCAGGCCGGCGTAGAGGGCGACAACCGCCGCGGCCCCCACAACGCCAAGCTCCTCGCAGATGACCGCGAAGAGGAAGTCGGTGCGATCCTCGGGAAGATAGCCGAACTTCTGCAGACCGTGCCCGAGGCCGCGCCCGAAGACCTGCCCGTTGGCGACCGCGGTCATCGACTGGATCATGTGGAACCCGGTTCGCTCCGGATCCTGGAAGGGATCGAGGAAGGCGGTGAGGCGCCTGACTCGGTATTCACTGGTTACGACGGCGGCGATGAACACGCCCAGCGCCGGCGGCATGAGGAGAGCCAGTTGCCGGACGCGGGCGCCCGCCGCGAGCAGCACGACGCACGCGACCATCCCCAGCAGCACCGCCGTCCCGAGATCCTCGAGCAGGACGAACGCCGCGATCACGCCGGCCCCGGCCAGGCCCGGGAGCAGGCCGGTGAAGAACCGGTCCATCCGCGGCGAGTGCCGCGCCCCGTACCAGGCCATGAGGAGTACCAGCCCCCACTTGGCCAGCTCGCTGGGCTGGACGGAGATCCTGCCGATGCCGGGCAGTGCACCCTCGACCCAGCGGTGAGAGCCGTTCTTCGACGAGCCGACGACCGGCAGGTACACGGTGGCCAGGACCCCCAGCAGAACAAGCACGCAGGCCCACAACGACAGCGGGCCGATCAGCTCGCGGAGGCCGACCGTGCGCCCCGCCAGAGCGGGAACGGGCCGCGAGACAGCATCGGCGAAGCGCCGGACGGGGAGCACCGAGCAGACCCACATCGCCAGCATCGCCAGCACCAGGTAGGCCGTGGAGCGGGAAAGGAGGATGGACTTGAGTGTGATCGCACCCGCCGGGTCCAGGTTCATGTCGGCCGAGTTCACCATGATCACGCCCAGCGTGAGCAGAGCCAGGGCGCAGAGAATAATCGCCTGTCCGGGTCGGAGCATGGAGGAGTTATCGGATTGAGCGGCGGGAACGGTGCAATCTCCGTCCTTGGAGGCACGCCGGTCAGGGGAGGCCGGGCGGGGGAGGGGGCGGATCAGATGTGGATGGCGCCCTCAAAGTAGGTAACGGCCTGCCCGCCGATGTAGACGCGATCATCCGAACCGGGTGCGGACGCCGGCCTGTGCTCACAGAACAGCTCGCCGCCGCGCGGGGAGACCTGCAGCGCGTGGAGCTTTGCGCGACCGAGCCGTGCCGCCCAGTAGGGAATGAGGGTGCAGTGGGCCGAACCGGTGGCGGGATCCTCGGGGACGCCGGCGCGCGGCGCGAAGAACCGTGACACGAAGTCGACCCCCGGCGTGCTCGCCGGGGCCGTGACGATCACGGCGAAGGCGTCCAGACCGGCGATTCGGGACATCTCGGGCGTGAGCAGGCGGACAGTTTCCTCGGTGTCGAAGATCACGAGCAGGTCGCGCGCGACCCGGACCTCGGTCGGGTGGGCCCCCAGTGCGTCGGCCAGGCCGGTCGGCGCCGTCACCGTGTGCGCTGGGCGGGAGGGAAAATCGAGCACGAGCCGGTCATCCTGGCGGAAGACATCCAGCGGCCCGCTGTGCGACGAAAAACGGACGCGGTCGGCCTTGAACCCCAGGTGCCTGAACAGGACGTGGGCCGAGGCGAGCGTGGCATGCCCGCAGAGATCGATCTCGATCGTCGGCGTGAACCACCGGATGTGGAAATCCGCGGCCCCCCTCGCCACCCCCGTCGCCGGGACAAAGAACGCGGTCTCGGCGACGTTGTTCTCGGCGGCGATGGCCTGCATGAAACGGTCCGGGAGCCATGCCGCGAGCGGCACCACGCCGGCGGGGTTGCCGCCGAACACCCGCGACGCGAACGCATCGACCTGGAACATGCGGAGCTGCACGTCAGCTTCCCCTTCCCCTCTCCCCTAGCCGAGAACCGTCAACCCGACCCTCTTCTCAAGCTCCTCGCACGGACGGGCGACCAGGTCGTAGCCGTCGGAGGCAACGACGGCGCAGCGCACGATCTCTCCCGGGCTGAGCTTCTTCTTCGAATGCACGAAGGTCACCGAATCGATCTGCGGCGCCTGGAAGTACGCCCGCCCGCGGTACAGCGTGCCGCCCCTGCCCACGCCGGCCGTTTCGAGACCCTCCGTGCGCGTCGGCTGGTCGATCAGCACGTCGAAACGCACGCCGGTGTTGACCGGGTCGGTCTCGTCGAACTGCTCGGCCAGGTAGGCCGCCTGCTCGAAAGCGATGGATTGCTGGAGCGCCATCACCTCCTCCCGCCGGCGCGTCTTCACCTCCGGCGGCACCGCCAGCGACGGGTCCTGCTCCATCGTCCCGGCGGGCGTGCCGGGCTCGGGGGAGTACTCGAACACGCCGAGCATGTCGAAGCCGACCTCGTCCACGAACTCCAGCAGCTCCCGGTGGTCGTCCTCGGTCTCGCCCGGGAAGCCCGAGATGAACGTCGTGCGGATGGCCATGCCCGGGATGCGCTCCCGGAGTCTCTCCACCAGCGCCTGCTGCTGGCGGCGGGTGACGTTCCGGCGCATCGATCCAAGTATGCAGTCGGAGGCGTGCTGCAGCGGCATGTCGATGTACGGGAGCACCCGCCTGCCCCCGGTGGTGCCGGCCAGTTCGGCGAGCGCCTCGATCATCGCGTCGGAGAAGTTCGACGGGTAGGCGTACAT
>JBGPJM010000124.1:0-14551 GCA_041485385.1 Phycisphaerae bacterium | reverse complement strand
TCTCAAAATCTCTCGACCCTTCTCGTCCCCTCTCCCCCCCGCCCCTCTTCTCCCCACATCTGCTCACAGCTTACTGCTCACTTATTTTCAATCGATTCATTTTCAGCGCCCGACCCAACCAAGCAGCCACTAACCAACACAACTCCAGCACCCACAACCACTTACATCAAAAACTCCCCAAAAAAGAACCTCAAAAAACCCCCGAAAACCTCAAAAAACCTCGCCGAACCTCAAAAAACCCCCATCGAACCTCAAAAAACCTACCCCGAACCTCAAAGAACCTCACGAAACCTCCAGCACCTCCGCCGCCGCCCGCTGCAGCACCTCCACATCCCCCGCGCTCAGCCCCTCCACCTCCGCCGCGATCCCCACCGGGCTCTGCTCGAACAACACCCCGAAGAACACGCACGCCGCCAGGTACGAGCCGGCGAGCGTCGGATGGCTCTTGTCCTTGTCGTGCAGCACCGGCCGATCGTGCCCGCGAAGAAACCGCTCCCACGCCACCCCCACCGGCACCACCGTCGCCCCGAGCTCCCGCCCGATCGACATGTACGCCTCCGTGATCACCTTCTGCGCCTCCGGCGTGTGCTGCCGCGCCCACGTCAGGTACAGCGCCATCTTCGCCCCCCCTCCCCGACCCGCATCACGGATCGCCCCATCGAACAGCCGCACGCTCTCGTGCATCCTCGCGGCGTTCTTCACCGGCAGCGTGCTCTGCTCCTGCAGAACGACAAAGTCATACCTCTCCGCGTTCCCCCCCGACCCCCGCTGCATCGCCTTCACCGCCTCACCCTTGTTCCAGTGCATCTTCAGAGACGCCCCCCCCGCGCTGATCAGCCGATGCTCCATCCCCAACCCCCGCGCCGCCGCCAACCCCTCGATCAACCCCGGCACATCGTTCCGCGCCGTGAAGCTATTCCCGATGAACAAAACATTGAGCGAAGCCGGCCGCGCAGCAGTCATGGACCGTCCTTATCCCCAAATCCAAAATCAGTCACTTCCCGCCGCTCAACACCCGCCGCGACTCCGCAATCCTCTTCTCCACCCACTCCTTCGGCCCCAGGATGCTCATGCCCAGCGCATCAGAGTACGGCACCACCTCCTCAAGACCCACGCCCGGGAACATCACCTTGAAGGGCTCGCCGAGCGGCCCATGCACCAGCACCGTGCCTCCATTGACCGCCGTGATGTCCGCCACTCGGGGCGCCCCCTCGGACCCGATGTAGAGGTAACTCGCATGCCGCGTCACCCACTCGGCCGTCGGATTCTCCGGAACCTCCGTGGTCGCCTCGGCCCGCGCCGAAAGGAACACCGCTCCCCTGGCGCTCGCGCCGGCGCCCAGGGCACCCGGCATCCCCGGGATCCGCTTCGGCAGGTACGCCAGCGTGGCCCCCAGGTCCGGCGGCAGCCGATCCTCATGGTCCGCGGCATACGCGACCACCGCCCGGCCGATCAAACTCATGTCCCTCGCGGCACGCACCCAGTCCGGCAGTGCGCCCGCCGCCGCGCCCGGCCGCACCGCCTCCACCGTGCGCCGCGACTGCGCGATGATCCACTCCGCATACACCTGCGGCCGCGTCGCCGCCTCCCCGCCGACCGTCGCGACCGGGACCATCACCTCCTCGCGCCCCTTGATACCCCGCTCGGTGAAGCCGTCCTCCGCCCGGGCCGCCAGCATGGCCAGCGTCTGCGCCTCCGGGATGTCCGCCAGCGCAACGTCCGCCGCGCCCACGTAGATGTACCGGCAGTTCGCGAGCACCCACTCGGCCGTGGGCTCCTCGGGAATATGCGTGTTCTTGATCGCCCGCGGCGAAAGATAGATACGCGCCCGCTGCTGCGGAGTCCCAGTGACGCGCGTATCGCCCGGCACGTACGCCAGCGTCGCGCCCAGGTCCCCCGGCAGCATCCCCTCGTGCGCCGCGGCGTACGCGCGAACCGCCCGCATCACCAGCGTCAGGTTCTGCACGGCCAGCCGATCATCTGGCGGGTCGGTGCCGCGCCGAAGAGCGTCCAGCGTCTGCGCCGATTTGGCGATCAGCCGCTCGGCCCCTGCCCGCCCACACACCGAGGCGTGCCCATCGAGGAACCCCAGCGAGAAGATCTCGCCGCCCTCGGGGCTCTCGGGAGTGGGATCACCCTTCAGCCCCGCGTCCAGCCGCAGATGCGCGATCACGATCGACCCCCAGTCGGGGATGTCCGACCACTTGATCTCCCCGTTGCCGAGATAGCGGTACGACGAGCTCTCGTTGACCCACGCCGGCGTCACCTCCGCCGGCACCGTCAGCAGCCCCGCGTGCGCAGGGGAGACGACGCTCGAGCCGGCGAGCTCGCGGACCGCCGCCGGGTTGTCCGCCGTCTTGGCATCGCCCAGGGCGAGCATCGCGGTGTAAAGGTCCGGCGGGAGCATGTCGCCATGCTTCGAAGCATACATGGCGACCGCCTGCGCAAGGGCGCGTACCCGGATTGCGCATTCCATGGCGGGGTCACGGCGCGGAGCCGCGTCCCCAGGCTGCCGGAAGGCGTGCGGAGCGGGGGCGCCCGATGCGCTCTCCCCGCCGCCGGCGAGCACGATCGCGCCGACTGTCGCCGCGCTCCAGAGCGGAGCGAAACCTCGTGAGAGACGACGTGGGGGGGGTGGGGGGGATGCGGCAAATGACCGGTCACGGCACATGTCGCTGTCCCTTTGTGTCCGGGGCGCTCTTCCGGTGGCGTACCAACGGCTTTGCTACCACCGGACCCGGGACCAGTCGCATGCCGATCGCCGGTATTCTGGGTGTCCTGGCGCTTTCGCCATCAGGCAACGATCGACATCGGCACGACCCGGGCCGGCTGCTGCTGTGCCGGGTGCAGACAGACCTGCCAGCGGCGCTCACGCCCGTCCACGTGCATCACCACCTCGGCCGGGCCGGGAGAGACCGTGACCTCATCGGCGAAGACAAGAGAGTCGGACCCGAGCTTGGCGATGGAGAGCACGTGCCCGTTGACACGCAGCTCGAGCGACACGCTCGCGGAATAGCCGCCAGAGCCCGGGACCGGAATGGACGCGTTTGCGGAGGACATCTTGGCACGGATCGCCGCGTTCGTCCCCCTACACCCTCGGCGCCCGCGGCGGCTTCCCGATCGTCAGCCTCGCCACGCTCTCCCATTTCAACTCCCGCCGCGCCACCGCCGGCGCACACGCCGCGCTCGCCAACCCCGCCGCACCGTTCGCCGTAAGCCGCGCCGGGTCGCAATGCTCGCCCGTCGCGGGCGCGGGGTTCTCCGCCGCGGCGATGGCCAGTGCGAGTAGCGCGGATCCGGCGGTCTCCAGGGCGGGCATGACGTGCTCCTTGATCGCTCGACTGTTCGATGCTGTCGCGGCTTGCTGCGTCACAGAGAGTCTCGGTTGAGGCCGCGGCACACCGACCGCGGCGCCTTTCAGGGGCGGCGGGCTGATGCACTCTCAGGGTTTGAAGGAACCGGGCTTAGGACCCGACCATCAACCGTGCAGGCATCGCGCCGCCGCCCACAAGCGTGGGCGGGCACGTCGGCTTACACGGAAGATGATGGAACAGAGCCTTGGCCATACGGTGATCAACAATAGCACAGGACCAGGAATGATCAACCAAGCCGGCCGTTCGGATTCGCTGGGGCAGGATGGGCGGCCGGACGACCCCATTCATCGGCCCGCCTTCACCCCGGCCTGAAGGACCAGTAATTACCGCGGCCCCGGCGCCGCCCAGCCGCCCGCCGGCGCAAAATGCGCCGGCCTCTGCACCAGCGTGTCTTCAAAAAAACTTCGTGGGTGGGGGTGCCATGGCTTGACCGGCCCAAAGAGCGTGCCGCGCCATGACCGTCACCCAAGGCCGGCAAGCCGTCGGGATACGCGCCCGTTGCCATCTCGCCGGCCGCCGCCCTCGAGCGGCAGGGGACGCAAGCCCGCCCTCGACGACCGTGCGACCGCGGACGCACCCGACGAGCAGATCGCCGAGATAGACCGAGCCGCTCGATTGAGTCCAGCGGAAAGCGCGCCGATCCGTCAAGGAGGATACGAAACAATGCCCGACCACGACCCGGCTATCGCCGGAAACGGCGGTACACCAACTTGCCACGGTCCCCGGCAAAGAAGGAATTGGAACGGTCCCCGATGCCGCGGTCCAGCGAAACCCGTTGTTCGGAATCCGGAATCCCTTCTCCGACGATGACACTCCCATCCTCCGAGACGCCTGTCGCGGCCCAAATGCCCATCTGGGTTCCCGCATAGAACGGAATGGTGCGAGCGCCATCGTTGGGCGTCCAGACGAAGGGATAGGTGCCCAGACCGACACCCGGCCACGCCCGACCGACAACGGCGCTACCGTCGCCCGAGGTCGCGAAGGCCACGTTTGGCACGAACCCGCCGGCAAAGTCCGGTATGCCAATGAGCCCGGTTTCCTGCCGCCAACGGAAAGCACGCGGCCCGGTCGCGTCCAGGCCTCCGCCGACGACCGTCGATCCGTCCGCCGATACCCCCAGCGCCCCGCTGTCCGCGTCGCCGCCCGCGAGATCGCCCAAGCCTCGAAAGCTGGGTAGGGCCGTGACGTTCGCGCCCGCGAGTCCAAGTGCAATTGCCGCGAGACATGGGAAGCGCCTTACCTGGTTGCTGTTCATTCTCTTGACTTCCATTGGCGAATCATCGAGCACGCCCCAGCGGCATCGCAAGCAACTATTCCTCCGGCGAGACAGATCAATCATCGCTTACCCGCGAAAAACACTTCGAGAAACCCGAAGAAGTCGCCCGCGGTGGTGAGACCGTCGCCGTTCACGTCGGCTTCACCCTTGAAGAAGGCTTGCAGAAAATCGGTCAGGTCCGAACCATCGATCTTGCCGTCGCCATTCCAATCACCGCCCTGCGCGGATGTGACCATCGGTGCGGCAGAGACCACAAGAGCGAAAGCCGCCCCCGTGTTGCCCGTCTGGTTGAACTCATCCAGTGATACTCCAACCTTCCAGACGCCGGCTTCCGGTGATTCAATGAACACGTTCTCCACGGTGTTGATCTTGTCGTGCGTTCCGCCGGGGCTGGACCAGATGCTCGTCAGCAGCCCGTTGTTGCCCCAGTACGGCCTCTCGGCGCCAGTCTACCGCGCTGAGAGTGGCGTTCCGGAGTCAAGCCGGCACCGTCAGCGCGCCTGCGACACTTGCGGCCGCCCCGAAACGTCGAGAGGTGGGTGCGCTCGGGCCCCGTCGGAGCGCGGCTGTCCGCTGCTACGCCGCCATCGCCTGGGGCTCGGCGTACCGCGCCCGGGTCTCGATGAACTGATTCTCGGTCCGGACGAACGCCTCGACGATGTCCGGGTCGAAGTGCGTGCCCGCGTCCTTGAGGATCATCGACTTGGCGATCTCGTGCGAGAACGCGGCCTTGTAGACGCGCTTGGAGGACAGCGCGTCGTACACGTCCGCCAGCGCGACGATCCGCCCGGCGATTGGGATCGCGGCTCCGACGAGGCCCTCCGGGTACCCCGACCCGTCCCATCGCTCGTGATGCGTGGCGGCGATGTCGCGCGCCATCTGCAGGAACTTCACGCCGGGGAACGCCTTCAGCGCCGCATCCAGCGTCTGCGCGCCGATCATCGCGTGCGTCTTCATGATCTCGAACTCGTGGTCGCTCAGGCGCCCGGGCTTGAGCAGAACGCTGTCGGGGATCCCGACCTTGCCGATGTCGTGGAGCGGGCTCGTCAGGTAGATCAGACGGACGAACTCGTCGTTGATCTCGGCCCGGAACCTCGGCAGCGCGCCGAGGTCCTTCGCGAGAACGCGGCAATAGCTGCGGACCCGCTCCAGGTGCGCCCCCGTCTCCGGGTCGCGCGATTCGGCCAGCTTCGCCATCGCGAAGATCGCCACATCGCGGGTTTCGAGCGAAAGAATCCGCTCTCCGGTCCGCACCCGCGCGATGAGTTCGGACGGGTCGAAGGGCTTGCCGACGAAGTCGTCCGCCCCGGCGGATAGCCCTTCGACGGTCTTCTGCGGCGAGTCGTGCGAAGTGACGAGGATGACATACACGTATCCGGGCAGGTCGTCGGCCCGGACGGCCCTGCACAGCTCGGGGCCGCTCAGCCGCGGCATCTCCCAATCAGAGACGACAAACCGGAACCCCTCCGTGCGCACCCGCTCCAGGGCCTCCACGCCGTCCCGCGCGGTCTCGACCTGGTACCCCTCCGCCGCCAGGGTCGCCTCCAGCAGGGTGAGCGACACGTCGTTGTCGTCGACGACAAGCACTCTCATCGGGCGGCCTCCGTTCCGCCGGATTCGCCGGATGCCGCGGACGCCAGCGCCCTCCGCGCGGTGGGCAGATGGTCCAGGCACCGTTCGACCTCGCTGCGGAGCGAGGACATCTCCTGCGCGATGGAATCCAGCTGGTCCTGCCGGGCCAGAATCTCGACCTTGGCCGCGAGTTCCCGGAGCGCCTGGGCCGCCACTGCTCCCGCGGCGCCCTTGAGCGCGTGGGCGGTGCGGGCGATCTGCCCGGTGTCCTGGGCGGCAAGGCGCTCCTGGATCTCCCGGATGTCAGCCGTCAGTTGCTTCTCGAACTTGTCGAGCACAAGCGTCGCTACGGCGGCGTTGCCCATGCAACGCTCGGAGAGTTCGGCCAGTGCGAATGGCGGTGGCGGGGTGCTCGCGTCGCCAATGGGGTTGTCAGGGTGGGGCCTCTGGCTCATGGATCCTCCTAGCTAGGCTGCCTTGGCCACGTCCGAGCCGCCGCGCAGCACCTGCTCGATGGTGCTCAGAAGCTCCTTGGGATTGATCGGCTTGCTCGCGTACGCATCCATGCCCGCCTCCAGGCATCGCTCCCGGTCGCCCTTCATGGCGTTGGCGGTGAGCGCCACGATGGGGATCCGGCGCCCGGTGCCTGCGGGGAGGTGGCCGCCTCGTTCAAGGCGGCGGATCTCACGGGTCGCGTCGAACCCGTCCATCACGGGCATCTGACAGTCCATGAGGATGAGGTCGTACTGCCCGCTCTGGGCCTGCTCCACGGCCTTCCTTCCGTCGCCGACGATGTCGCACCGGAATCCCGACTTGGTGAGAATCTCCTTCGCGACGATCTGGTTGATCTCATTGTCCTCGGCCACGAGAATGCGTTGCCCAGCCCCGCAGAAGACATCCGGAGCGGGTTGCGGACGCGCCGCGGCCGCCGGGGCCGGCATCGCCGGGCATGGGTTCCGCTCGGCCGCGGCGATGGCGTCCATGATCGCGTCGAAGAGCTGCGATTGCCGCACTGGCTTGGTTATGTGGCCTGCGAAGCCCATCTCCCGGAGTCGCGCCGGGTCCATGTCGGTGTTCACCGAGAGCAGGATCATCAGGACGGTCTCATGGATCCCAACGCGGGCCTTGACGGCCGCCGCCAACTCGAAACCATCCATGCCGGGCATGTCGCTGTCCACTATGGCCACGCGGAATGGAACCGAAGCGGCGGCCGCATCGCTGAGGAGCCTCAAAGCGTGCTCGCCATTGAGCGCCGTCTCCGTCTCCAGTCCCCAACTCGCGATCTGCTCGCGGAGGATCTCGCGATGCATGTCGTTGTCGTCCACCGCGAGCACGCGGAGGCCCCTGGGGTCCATGCGCGGGAGGACGGGAGACGAGGCCGACGTGGCGCACGTCTCGAAGACCACGGTGAACCAGAACGTCGAGCCTCTCCCCGGCTCGCTCTCGACGCCGATCGTGCCGCCCATCAGCTCGGCGAGTCGCTTCACGATCGCGAGCCCGAGCCCGGTTCCGCCGAAGAACCGCGTGGTCGAGGCATCGGCTTGCGAGAAGGACTTGAACAGGCGTGCGATGCGGTCTCTGGGGATGCCGATGCCCGTGTCGGTCACGGCGAACCGCACCGTGGCGCGCCCGTCGTGCTTCGCGTCGAGGCTCAGGCGCAGCACGACCGCCCCGCGCTCGGTGAACTTGACCGCGTTATTGATCAGATTCACCAGGATCTGCCGGAGACGATCGGAGTCGCCGCGGACCTCGGCGGGAACCTCGGGCGCCATCTGACAGGCGATCTCCAGGCCCTTCTTCGCGGCCGTCTGCGCCAGCAGCTCCATGACCTCCTCCGCGGCGTGGTGGAGGTTGAAGTCGCTGGTCACGAGCTCCAGTTTCCCGGCCTCGATCTTGGAGAAGTCCAGGATGTCGTTGATGACCGTGGTCAGCGACTCGGCGGAGGTCTTTGCGAGCTGGCAGTATCGGCGCTGCTGCTCGGTAAGGTCGGTGCCCAGCATGAGGTCCGTCATGCCGATCACCCCGTTCAGCGGCGTGCGGATCTCGTGGCTCATGTGGGCCAGGAACTCGCTCTTGGCGCGCGTGGCGGCCTCGGCGACCCCTGTGGCCTCAGCGAGCTGGGCGGTCCGCTCGGCCACACGATTTTCCAGTTCGGCATGGGCTCTGATCAGTTCCCGGTTCTTGAGCTCGGACTCGGTCACATCCTGGAAGGCCCCGTACAGGCGGACCGTCCCGTCGGCGCGGCGCTCGGCCTTGCCCCGGCCGCGCACCCACAGGCTCTTGCCGGTGGCGGTGGTGAAGGGCACGGTGTAGTCGAAGGGCTCGCCCGTGTCGATCGTGTGCTGGATGTGCCCGCCCACGATCTTCCGCGACTCCTCGGGGAAGTACGACAGGGCTGAGTCGAGGATCGGGTCGAAGGTCTCGGGGAGCTCGAATATCTGGTAGATCTCCTTCGTCCACACGGTCTTGCCGGTGGCCCCGTCGAGTTCCCACCCGCCGATGCGGGCGGTGCGGCCCATCTCCTCCTGCACCTGGCCCTGGTGCCGCAGGGCCTCCTCGGCGCGCTTGCGCTCGGTGATGTCGCTGCGGATCGAGACGTACTTGACGATCTTCCCCGCCGCGTCCCGGAGGGGGGTGATGGTGGTGTCCACCCAGTAGAGCGAGCCGTCCTTAGCCCGGTTGCAGACCTCGCCGTGCCAGGCGTTGCCATTGCCCCTTGCGTCCCCGCCCTCGGGCATCGCGCCCGTGACGTGTGGCGTCTCATCCCTCACGTGGGGCGTCGCGCCCCCGCCCTCTGGCGTCGCGCCCATGACGGCGGCGAACCGCGTGCCTGAGTCAGAAACGCGGTTTTGGTGCTCGTCGGACCCAATCGGCACGCCGCTGCCATCGGGAACACCTAACACAGACCGATCTGGCATGGAAGGCCGGGCTACCCCCGCCCCCACCCCCGGGATGGTCCGCCACATCTGCGCCCAGAACGCCTTGGGGTGATGGCCGGAGTTGATGATCCGGTGGTCCTGCCCAAGCAGTTCCTGGCGCGAGTACCCGCTGATGCGGCAAAACGCTTCGTTGACCTCGATGATCCGCCCCGAGGGGTCGGCGACCGAGACGATGGCGTGCTGGTCAATCGTGTGCCGCAAGGCCTCGGTCTCGCGCAGGGCGGCCTCGGCCCGGTCCTTGGCCGAGGTCAGGTCCGCCGTCATGTCCTGGGCCAGGGCCACCGCGCGGACCCGGCTGCGTCCCACCGACCAGACCATCCCGCCGAACATCATGACCGCCGCCAGCAGGCCCATCCACGCGATCGTGTTGGCGTGTTGATGGTCCCGCGTTCTGGCATCGCCGATCAGTTGGTCGATCTCGGCATCGGCCCGGGCCGCGGCCTGGGCGTACAGCCCCTTGAGCCGTTCGTATTCGCCGGACATCAGCACCGCCATGGCGCCCGCGCCATCACCGGCCCGCACCAGCCTGAAGCACTGGTTCTCCAGGACGATCAGCGCGTCGTTGTACTCGCTGGTCGCGGCGATGACGGCGCGGGCCTGCTCCGCGCCCTTGCCCAGCACCCGGTCCAGCAGCCCGTCGGAATCCTTGAGCACCGCGTCGAGTTCTTTTTCCGCGACGCGGTAGCGGTCCTCCCAGCGCGTGTCGCCGGTGGCGGCTGCCAGCCGGGCCGACATGGTGAGCCGCTCGTCGAGCATGAAAGTCCGGCCTTGGAGATCCTCGAGGACGGCTCCGCTGTCATAGCTCCCTGCGAACTGATTCATGGCGATCAGGATGGTGCCGGTCAGCAGCGCGAGCGTCACACCCAGAACCACGGTCAGGCCCCGAACCGGGAACAGGACTCTCCGCCTCTCGTCGGCCTGACGTCCCGCGCCCGCGTCTGCCATCCGTCGCACGGCCCTCATGCAGCGCCAGAGGATCAGCGGCCCGGCCGCGAATGTCAACATCGTGGTGTCGAGAAGCGCCTCGGCCGCGCCGCCCACCCCCGGCGCGATCACCGGCAGCAGGAACATGATCGCGGCCTCGATCGACGCGATGATCGCGAGGGTCTCGGCGAAGAGGCGGAGGGTCAGGGAAGCGGGTCTCATGGCGAGCGATCTTGCGTCGGGCCGCCCCGCGCGGCCGGGTTCATGGTTCGAGGCCGGTCACCCCGGCCCGGCTCAATACAAAGACCGAGCCGGGGGACAAGCCTTGGTCTTATCGGGCAGGTGGCGACGACGGCTGAGGCGACCTCCGACCACGGCCCCTTTTCCCCGCGTGTGGACACCCGGCGCAACTGGGAGTAGGCCGTCTGGCCGCGCCAGGCGGAACTGGGCGGCTCGTCAGTGTGTCACGCCTTGCGACGGTGCGCGCCGGGGAAACCCCTCAAGACCGGCGACCGATAAGCCGATGGACAGCGCCTGGAGCACCGCGCGCCGGAAGGGAGCACATGACGAAGACCATCCTCGTCGTGGACGACATGGCGATTTTCCGTGAACCCATCGAGGCGGTGCTGCGCGCCGACGGATTCCAGGTGCTCACGGCCTCGAACGGCGTGGAGGCCCTCGCGGCGATCTCGAGGCAGCGACCGGACCTGGTCCTACTGGACCTGGGTATGCCGGTGATGGACGGGCTGGCGGCGCTCAAGAAGATGCGGGAAGACACTGTATCGAAGCGGACGGCGGTAATCGTGCTGTCGGCGGAGACGGACCGGGCACGGATCGTGGACGCAGTGAAGCTCGGCATCTCGGGCTACCTCCTCAAGTCCCAGTTCTCGCTCAAGGACATGCTGGAGCGTGTGAAGAAGGCGCTGGAAGTACCGCAGGCGGGCGGGGCAGGGGCGGTTACGGCAACCGCCGCCGCTCTAGCCGCCGAGCCCACAGGCACGCGTGCATCTGCTGAGATGAGCGGCCCAGAGGCACAAAGGCCGCCCGCCGTTGCCGCGAAGAACTCTTCGCGCCAGAACACACCGCAAGACCACGAACCGCTCAATCCCGACACGGACCTGAAGTCGTTGAGGCCGCTCATGACCCGATCCGAGCTGCTGGAGCGGGTCACCGCGGAGGGCGAACTCACGGGCTTCTCGCCCACGGTCTCGCAGGTGCTCAAGATCACCGCCAGCGAGAAGTGCTCGATGGAGCAGGTTGCCAAGGCGGTCAGCCAGGACCACGCGATCGCGCTCAAAGTCCTGAAGCTCGCCAACTCGTCTGTCTACTCGCGCGGGGACCGCGTGGACACGGTGCACAAGGCCGTGCTGCGGATCGGGATGCAGAGCATCCGTCAGGCGGTCCTCAACATCGGCGTAGTCGAACGCTTTGGCTCGCTGGCGTTCGAGCAGCACCTCAGCACGCCGCTTTTCTGGGAGCACTCGATCGCGTGCGGTATCATCGCCGCCGAACTCGCGCACGCCCTCAAGCACAAGGAGCCGGATATCGCCTTCACGGCGGGTCTGCTCCACGACCTCGGACGGGTCATTTACGCCGAGCGTCTGGGCGAGCAGTACGTGCACGTCCTGGAGGCAGCGCGGGCGATGCAGTCGCCGCTGGAAGAAGTGGAATCGCGTCTGCTGCTGATGAGCCACGCCGAGGTGATGGACAAGATCCTTCACGCCTGGCGGTTTCCCAAGGACCTCGTAAGCCCGATCGTGTTCCATCACGCGCCCCCGGGCGATGTAAAGTCGTTGGCCCCGCACCAGGCCGCGGACGTCCTGCGCCTGGGTCTGGCCGACCGGCTCGCCCACGCGATGATGCTCGGGAGCAGCGGCAACGACACCATCTACCCGACCGAGGAGCACTGCCGGCTCCTCGGGGTCGAGGCCGCGGCGGTCCGCTCGATCGAGGACACGGCGCGCCAGAAGACCGACGACACGAAGTTCGCGCTGCTCTCGCACTCCAGCGGCGCGCCGTGGGCGCGCCAGGTCGAAGTCCACCGCGCCGCGCTGGGCGTCCCCTTCCGGCCGCTGTACGTGAGCGCCTCGCCGGAGATCGACGCCTACCGCATCTTCTGCGCCGAGCTCGCCGAGCCCGTGGGCGAAGACCCGCCGAACCTGGCCGTCGTGCATATCGCCGCGCCCAAGGAGCGAGCCGGGATGCCCGATCGACTCGCCGGCGCCGAGCGCGAAGCCGGAGTGTCCGCGCTCCCGGTGCTGGTGCTCTCGCCCGGCGGCCAGCTCCACCTGGAGGACAAGGCGACCGCCGGCCGCCAATGCCAGACCCTGAGCACACCCACCCCCATCTCTCGCTTCATCGCGGCGGTCAGCGCCCTGATCGCGGTCGGCGCGGCGCGAACGGCAGCGTAGGCCGATGCACACGCCACCCAAAACGCGGCCGAATCAACCACGACCAGACGTCCGGATCGCCGCGAGTTCTAGTTCGGCCTTGCTCCATGCCGCCCGTTGAGGGTTACGCCTTCCGCCGGATCCGTAGCCCGGCGGGAGGGCACAGGAGAAGGACCATGCCGCGCTACCATGAAATCGGACCGCGCGAGGGAGCGGCCCATGTCGTCCGGCTCCCTGCGGCCCTGCCGCCGCCCCAGGCCCCTGCCGCGCTTCCCCCCGAGGTCCACTCCGGCGCCCAAGTCCGCCCCCTCATCAACGCCTGCAACGGCCGTCCTACGGAACCGCGCCCTGCTGGCCGGCGTCTACCGCTCGGGCCTGCGGATCAGCGAGGCCGCCGTCCGCCGGCGCAACATGCTCCGGCCTCTGCACCAGCGTGTACCACGCAAACAGATCATTCTCCACGTCCATCCCACCCTTGTCCCACCCCAGCGCTCGCACCCCCCTCTATGCCGCGGTGTGATATCCGCTAATCTCCCGCCCCGCTCTCCCCCGCACCGGCACGTCCGCAAACCTGTGAACTTGGCGGGCTTGTAAGGGCGACACCGGGGGCCGCGCAAGTCCTTTGCCTCCAACCCCGGCCCAACATGGAACGGCCCCGGCGTTATGGCATGATGAAGGTGACGAGCAGGGCACAGACCTCCCGCTCTGGCCCGCCAGGCCGGCAGAACCCCGGCGCGGGCCTCCAGGCCGGAGACCAGTATGTTCATCTTCCTCTCGGAACAGCAGGACAAGAACCAGCCGGGCAAGCCGCGCCCGGAGAGCGAGAAGCGCCGCTGGGGCCGCATCGGTTGTGTCCGGCTGAAATGCTGGGACGGCCAGGTCGACGACTTCTCCGCCGGCGGCATGCGCATCCGCTCCCGGCACCGTCCCCGCTTGGACATCGGCGAGATCGTCGGCGCCACCCTCCGCGTCCCCGACCTCGAGCTCACCCTCCCCGTCCGCGTCATCTGGTCGCGCAAAGCCGGACGCGGCTGGTACGAGATCGGCGTCGCCTTCGAGCAGCTCACCCCAGAGCAGCGCCGCGGCGTCTCCTACGTCGCCCAGATGGCCGGCGACCGCGAGATCGTCCGCCCTCGCCACGCCTGCTGAACAAAAGCTGCCGCGCCATGACCGTCACCCAGGGCCGGGGTGCCACGGCTTGACCGGCCCCAACATCGTGCGGCACCATACCAATCGTCCAAGGCCGGCAAGCCGTGGAGATACGCGCCCGTCACCCCACCGACCTCTCATCACCAACACCCCTGGTCTCTCCACCCGCGCGCACCCGGTCCACCCCTCGACGACACCAAAGAGGGAGGCGGGATGCGGCGGAGGGCCCCGGCGCTTCGGGATCGGTTGGTCCGTGCCGCGGCAAGCGGAGGAAGATCGAGTACGCGAGCCGCGGCTGGTCGGGCATCCCTACTGGCAGAGCGGATCCGGCCGTCGCTTCCCCGCCTCCCCATGGCCGTCACCTACATTCTTCGGCCAATATCCTCCTTCGGATTTCCCCATCGCCTCTGACACCGCTTTCAGCGCCTGCACCTGCCCCGTCACGTCGTGCACACGGAACACCCTCGCCCCCTTCACATAATGCAGCACGCTCAGGCCGATCGAGCCCCACACACGATCCCGCGGCAAACCGGCCCCTTTCGCCTCCACGGCGCTCCCCACCTCTCCCAGCCCGCACACGCGCCCCACGAAGCTCTTGCGGCTGACGCCGCTCAGCACCGGGTACCCCAGCCCTAGCAGCTCGGGAGTGCGTCGGATGAGCTCCATGTTCTGCTCCACCGTCTTCCCGAACCCCAGCCCCGGGTCAATGACGATCGCCGCGCTCGCCACGCCCGCCTCTTCCGCCGCCCGGGCCCGCGCCCCCAGGAACTCGCGCACGACCTTCACCACGCCCCCCTCGTACTCCGGCGCCGCGGCATACCGGTCGGAATACGCGTCCTTCGCCGGCGCAGTCAGCCGGTGCATGAGAATCATGCCCGCCCCTCTTCGCGCGGCCAACGGAAACATCGCCGCGTCGTCCGTCCCCGC